>CAZJSH010000138.1:0-6208 GCA_964548715.1 uncultured Halomonas sp. | reverse complement strand
CACCGGGTCCAGCGTGACATCGCCCGGCACCTGCGCCATGGACGGGGCCGCCGCGGCCAGCACGGCCAGCGTGAACAGACTCTTCAATGCCCCTTGTCGCATCGCGTATCTCCTGCGTTGTTCCTGCTCCCGAGTATATCGATCCCGCCCCGGCCGGTCTGCGAAGCGGTTCACATCCAGCGCGGCCGCGGGCAGAATGCAGGCGTGTCTTCTCCCGACTCCGCCCAGGTCGCCAGCGGCCACCCTGAAACGACCGACGCGGCCTGCCTGATCCTGGCCGCCGGCGGCAACGCCGTCGATGCGCTGGTCGCCGCGGCCTGGACGGCCTGCGTGGCCGAGCCGATCTTCTGCTCGCCGGGCGGCGGCGGACACGCGATGATCCGGATGCCCGGCAAGGCCCCGGTCATCGCCGATTTCTTCACCCAGACGCCGCGCCGGCGGCGCATGGACGCGCTGGAGTTCTACCCGATCCACGGCAACTTCGGCACCGACGTGCAGGAATTCCACGTCGGCATGGGTGCCGCGGCGACGCCGGGCATGGTCGCCGGGCTGTTCGAGCTGCAGCGGCGCCACGGCACGTTGCCGATGACCGCGCTTGTCGAGCCGGCGGTGGCCGTGGCGCGGGACGGCTGCGCGCTGACCGCGACCCAGGCCTTCGCGCTGCGGATTCTCGAACCCATCGTGCGCGCCACACCGGAGTCCGGCGTCATGTTCGGCCTCGCTTCACACGACGCGCCGCTGCCGGAGGTCGGCGCGATGATCCGCAATCGACCGCTCGCCGACTGGATCGAACGGGTCGCGGCCGACGGGCCCGATTCGCTGCACCACGGCGAGCAGGCCATCGCGATCGCCGAGGACGCGCAGACCCATGGCGGCCACCTGACGCTGGCCGACCTCGCCGGCTACCGGGTCCACTGGCGCCGTCCGATGCGCTGGACGCTGGGCGACGCCACGGTCTGGTCGAATCCGCCGCCGGCCTTCGGCGGCCTGATGGTGGCGCTGATGACCCAGGCGCTGGAGCACCGGCTGCCGCCGGGGATCCGCTTCGGCGACGACGTCCACCTGGATGCCCTGACCGCGGCAATGCGGGTCAGCGAGCACGAGCGCAAGCGCCTGGAGCAACCCGACACGCTGGGCTGCAATCGCCGCCTGATGCAGACCTTTCGCCAGCTCGAGGGCGAGCTGCGGGTCAGCCGCGGCACGACGCACATCGGTGTGCGCGACGCCCGGGGCGGCTTCGCCGGGATGACCGCTTCGAACGGCGAAGGCTGCGGGCGGGTCGTACCCGGGACCGGGTTCATGTTGAACAACATGCTCGGCGAGGAGGATCTGAACCGGCCGGGCTTCCACAACTGGCCGCTGAACCGCCGGCTGGCCTCGATGATGGCGCCGACCCTGGTTCTGCACAAAGGCCGCCGGATGCTGCTCGGCAGCGGCGGGTCCAACCGGATCCGTACCGCCATCGCCCAGGTACTGGCCAACCTGATGCACTTCGAACTCGACCTGGCCGACGCCATCCGCGCGCCGCGCCTGCACGTCGAGGGGGACCGGCTCGCGATCGAGCATCCGCACGCGGCCTGGCCCCAGCAGGTGGCCGACTGGCTGACCCGGAATGCCCCCGAAGCCAAGCGCTGGCCGGAGCCCAACCTCTATTTCGGCGGCGTGCACGCCGTTGCCGACGGTGAGGCCGCCGCCGACGCGCGCCGCGGCGGTGTCGCCCGGACGATCCGGCAGTAGACGCCGGCAGCGGTTCGGCGGAAAGAATCACGCTGACGACGTACACTTTTGTCATTGAAGCCCGATACAGAAGGAGACACGACATGTCCGTTCGAAATCTTCGTACCGCATTGACGTTCGCGTGGATCCCGGCCGTGCTGGCGCTGACCGGCTGCGCCGCGATGACCGACCCCTCCTCGCGCCAGGCCAAGGGTCCGACCGAGTCCGACGTCTACGTTCACCGGGTCAACGAAGCCGCCGATCGGCAGGGCATGACCACGGTGATCTGGCTGAACCCGCCGCGCGGCGGCGAGGCGGCGCGGATCGGCTATACGCTGGAAGCCACCGTCGGCGATGAGAACGACGACAGCGACGATCGATCGATGGACTGATCGATCCGATGCTCTCGGAATTGCAGGCACGGCGCAGGGTCGAAAAGTCCCGTCGTTGCAGGGTTCCTTGGGCAGGCGTAGGATGAGGCTGTTGCACTCGGCACAGCAATGCAGGAGATCCTCATGACGATTCGTCTCTTCCGCTTCGCAGCCGCATTCTCACTGGCCTCGGCAGCGCTTGCGCTGAGCGGTTGCGCCACGACGGCTCAACCCGCATCGACGCAGGCCGAAGGACCGTCCCGGTCCGATGTCTACGTCCATGCCGTCGACCGCGCCGCGGAACGCCAGGGCATTCGCGTGATCTGGATCAACCCGCCGCGTGGCGGCGAGCCGGCTCGACTCGGCTACACGCTGGAGGCCACGGTCGGCGACGAGGCCGACGACGGCTGACGCCGAGCTCGACCGGACCCGCGCCGAAGCTCCTGCGCCCGTCCCCTTCCGGACGGGCGTTTTCATATCCGGTCCGCTGCCCCGATCAGAGCTCCAGCGGATCGACGTCGACGTGCCAGCGCACGCGCGCCGCGTCGCGCTCGGCGGGGATGGTGTCGAGCAGCTGCGCGACCAGGCGCTGGATCGGCGCCCGGTCCGGCGCCATCAACCACAGCTGGTACCGCCAGTGTCCGGCGCGCCGCTGCAGCAGCGCCGGCAGCGGGCCGGCCACCCGGACCTCGTTGGTTCCTACCGTGCCGGCCACCCGGGCCAGGAATGCACGAGCGAGATCGGCCGACTGCGCCTCGGCGCGCACCATCGCCAGCGACCACGCCGGCGGCAGTTCGGCGGCGGCGCGCTCGGCCCGCAGCAGCTCCGCCAGGCGCAGGTAGGAGCCCGCCGCCATCGCCTGGACCAGCGCGTGCTCCGGATGACGGGTCTGCAGCACGAACTCGCCGGGATCGCGCCGTCCGGCCCGCCCGGCCACCTGGAACACCGTCTGGGCCAGCCGCTCCGGCGCGCGGAAGTCGCCGCTGAACAGTGAGGTATCGGCGTCCAGCACCACCGCCAGGCCGATGCCCGGAAGGTGATGGCCCTTGGCCAGCATCTGGGTGCCGACCAGCACGCAGGGGTCGCCCCGCCCGACCTGTTCGAGCAGCGCTTCGAATTCGTCGCGACCGCGCATGCTGTCGCGGTCCACGCGCAGCACCGGGATCTCCGGAAAGCGTTCCTTCAGCGCGTGCTCGATGCGCTCCGTACCGCTGCCGGCGGCCGCCAGCCGCGGCGAGTCGCACTCCGGGCAGCGCGGCGGCACCGGGCGCTGATGGCCACAGTGGTGGCAACTCAGCCGTCCGGCCGCGCGGTGCCAGGTCAGGTGGGCACTGCAGCGGTCGCAGTCGGCCTGCCAACCGCACTCGTCGCACATCAGGACCGGCGCGAAGCCCCGGCGGTTGCGGTAGACCAGCACCTGCTCGCCGGCTTCGAGGCGACCGCGGATGCGCTCGACCAGCGCGTCGGTCAGACCGTCCTTGCGCGCCACGCCGCGCAGGTCTTCGATGCGCCAGCGCGGCATCGCCGCGCCGCCTGCGCGCCGCGGCAGGTCGAGCAGTTCATAGCGCCCGTCATGCAGGTTCTGCAGGCTCTCCAGCGACGGGGTGGCCGAGCCCAGCACGATCGGCACGCCGAGCCGGCTGGCGCGCAGGACGGCGACGTCGCGGCCGTGATAGCGCATGCCATCGAATTGCTTGAACGAGCTGTCGTGCTCTTCGTCGACGACGATCAGCCCGGCGTCGTGCAGCGGCAGGAACACTGCCGACCGCGTGCCGATCAGCACCCGGGCCTCGCCGCTGCGCGCGGCCTCCCAGGTCGCCAGCCGCTCGCCGTCGGACAGGCCCGAGTGGTAGACGTGGGCCTCGAAGCCCAGCCGCGCCTCGACCCGGCGGACCAACTGCGGGGTGAGACCGATCTCCGGCAGCAGCAACAGCACCTGCCGCCCGCGCCGGACCAGCGCGCGCGCAGCCTGCAGGTAGACCTCGGTCTTGCCGCTGCCGGTCACGCCCGCCAGCACGAAGGCCTGGAAACGGTGCCGCGCGGCCAGCACGGCGGCCACGGCGATGCGTTGCTCGGGATTCAACACGGGCCCGGGGACCGGCGCCCGCGCCGGTGCGTCGCAGGCCTCGACGCGACCCTGCTCGAGCATCCGGCGCAGCGCGTCGGCCGGATGGCCCGCCGCGTGCAGCGCCTCGCGGCGCACCGCCCCGTCGGCCAGGGCCTCGGCCAGCGCCGCCTGGCGCGGTGCGCGGTCCAGGTCGGCGGCCTGGCCGGCCTCGGTCAGCCGGACCCAGGCCGCTGACGGACGACGGAATGGCTCGGGTCGACGGAGCGCGACCGGCAGCCCGTGCGTGACCAGCTCGCCGGGCGGACTGGCGTAGTACCGCGTGGTCCAGCGCAACAGGTCCAGGTGCTCCCGGTCGAGCAGCGCCTCGTCGAGCACCTCCAGCACGGCCTTGAGCCTGGCGGGATCGACGTCCGTCGATGCCGCGTGCCCGATCACGATGCCGACCAGCCGCCGCCGGCCGAACGGGACCACGACACGGGCGCCCGGCGACGGCGCCGGACCGTCGGCCGGCGGGGCGTAATCGAACAGCCCGTGCAGCGGCACCGGCACGGCCACGCGAACGACCGCAGGTCGCGCCGGGCTCATGAAAAACGACCGGCCGCGGGACGACCGGTCGTGCACGATGTTCGTGTCGTGGCCACGCGCGCCACGCGCCGGACCGGGATCAGTCCAGGCTGCCGTCGCCCGGCAGCACCGGGTCGGTTGCCTGGACCAGGCGATGCTGCTCCTGGTCGAACTCGATCAGGTCGGCCAGGATGCGTGCCGATTCCTGCAGCAGCACATCGGGCTCGTCGATCGCCTCGTCGTCGACTGCGGCAACCTCGCCGTCGGCGGCGCTGGCGTCGGTGTCCGCTGCCTCGGCCGCACCGTCCTCGGCGCCTTCCTCGGTGTCGGTCGAAGCGTCGTCGTCCTCGTCGGTGGCAGCCAGGCCGCCGTAGCGGGCCTTGCGGCGCGCCTCGGCTTCCTCGTGCTCGCGCCGCCGTTCGGACTCGAGCAGCGTCACGCTGGTCCGGTCGGCCAGCTCCTCGAACTCACCGAATTCGTCGATCAGGTCGCGCAGGTCGGTGTTCGACTCACGACGGTCGAGATGCCGGGCTTCGGCCGGCGACATCAGCGGCGACAGGTCGGCCAGCGGACGGAAATCGGCCTGCTCGATCTCGGCCCACGGCAGGGCGAAATCCAGCGCCGACTCGCCGTACTCGTCCGGGTTGCCGTAGCTCGGCAGCCGGATGTCGGGAACCACGCCCTGGGCCTGCGTGGATCCGCCGTTGACCCGGAAGAACTGGGCCATGGTCAATTTGACCTGGCCGAGCCGCACGTCGTCGGACTGACGCGCGTAGTCGTCGAGGTTGAACAGGTTCTGGACCGTGCCCTTGCCGTAGGTCGGTTCGCCGATGATCACGCCGCGGCCGTAGTCCTGGATCGCGGCGGCGAAGATTTCCGAGGCCGAAGCGCTGGAGCGGTTGACCAGCACCGCCAGCGGACCGTCCCAGGCCATGCCCGGTTCGCGGTCCTCTTCGACGGTGATGCGGCCGCTGTGGTCGCGGATCTGGACCACCGGGCCTTCGTCGATGAACAGGCCGGTCATCGTGGTGGCCTCGATCAGCGCGCCGCCGCCGTTGTTGCGCAGATCGACGACCAGGCCGTCGACGCCTTCGCCACGCAGTTCGTTGATCAGCCGGCGCACGTCGCGGGTCGACGAGCGGTAGTTCGGCTCGTTCCGGGCGCGGCCGCGGAAGTCGACATAGAACACCGGCACCTGGATGATCCCGATGCGACGCGTCTCGCCGTCGACCTCGACCTCCTCGACCTGGGCCTGTGCGGCCTGCTCCTCGAGCTTCACTTCGTTGCGGACGATATCGATGATCTTCGACGGGCCCTTCAGCCCGGTGTCGCCGGGCAGCACTTCGAGCCGGACGACCGTTTCGCGCTCGCCCCGGATCAGATCGACCACCTCGTCGAGACGCCAGCCAACGACGTCCTGGAAGTCTTCCTCGCCCTGGGCGACGCCGATGATGCGGTCACCGGCCTGCAGGCGACCATCGAGATCGGC
>CAZJSH010000137.1:0-6358 GCA_964548715.1 uncultured Halomonas sp. | reverse complement strand
CCGCTTGCGGGCGAAGGGTGGCCTCGCCGGTTCGCGCGCAAGCGCCCTCCAACAGGCGGATCAGCGCCCGCGCCGGACTAAAAGCCTGTTGGAGGCCGCTTGCGGGCGAAGGGTGGCCTCGCCGGTTCGCGCGCAAGCGCCCTCCAACAGGCGGATCAGCGCCCGCGCCGGACTAAAAGCCTGTTGGAGGCCGCTTGCGGGCGAAGGGTGGCCTCGCCGGTTCGCGCGCAAGCGCCCTCCAACAGTCGGACCCATCGCCGGCGCCGGACCAAAGGCCTGTGGGAGGCCGGCTGTGCCGGGCGAAGGGTGGCCCGATCGGTTCGCGCGGAATCCGCCCTCCCGCAGGCGAATCGATCGCCGGCGCCCGACCCGTAGCCCGGGTAAGCGCAGCGCACCCGGGACGACCCTGGCGAAAAGGCCCCGGGTGCGCGCGAGCGCTTACCCGGGCTACGAAACTGTTGGAGGCTGCTTGCAGGCGAAGGGTCGCTGAACTCATTCGCGCGCAAGCGCCCTCCAACAGGCGAACCGATCGCCGGCGCCGGATCGAAGGCCTGTGGGAGGCCGGCTGTGCCGGGCGAAGGGTGGCTGGATCGGCTTGGCGGGGTCAGTCGCCCCCGGCGCCGACCGGCACGCAGCCGCAGGCGGTGGCGGCGCAGCAGGCGTAGTCGGCGAGCGATGGACAGGCCGCGAAGCATGAGGCTTCGCCGTCGGTCAGGCCGCAGGACAGTGCCCCGGGTCCGCCGGCCCGGCAGGCCGAGGGGCCGGGCACCTCCGACACGGAATAGGCATCGACGAGCGCCTCGGGATCGGGTCGATCGCCGGTGGCCAGTTCGGGTCCGTCGGGGGTTCGGATCCAGATCAGCGAATCGAGCATCACCACGTCCCGGTCGTTCAGCCAGGACGCCGGGAGCGGACACTCCGACGACCGCAGGACCAGCCAGGCCTCCGCCCGGCCGCCGAACGGAACCAGGCGAACGGCCGGGGCGGCCGGAGCGCGTCGATAGAACTCGAACCGCCGGGCACCGGCAACGAGGCCGCGCAGCAGGTCCAGGTCGAGCGCGTGTTCCGGCCGGACGCGCAGCAGCCGATCACCGCGGCCGTCGGCGTCGCCGTCGATCGCGAGCGTCAGCTCGTCGTCCTTCACCACATCGTATGCAGCGCCCTGGAGTTCGACCGTGTCCTCGGCCGGCCGGATGTCGGGAATGCACCGCTGCTCGGCGGTCGCTTCCCATCCCTGCGACTGCGCGCCGACCGAGGCCGCGCACAGCACGGCCACCATGATCCAACTGGACTTCATCGTGAATCCCTACGGTTTGAACAACGCCGAGAAAATCCTAGCGCCGTTCGCGGCTGGATTCAACGGTGGCTGCCGGCCCGCCGCACCGCCTCGGCGGCGACGCGCTTGATCCGCTCGAAGTACCCGCCGCGCGACGGCGGGTTCGGGTCGGAGGTCATGACGAGGGTCATGCCGACCGCCGGCACGACGATCAATGCCTGGCCGCCGTAGCCGCGGCCGTAGTAGGCGCGCTCGCCGGCCAGCTCGGTGATGAACCAGCCGTAGCCGTAGTCGTCGCCGCTCCAGGGCGAGGTGCCGTAGGCGGTCCAGCTGGCCGCGACCCAGTCCTCGGGCACGACCTGAACGCCGTCGTGGCGACCCCGGTTGCGGTAGAGCTCGCCGAAGCGGGCCAGCGCACGCGGCGACAGCGCCATCTGGTTGCCGCCGAAGTGGATGCCCTGAGGATCGGTCATCCAGTCGGGCACGGTGATGCCGAGCGGCTCGCCGAGCCAGCGCCGGGTGAGGTCGTGGACGCTGCCCTCGCCGGCCGCGGCCAGCGCGGCGGCGACCAGGTGGGTCGAACCGGTGGAATAGATCATCGCGCCGCCCGGCGCGTCGGCCATCGGCCGCGTGAGAATGTGGCGGACCCAGTCGTCGCTCTGGACCCAGGCGCCGTAGTACCGGCCCGACGTGCTGCGCAGGCCGGTGCGCAGCGATAGCGCGTGGGCCAGCGTGATGTCGGCAACGGCCGGATCGGCCTCGTCGGGCGGCGCGCCGAGCAGTTCGGTCAGCCGGGTCTCGACCGACGGCAGGCGCCCGCGCTCGATCGCCGCGCCGGCGACCGCCGACAGCACGGTCTTGGACAGGGACTTGATCGGCGCCGGCCGGTCCAGGCCCGGACCCCGGCGGACGTGTTCGACGACCGGTTCGCCATCGTGGAGAACCAGCAGCGCGTGTAACCGAGGCAGCGAATCGGCGCGCTCGAGCAGGCCGCTCCACGGCTCCGCGTCGGCCCGGACCTGGGCCGCAGCCAGCAGGAAAAGCAGAAGAATCCAGCGCGGCGACATGGCCGTGAGCATCGCGGATCGTCGTCGGCCCGGCGTCAAGCCGCGCTCAGGCCAGCAGCAGCGCCAGCAGCAGCCCGGCGCCGGCGGCCGCCGCCAGCGGGATGGCCACGCGCTTGCCCAACGCCGACCCGCCCACCGTGACCGCCATACCGCCCTTGACCAGCGAGTTGACCGAGGCGGCGATGACGATGCCCAGCACCGCGACGTCCAGCGCCAGACCGTCTTCGCTCAGACGCGACAGCGAAAGCGTGATGGCATCGACGTCCGCGATGCCCGAGGCGGCGGCCAGCAGGTAGACGCCGGCGTCGCCGAGCCATTCGGTCAAGGCCTTTCCGAGCAACAGGATCAGGGCCAGCAGCGCACCGAACGCGAACGCCGAGGACAACTCCAGCGGGTTGCGGGGCAGCAGGTCGTCAGCGTGCACTGTGGTCTTGCGGTCGCGCAGAAGCCAGACCGCGCTGCCATAGGTGATCGCGGCCATCAGCAGCGTCGGGCCGACCAGGTGCTCGAACAAAGCGTTGTGGATCAAGGTGGCCACGATCAGCATGCGCGGAAACATGGTTCCGCAGGCCAACAGGATGCCGCCGGCCAGCAGCCGCTCGTGGCCGCTGCGGCGGCGCGACAGGCGGGCGAAGTTCAGCGTGACGGCTGTCGACGAGGCCAGGCCACCGAACAGGGCGGTGAACAGCGTGCCGGCCCGTGCCCCGGCGATCCGGACGGCGAAGTAACCGACGAACGACAGAACCGCGATCAGCACGACCATCCACCAGATGACGTACGGATTCAGCGCATCCCACGGCCCGTAGCCCTGGTTGGGCAACAGCGGCAGCAGCACCAGCGACATCAGCAGCAGCTGGACGCCGGCAGTCAATTCGGGGTACTTCAAGCGGGCCAGCCAGCCGTGCAGCAGGTCCTTGTAGCTGAGCAGCAGTACCATGACCACGGTGCCCGCCGCGGCCAGTTCCAGCCGGCCGAACCCCGCCAGCACCGTCAGCAGGTAGGTGACCAGCAGGGCGACCTCGGTGGTCATGCTCTGATCGCCGTCCGGCCGATGGGTGCGCGCGTAGACGGTGGCCGCCAGCCCCGACAGGCCGATGAAGGCGAAGCCGATCAGCAAGGCCGCCGGCACCGCCGCTCCGAATTCCTCGGCCAGCAGCCCGGTGGCGCCGCCGAGCAGGCCGATCAGGCCGAAGGTGCGAAGCCCGGCGGTGCGTCCACCGGCCGGTTCGTCGCGGCCCCGCCAGCCGCGCTCGATACCGACCAGCAGGCCCAGTGCGATGGCCACGCCCAGCCGGTGCGTCGTGACGAGATCCAGTTCCATGCATCCGAGCATACTGCGACGGCGGCCCGGCTGCCGCACAATAGCGCCCTGCCCAATCGCCGGGAATCAAGCCGTGCAGTATCTCCACACCATGCTCCGGATCAGCGACCCCGAGGTCTCGCTGGACTTCTTCTGCGCCAGGCTCGGCCTGGTCGAGATGCTGCGCAAGGACAGCGAAGCGGGCCGATTCACGCTGATCTTCCTGGCTGCGCCGGACGACGTCGAGCGAGCCCGAACCGACCAGGCGCCGATGATCGAGCTGACCTGGAACTGGGACCCCGAGGAACTTTCCGGCGGCCGGAATTTCGGCCACCTGGCGTTCCGGGTCGAGGATCTTTACGCGACCTGCCAACGGCTGATGGACGCCGGGGTGACGATCCACCGCCCGCCGCGCGACGGTCACATGGCCTTCGTGCGCTCGCCGGACGGCCACTCGATCGAACTGCTGCAGGCAGGCCCGGACCTGCCGCCGGCCGAGCCGTGGGCCTCGATGCCGAACACCGGCAGCTGGTAGGCGGCGATGGCGACGATCGCGCTGGTCAACGACGAACGCTGGATCGACCCGCCCGGCACGGATGCCTATACCCGGAACATCCTGACCGAGGACGGCCTGCTCGAACGCGCGTTCCGGGCCGCCGGGGCCGCCACCGAACGGGTCGCCTGGTCGGACCCGGCCGTCGACTGGACCGCCTTCGACGCACTGCTGATCCGCCAGACCTGGGACTACTTCGAGCGCTACGGCGAGTTCACCGCCTGGCTGGACCGGATCGACGGCCGCGTGCGGGTCGTCAACCCGGTCGACGTGATCCGCTGGAACGCCGACAAGCGCTATCTCGTGGAACTGGCCGAAACCGGCGTCGCGACCGTGCCGACGATCGTCGTCGAGCGTGGCGACGGTACCCGAGCGCTGGCCGACCGCGCCGCTGAGGCGGGCTGGAACGAGGTGGTGATCAAACCGGCGGTGTCCGGCGCCGGCCGCGAAACCCACCGCCTGACCGCCCGCCCCGACGGTCCGGCCGCGGTTCCGCACGACCCCGCCGCCGAGGCGCTGTGGCAGCGGCTGGTCGCCGCCGAAGACATGCTGATCCAGCCGTTCGAACCGGCCATCGTCGAGTCGGGCGAGGTCTCGCTGGTCGTGATCGACGGCGAGGCGACCCACGCGGTGCGCAAGATCGCCGCGGCCGGCGAGTTCCGCGTGCAGGACGATCATGGCGGGACGGTGCACCCGCATTTCCCGACCGACGCAGAGCGCGGGCTGGCCGAGCGCGCGATCGAACGAGCCGCGGCGCGGACCGGGTGCGACATCGCCTACGCCCGGGTCGACCTGGTCGCCTCGGCGAACGGCCCGAAGGTCATGGAGCTGGAACTGATCGAACCGGAGTTGTTCCTGCGCCAGCGGCCGGCGGCCGCCCGGCAGCTGGCGCGGACGGTGCTCGCCCGGCTCGCCTGAGCCGCTCAGCCGGTCGCGGCCGGGCGGCTGTCGGTGCCGTCGACCACGCGATTACGCCCCGCCCGCTTTGCCTGGTAGAGCTTGCCGTCGGCGCGGGTCAGCAGCGAATCGATGGTGTCGCCGGGCTTCAGCGTTGCGCAGCCGACGCTGACGGTGATCGGCACCTCGGTGCCCTGGATCGACGCGGGGTGATCGACGACGTAACGACGCACGCGTTCGGCGACCTCGACCACGCGCTCGGCCGCGGTCTCCGGCAGCAGGACCACGAACTCTTCGCCGCCGTAGCGGGCGAGCAGGTCGTCGTCGCGCAGCACGCCGCCGATGGCCGAGACCAGGTGCTGCAGCGTCACGTCACCGACCTGGTGGCCGTGGCGATCGTTGACCCGCTTGAAGTGATCGACGTCCAGCAGCAAAAGGCCCAGCGGCCGACGGTGGACCCGCGCATAGTCCACGGCACGACGGGCCAGCGGAAAGAACCCGCCCCGATTGAGGCAGCCGGTCAGCGGGTCGTGGGTCGCGCGCTCGCGGAGACGGGCTTCGAGACTCTTGCGGTCGCGGTTGTCGCTGATCAGCCCCCCGAACAGCTTGCGACCGTGCTCGGTCGCGTCGAGCGGAAAGGCCTTGAGCTCGATGTCGATCATCTCGCCGTCGCGATGACGGATGCGGAACTCGCGGACCTGGCCGAGAATCGTGGACGGACCGCCGTGGCGTGCGTAGGTCTGCACCCGGTCGGCGTGCATCGCCGCGTGGTCCTCGTCCATCAGCATCGAGAACGGCGCGTCGAGCAGCTCGTCCACGGTGTAGCCGGTCAGCGCCGCGCCGGCCGGGTTGACGAACCGGATCCGCTCGTTCTCGTCGAGGATCCAGAACGAGACGGTGGAGCGCTCGACCATGGCGCGCAGGACGCGCTCGTCGATGGCCTCGGGAAGTTCGGTCTGAACGGGGTGGTCCCGCGATGTCGCCATCTGCAGTCCCTCGGCGGCGCCGGGAATATCGGTACATTCGAAAGTATGCCCGCCCGGGCCGCCGCGATCAACGCCCGGGCGCCAGGCCACCCTTCGCCCGCAAGCGGCCTCCAACAGGTCGTCGATCTGGCGCCGGCGATGGGTTCGACTGTTGGAGGGAGCTTGCTCGCGAACGGGTCCGGCCACCCTTCGCCCGCAAGCGGCCTCCAACAGGCCGTCGATCTGGCGCCGGCGATGGGTTCGACTGTTGGAGGGAGCTTGCTCGCGAACCGGCCGCGC
>CAZJSH010000136.1:0-6367 GCA_964548715.1 uncultured Halomonas sp. | reverse complement strand
GCCGAAGCCTGCTGCTCGGCCTGTTGCCGCCTTCGATGCTCGACGAACCTTCGATACTCGATGGGCGACAGTCCGTCATCCCGGTCGGCATTGAACGGGTCGAGCTGGCCGCTTTCGAACGCTTCGCGGATACGCTGGGGCATCTCCCCGGCCTGCAGTACGCCATCGAAGTCGTCGTCCCAGCCGCCGAAGAACTGGCCGATCCGGAAGGCCAGGTCGTCGTGGACCGGATTCTCGGCCGTGCCCTCGGTCCAGCGGAAGAAGAACCCGCCGTAGAGCATCTCGTCCCAGGACTGCAGGCCCCAGGTGACGGTCTTGTCCGGATCGGGGTTGGCCGGATTCCGGGCGGAGTTGTCGTAGACGGTGGTGTGCACGATCCGCGTGCCCGCAGGAACGGTGATCGGCTCGGCCAGCGTGTAGGTGTGTTGCCAGTTGAAGTCGTAGCGGGGCACCTGCAGCAGCCCCTCGCGGCGTCCGTCGGGGTAGACCAGGTCGAATCCGGTGGCCACCCCGCGGAAGTGCGCGTGCGGAAACAGGCTGTAGATCTGGGCCTCGCGGTCGAACTCGAAGTAACCGGTCTCCTCGTGGCGCGCCTCGCCGGCCGGAATCACCAGGTCGGTGCCCATCACGACCTGCTGGCGCAGGTGGTGTTCCGGCGGCTCGTCGTGGAAGTACAGCGCGATCTGCGTTTCGTCCACGGTCTCGCGGCCGTAGGTCGTGTAGTGCATCTGCAGGTGGATCTGGCCGCCCTGGCGAACCAGGACCCCGGCGCCTTCGGGATACTCGTAGTAGTCGGCGCCCGGCGCATAGCCCCACAGGTAGTTGTCGAACACGGCGTTGAAGCGGCGGTCGTCGCCCTCCGGAATGACCTCTTCGGTAGTCCCGATCAGCACGTGATGCACGACCTTGCGGCCGCCCGGATGAATGCTGACGGCGCGCACCCAGACGTCGCGATCCAGTGGGTTGGGGATGGCCGGGAACTGATAGTCGACGACACCGGTGGCGGGCACGGTGAACGGCGGCGAGGTGACGATCAGGTCCGGCTCGCCCAGCGCCCATTCCTCGGAAACCGGTTCGACCTCGGTCAGCGGGTCCGGGCCGTCGCCGCGCGGCGCGCCGGCTTCGATCCAGTGCACCAGCGTCCGCTTCTCGTCGGCGGTCAGCGCCCGGTCGCCATGAAGCGCGGGATAGTCGGTCGCCACTTCCCACGGCGGCATCCGTCGGGTGCGCACCACTTCCCGGATCATCGGTGCAAAGCCGCGCACCATGTCGTAGCTGGTCATCGCCCACGGGCCGATTCCCCCCGGGCTGTGGCAGGTCACGCAGCGCTCCTTCAGGATCGGTGCGATGGTCTCGGCATAGCTGATTTCCTCGTGTGCGTCCTTCCGCTGGCGCTCGGGGAAATTGATGATGCAGCCCTTGGCCCGGCGGCTCGGCTCGGCGACCGGCTCGCCGGCCAGCACCCGGTCGAGCGCATCGGCCAGGTACTGGGAGTCGGCCTGCTGACGCTGCGTCTCGTAGCCGACCCGGTCGTTCAACGGGCCGCGGTAGGCCACCGTCCAGGTCCGGGGATCGATGACGAACACCTCGGCGCTTCGGTCGATGCCCAGCGCCTCGCCGACCAACTGCGTCTCGTCGACCAGGATCGGCAGGTCGATGCCGAAGTCCGCGGCCTCCTGCCGGATCGCCTCGCGGGTGTCCTGCAGGCTCGGATTGATCATCGCGAACACCACGCCGCGCTCGGCATAGTCCTCGTGCACCGCGCGGAAATCGCCGAGCAGGTTGCGGACGATCGGACAGCCGTTCATCTGCACCATCAGCACGATGGCCGTCGCGTCCTGGTAGTAATAGAGTTCGTGGGCCTGCAGGTCCTGGTCCAGCAGCCGGAAATTGTCGACGCGCATGGATGCCTGCGCCGCCACTGCAGCGACCGCGCACAGGGCCAGTGCGACGATTCGAATCGATGTCTTCATGTCGGATTCCTCGGTGGCGGAACAGTCGCGCAGGCGATCCGGCCGCTCGACGACAACCCCCTGACTTCGAAAGAGATTATCAGAGCGTCCGCCGGATGGCCAATCGGGCCCGGGCCGCCGGATCAGCATCGGCTCGGGCGCTCGGCTCAATACAACGAAACCCCGGTGCGCATCCTGCCATCCGTGCGAGGATGATCGAATCGCCCACCGACCGGAACACGGCCATGTTGCGCATCCTCGTCCTTGCCGCCTTCACTACCCTGGCCGCACCCGTGGCCGCCTCGCCTCTCGACGATTTCTGGGCCAAGCTCCAGACGCTCTGCGGCAACGCCTATGCCGGCGAACTGATCCTCGAGCCCGACGGCGAGCCCGGTTTCGCCGACCAGGACCTGGTCATGCACGTCCGCGAATGCACGCCGGACCGCATCCGCATTCCGTTCGTCGTCGGCGAGGACCGCTCCCGCACCTGGGTGCTGACCCGCGTCACCGTCGACGGCGACCCACGCCTGGAACTGAAGCACGACCACCGCCACGAAGACGGCAGCGAGGACGACGTCACGATGTACGGCGGCACCGCGACCAACACCGGCACGGCCACCCAGCAGGTGTTCCCCGCCGACCAGTACACCCGCGAGCTCATCGAGCCGGCGCACGCGAACGTCTGGCGAATCGAGCTTGCGCCCGGACAGCGGTTCGGCTATCACCTGCGGCGGCTCGGCACCGAGCGGGTGTTCCGGGTGGATTTCGATCTGGCCGAGACGGTCGACCCGCCCGAGGCGCCGTGGGGCTGGGGCGTGCCGTGACGGATGCACGCAGACCGCACGGATGGACCAGCCGCTGCTGGAATCGCCGTCAGGCGTTCGTCGACGTCAGCCGAAAGCGGCGGAGGCCGCGCTCGATGCGCTCTGGCATACTGCACGACCCGAGTTCACCGCGAATCCGATCGATGATCAGGAAATTCATGTTGCCTCTGGCGGCGCTGTTCATGGCGCTGCCGGCGAAGAGTTTCGGCGAGGAAGGATCGTTCCGGTTCGAGCTCGAAACCGGACCGACCTGGCAATCGAGAAACGACGTCCAGATTCCGAACGACGCGACCGCTGACCGCTTCGACCTCACCGATGTCCTGGGATCGGGCCCCGCGGCTTCGTTCCGGCTCAACGGAATCTGGAACATCAACGAGCGACACGGCATTCGGGTCGTCTTGGCGCCGTTGACGATCGACGATACAGGTCGCTTCGACACCGATGTCCGGTTCGATGGCGCCACCTTCGTGGCCGACGAGACGGTGAAGGCGCGCTACCGGTTCAACTCCTGGCGGCTCGGGTATCGCTACCAGTATTACGACACCCGAAGCTGGAAGCTTTGGGTGGGGGCCACCGTCAAGCTGCGCGACGCAGAGATCGCGCTGCGCCAGGGCGAGATCCGGGCCGTCGACGATGACCTGGGCCTCGTGCCCCTCCTGCACCTGGCCGGGGAGTACCGACTGAGCGATCGATGGCACGTCGAGTTCGATTTCGACGGCCTGGCCGGCGGCCCCGGTCGGGCGATCGATCTGGCCGTCAAGTTCGGCTACGCGCTCGACGATCGATGGCGCATCACCGCCGGTTACCGCGGGCTGGAAGGGGGCGCCGATACCGATGACGTCTACAGCTTCGCCTGGCTGCATACCGCGCTGGTCGGAGTGCAGTATCGGTTCTGAGCGTTTCCGGCAGCTTGCGCGTGGATGTCGCGGCCGCAGTCGTCCCCGTCGCCCCCGTCGCGATCGTCAGCAGACGTGGTTCGTCGAGGCCGTGTTCTTGCCGGATCCGGACAGCGGCACGCCGATCAGCCATCCATCCCGCGTTCCGCCAACTCCCTCTTCAGCGCCCGGTTCTGCTCCGGCTTGTGGAAGACCCTGAAGATGAAGAAGAGCGGAATCAGCGTCACCAGACCCCAGGTATTCTTCGCGACGCTGTAGATGATGATGCCGACCATGAAACCGATCAGCACCGCGTGCACGATCTCGGAGCTTTTCATCGCCTTCGCCCGGGCGCGGAGTTCCTCGTCGGTCAAGGTCGAAACATCCCGTTCGTTCTCATCCATCGCGATCCCACCTGAAGCGCCTGTTTTCCGATCGATGGAGTATACGAATTCCGGGCCACGATATCGGCGATGCACGATTCGTTCGAATTCAGCCGATGCGGACGACGATGGCGCCCGTCGGGGTGAGCCGGTCCCGGCCGCCTGCTGCCCGTCACGGTGCTATCGTCCAGGTTCGTTCCTGCCGGGTCGCGGTCTGCAATGAATCGGTTGCTCGGGTTTGCAAACAAGGCCATTGGCCGCTTCTCCATTCCTTGCCTGCTGCTCGGGCTGTTGTTTTTCGCCGCCTCGCTGACGCCGTCGCTGATTCCGCGGGGTCCGGAGGTCCAGGGGATCCTGGGCGGGCTGGTGACGGCGCTGGGATATCTGCTCGGGCAGATCGTTGCGCTGGTATGGAAAGCGGCCGACCTGCCGCGCTTGTCCGGTCGTCCGGCGCGGATTCTGACCCTGATCTGCGCCATCGTGGTCTTCGGGTTCTTCCTGTGGGTGCTCGGCTCCAGTCTGGCGTGGCAGAACGATCTGCGGGCGAAGATGGGGATGGCGCCTGCCGATGCGCTTCGCCTGGTCCGAATCGGGCTTGCGGCAGTGGCGACCTTCGCGGTCGCCTTTGCCCTGGGCCGGTTGGTGGCCGGCCTGTTCCGGCTGGTTCGTGGCCGGTTCTATCGCGTGATGCCTCCGCGCCGGGCCAACGTACTCGGCCTGATCGCCGTTGCGGTGATCCTGGTGGTCGTGACGCGCGACGGCATTCTCGACCGGGTGATCGCCGGCCTGGACGAAAGCTACGAGGCCGCCCAGGCGTTGTTCGACGACGCGCCGCCGGCGCCGACGGATCCACGCAAGACCGGTAGCCCCGAATCCCTTGTCGACTGGGCCGCGATCGGAGCGCCCGGCCGCGATTTCATTACCTCGGGGCCGGACGCCGAGGCGATCGCCGCGTTCACCGGTCGGCCGGCGCTCGACCCGATCCGGGTCTATGTCGGTCGCGCCAACGGGGAGACCCCGCAGGAGCGCGCCGGGCTCGCCCTGGCCGAATTGAAGCGGCAGGGCGCGTTCCAGCGCGAGGTCCTGATCATCGCCAGTCCGACCGGGACCGGCTGGATGGACCCGGGCTCGCACGACCCCGTCGAGTACATGCACGACGGCGACATCGCCACCGTGGCGGCGCAGTATTCCTACCTGCAGTCGCCGCTGGCGCTGATCCTCGAGACCGAAACCGGCCTGGAGCAGGCCACCGCGCTGCAGGACGCCGTCCACGGCCACTGGAAGACCCTGCCGAAGGACGATCGCCCGCGCCTGTACGTGCACGGCCTGAGCCTGGGTGCCTGGTCGTCGATGCACGCGACCAACCTGTTCCGGCTGCTGGACGACCCCATCGACGGCGCATTCTGGGCCGGGCCGCCGTTTCCCTCCGCATTCTGGAACTACGTCCAGCGGCAGCGCGAGCCGGGCAGCCCCTGGGTGCGGCCGACGATCGGCGACGGTTCGCTGGTCCGCTACGCCTCGCACACCGCCAGCGCCGCCGACGCGGAGGCCGACTGGGGCCGCATGCGGATCGTCTTCCTGCAGTATTCCAGCGACCCGGTGGTGTTCTACGACCCGGCATCGCTCTGGCGCGCGCCGCCCTGGATGCGCGATCCGCCGGCCGACGACATGTCGGAGCATTTGTTCTTCATGCCGGTGGTCACCCAGTTCCAGCTCGCCGTCGACCTGGCGCTGTCGTTCGGATCCCCACCCGGGCACGGGCACGCCTATTACGCCCGCGACTACATCGGTCCGTGGGTCGAGGTCACTGCGCCCGGAGGCTGGACGCCGGCGGATACCGAGCGATTGATTGCGCACTGCGACAACGGCTTGCAGGCCGGCTGCGCCCACGCAACCCGCCGGTAACGGGCCGGGCACGATCTGGGGCACTCCGGATCGGGCGTCCGCACCCGGGTTCGGTCGATTGCAGCGGGAGATTCCGGCAAACTGCCTTGCGGCGTATAATGCCCGGCTGCCTTCACTATGGACCGGATATCCGGTCGAGAGTCCCACCATGAATCTCCGCAACGTCGCCATCATCGCGCACGTCGACCACGGCAAGACCACGCTGGTCGATCAGCTGCTGCGCCAGTCCGGCGAGTTCGCCGCCCATGAGCAGGTCGGCGAGCGGGTCATGGACTCCAACGATCAGGAACGCGAGCGCGGGATCACGATCCTGTCGAAGAATACCGCGGTCACCTGGACCGGCGGTCCGTCGAACGAGGAGTACCGGATCAATATCGTCGACACGCCCGGACACGCCGACTTCGGCGGCGAGGTCGAGCGCGTCATGT
>CAZJSH010000135.1:0-6386 GCA_964548715.1 uncultured Halomonas sp. | reverse complement strand
CGGATGAAGCGGCCCGCTGCAATCGACTGTTGGAGGGAGCTTGCTCGCGAACCGGACCGGCCACCCTTCGCCCGCAAGCGGCCTCCAACAGGCCCCGGATGAAGCGGCCCGCTGCAATCGACTGTTGGAGGGAGCTTGCTCGCGAACCGGCCCGGCCTCCCACAGGCCTTCGTCTCCCCTCGAATGAGCCGACTGTGGGAGGGCGGATTCCGCGCGAACCGATCCGGCAGCCCTTCGCCCTACCTCACCCGCTTCACCGACATCACGTTGGTAATCGCTTGCAATCGATCCAGCAGTCCGGACAGCTGGTCGAGATCGCCGACGTCGACGGTGATGTCGATGACCACCGCCTCGGGCACCTCGCCGCGTCCGGCGCTCATCGACGACACGCTCAGGTTGCGCGCCGCCAGGATCGCACCGATGTCCTTGATCAATTCCTTGCGATCCCAGGCGTCGATCCGGATCCGGACCGGGTAGCGGGTCTGGGTGCGGTCGGCCCAGTCGACGCGAATGCGGCGCTCGGGATGCTGGTCGGCCAGCCGGAGGTACTGGCGGCAGTCCTCGCGGTGGATGCTGGCGCCCCGGGTGCGGGTGATAAAGCCGGCGATCGGGTCGCCCGGGACGGGCTGGCAACACCTGGCGATCTGGTACATCAGGTTGCCGACGCCCTCGATCTGCACCTCGCTGCCGGGCGACCGGCGGGGCGAGGCCGGGGACTTCCGGACCGGCAGCGCCTGCTCGGCCGACTCGGGTTCGGGCCGCAGGCGGAGCACGGCCTGGCCGATCTGGCCCGGCGTCAGGTCCCCGGCCCCGACCGCTGCAAGCAGGTCATCGATGCGATTGAAGTTGTAGCTCTTCATGACCTCGTCGAGCGGCGCGTCGCCGACGTCGAGCCGCTTCAGCTCGGCCTCCACCGCGGCCCGGCCGGCGGCGAGGTTGTCCTCGAAGGCCAGCTGCCGGAAGTAATGACGGACCTTGGCCCGGGCCCGGCCGGAACGGAGATAGCCGAGTTGGGGGTTGAGCCAGTCGCGGGACGGCCGGGTCTGCTTGCCGGTCAGGATCTCGACCCGGTCGCCGTTGGCCAGCACGTGGGTCAGCGGCACGATGCGGCCGTTGACCTTGGCGCCGCGGCAGCGGTGGCCGACCTCGGTGTGGACCTGGTATGCGAAGTCGAGCACCGTCGATCCCTGGGTCAGGTCGATCACGTCGCCGTTCGGCGTCAGCACGTAGACGCGGTCCTCGCTGGTCAGGCTCTCGAAACTCTCGACCAGGCTGTCGTCGTCTTCGTTGCCCTCGATCAGCTGGCGCATCAGACCGATGCGGGCCTCCAGCGCGCTGTCGGCCGGCCCGCCTTCCTTGTAGCGCCAGTGCGCGGCCACGCCGAGCTCGGCGTACTCGTGCATCTCGAAGGTCCGGATCTGGACTTCGAAGACCCGGCCGGACGGTCCGCGCACCGCCGTGTGGAGCGACTTGTACAGGTTCGGCTTCGGGTTGGAGATGTAGTCGTCGAACTCGCCCGGCACCGGTTGCCAGTGGCTGTGCACCAGGCCAAGCGCGGCATAGCAGGTGGCCACGTCATCGACCAGCAGGCGCACCGCGCGCACGTCGAACAGTTCGTGGAAGTCCAGCCCCTTGCGCTGCATCTTCTTCCAGATCGAGAAGATGTGCTTGGCCCGGCCGCTGATTTCGTGACGCAGGCCGGCAGCGGTCAGCGTTTCGCCGACGCGCTGCATGAAGTCGTCGATCGCACGCTCGCGATCCGCGCGCTGCTCGGCCACCAGCCGCTCGATGCGGGCATGGGCGTCGGGATCGAGATAGCGGAAGGCCAGGTCCTCGAGCTGCCATTTCAGCTGCCAGACGCCGAGCCGGTTGGCCAGCGGCGCGTGGATGGCCCGGGTCTCTCGGGCGAGCGCCCGGCGGGCGTCGGGATCGCGGGCCGTCTGCATCCGCGCCAGCTGCCAGGCCAGCACCAGCAGCGCGACGCGAACGTCCTCGATCAGCGCGAGGATCAGCCGCCGCAGGCCCTCGGCCCGATGTTCGGTATCCGGGACATAGCGCTCGTCGAACAGCACCACCTGGGCGAACTGTTCGACCATCGCACGGACGTCGTCGGGCAGGGCCTCCGAGGCCGCGGCGTCGTCTCGGCAGATCTGCAGTGCAGCCGCCAGCGTCGCGCTGTCCGGCGACAGCGTGCCCAGCGCGCGCAGCATCCGACCCGGCAGGCCGTCGGCCGATTCGTCGGCCTGCTCCAGCGCGCGCAGGCTGTCGTCGATCGACGCGCGATGGCGTTCATCGACCGGACGTTCGCCGATCAGGCGGCGGATCGGTGAGGTCGTGGACGGAGGCACGTGGAATCGAGTCCGGCAGGCAAGCGGGCCACTAGGCCGTGAACGACGGCGCGTCCAGACCCGCCTCGCGCATCCGCTCGGCGTAGCGGGCGCGGTTGCGGTCGATGTCGCGACCGAGTCGGTACAGGAAGTCCCAGCCGTAGATGCCGGAGTCGTGGCCGTCGTCGAATTTCAACACCACCGCGTAGCTGCCGATCGGCTCGATGGCGACGATGCCGACTTCGTCCTTGCCCGGCAGCAGCTTCGGCTCCGAAAGGCCGTGGCCGCGCACTTCGGCCGACGGCGAATGGGTGCGCAGGTAGGCCGCCGACAGCTCGAAGCGCTGCCCGTCGTCGAACGCGACGACCAGCATCCGCCGGCCCTTCTCGTAGGTCAGTTCGGTGGCGACCCGCTCGCTCACTGCAGTCCGTCGTAGTAGGTGGGCGAACCGGGGCCGACCGGCAGGTCCAGCCCGAACACCCAGAGCAGGAACAGGATCGACCAGCCGATGAAGTAGAAGATCGAATACGGCAGCATGGTCGCGATCAGCGTGCCGATGCCGAACTTCTTGTCGTAGCGCGTGGCCCAGGCCAGGATCAGGCCGAAGTAGCTCATCATCGGCGTGATGATGTTGGTCGTCGAATCGCCGATCCGGTAGGCCGCCTGGATGACTTCCGGGGAATAGCCGATGAACATCAGCATGGGCACGAAGATCGGCGCGGTCACCGCCCACTGGGCCGAAGCCGAGCCCAGGCTCAGGTTGACGATCCCGCACATGATGATGAACAGCACGAAGACCATCGGACCGGTCAGTCCGATCTCCTTCAGGAAGTCCGCGCCGGTCACGGCGGTGATCAGTCCGAGGTTGGACCAGCCGAAGAACGCGACGAACTGCGCGGCGAAGAACACCAGCACCACGTACAGACCGAGCGTGGAGATCGCCGAGGCCATGCCGTCGATCACGTCGCGGTCGTTCTTCATGGTTCCGACGACGCGGCCGTAGGCAAACCCGGTGACCAGGAAGAAGATGAAGATCCAGGCCACGATCGAGCGGAAGAACGGCCCGGAAGACTCGAGGAAGGTACCGCCGGCGGCGGCCGGATCGCGCAGCACGCCGTTTTCCGGCACGACCAGCAGCGCGATCAGGCCGAGCACGGCCAGCATGCCGATCGCGGCCATGCCCAGGCCCTTCTTCTCGTCGCCGGTCAGCGGCTGCATCTGGCTGTCGTCGAGCACCCGGGGATCGGCGTTGGAGTCGTCGTAGGCGCCGAGCTTGGGCTCCACGATGAAGATGGTCACCAGCGAGCCGATCGCAGTGATCATGAACGTCGACACGATCATGAAGAACCAGTTGGCGGTGGCGTAGACCTCGTAGGTCGGATCGATCAGCCGCGCGGCCTCCTGGGTGATCCCGGCCAGCAGCGGGTCGATGGTGCCGAGCAGCAGGTTGGCCGAGTAGCCGCCGGAGACGCCGGCGAAGGCCGCCGCCATGCCGGCCAGCGGATGCCGGCCCAGCGCCAGGAAGATTGCGCCGCCCAGCGGCACCAGCACCACGTAGCCCATTTCCGAGGCGGTGTTCGACAGCACGCCGGCGAACACCACGGCCACCGTCACGATATGCCGCGGCGCCTTCAGCACGATGCCGCGTACCAGCGCCGACAGCAGGCCGGACTTCTCGGCCACGCCCACCCCGAGCATCGCGACCAGCACCACGCCCAGCGGCGCGAAGTTGACGAAGTTGCTGACCAGGTTGCCGAGAATGCGGCGCAGGCCGTCGGCGTTCATCAGGCTGACCGCTTCGATCGTCGCACCGGCCGCAGCGGCCGGCCGCGGGTCCTCGACGCTGACGCCGAGCCAGCCGAACAGGCCGGACAGGAAGACCATCGCGGTGGCCAGCAGGGCGAACAGCGTGACCGGGTGCGGCAGCAGATTGCCGAGCCATTCGACGGTATCGAGGAAGCGGGTGAACCAGTTGCGCTTGGAGGCAGAAGCAGTCGTGGCGTCGGTCACGGGGCAGGATCCGTCGAAGTGCGACCGCGCATCATAGCAACATCAAGGCGCGTGCCGCCCGGCCGTCATCCCCCGCCCCCGACGCGCTCGGCGACGATCCGGAACCGGACCCGCATCCGGTCGGCCACCCGCAGCGCGCCGCCGGCCGCGGAGAACGGTTCCAGCCCAAGCGCGGTCTGGTCGACGTCCAGCGCGCCGCTGACGACCAACCGGCCGCCGTCGCGCTGCACGACCACCGGCACGCGCCACTCGGTGACGGCATCGCGCACCCGCACTCGCGCCGTGACGTCGGCCTGCCAGTCGGGCCCGGTAACCGCGACACTGCGGATCTCGATCCTCGGGTAGCGTTCGGCGTCGAGCACCTCCGCCCCGAGCAGGTTGCGCCGGGTGCCGTCGATCGCGTCCTGGTCCAGCGGCTCGAAACCCTCGTCGCGACGCCAGGCCACCCGGTCGACCTCCAGCGCGGTGACGTCGATGGCCAGGTCGGCAAGAACCGGGTCGGCCACGACGAATTCGCCCGACCAGACCGGGCCGCCGATCACGTGGTGATGACCGAGCCGGGCCAGCGATCCGGCCGGCGCGACCCGCACCCGCAGTTCGGACGCCTCCGCATCGACCCGATAGACCGCAGCGTCCGCAGCAGGCCCGGGACGCTCGGGCCAGTCCGCTCGCGCGGCCGTCGTATCATCGGAACCGCGCGGCGTGCTGGCACAGGCCGTGAGCCCGACCAGCAGCAGAGCCGACAGCGCGCGGGCAACAGAGGAGCGAAACAGTGGATTCATCGCGACGTCCATGGTCCAACCCGCCACAGAGTAGCCTGCTTCCATGAACATTCCGATCCGCAACACCCCCAACGCCTACGGACTGGTCGCCCAGCTGTTCCACTGGGCGATCGTCGTCGGCATCGCGCTGCAGTACATCTGGGCGTGGCGCGCCGACGAAACGGATTCGATTCGACTGGAATACCAGTTGATCGTGCAGCACAAGTCGATCGGCATGACGGTGCTGGCGCTCGCGATCCTGCGCATCGGCTGGCGCCTGTTCAACCGTCCGCCCGCGCTGCCGGCCGGCATGAAGCGCTGGGAACGGCTCGCAGCGACGTTCACGCACTGGGCACTCTACGGGGTGATCCTGATGCTGCCGATCAGCGGCTGGATCTACTCCTCGGCGGCCGGCTACGGGGCCGAGTTCTACGGGTTGCTGGACATCCCCGACCTGGTCGGGACGAGCGAAGCGCTGGAAGACGTTTTCCACGAAATCCATGAGCTGCTCGGCATCGCGCTGCTGGTCCTGGTCGGCGTCCACGTCGCCGCCGCGCTCCAGCATCACTTCATCAAGAAAGACAATGTCCTGAAGAGAATGCTGCCGAAATGGAACTGAAGCTCCGTCCACGAAACGCCGCCCTCGCCGTGCTGCCCGCGCTGTTGCTCGCGGCTCTGCCGGTCGCGGCCGAGACCTGCTACGTCGGCGGCGCCGACGCCGGCACGCTGGAATTCCGCGGCGCCGTCGAGGACACCGGCTTCACCGGCATCTTCGGCGACTTCGACGTCCGCTACTGCATGGCCCGGGGCGCGCCGACCGAAGGCCGGATCGAGGTCACCGTCGCACTGGAGTCGGCCGACAGCGACAACCGGGATCGCGACGAAGCCCTGCTCGGCCCCGAGTTCTTTGCCGTCGAACGGTTTCCGCAGAGCACCTGGACCAGCACCACCATCCGGCCCGACGGCGACGGCTACATCGCCGACGGCGAGCTGACCCTGCGCGACATCAGCGCAGCCCAGGCCATCGCCTTCCGGCTCACGCCCGACGGCGAAGCGATCGTTGCCGCAGGCGAATTCTCGATGGACGGCTCGGCCGAGATCGACCGCTCCCGCTTCGACGTCGGCATCGGCGAATTCGAGGACCCGGAGTTCGTCCGCAACCGGGTCGATGTCCGGTTCGAGGTGGTGCTGCAGGCGGAGTAACCCTTCGCCCGCAAGCGGCCTCCAACAGTCGGGGGAGCGGGTTCGCCGAAATCGACTGTTGGAGGGAGCTCGCTCGCGAACCCGC
>CAZJSH010000134.1:0-6515 GCA_964548715.1 uncultured Halomonas sp. | reverse complement strand
CGCGATGCGGATTCACGAACAAAGCATTCCCAGGCGTTGATCCGTCGTTTGCGCCTGCTCGGCCAGAACGTCACATTACGGATGCGCCTGCGTTAGGGTAGAGCAACACTCGTACAGTTCGGGAGGCTTACATGAACGTCCAAGCCGCCATGACCAAGGGTGTCGAAACGGTACCCACTACCGCAACCATCGAAGAGGCCGCACAGAAGATGCGCGTCCTCGATGTCGGGTTCATTCCCGTCAGTGACGCCGCCGGAGAGCGGCTCGAAGGCACGGTCACCGACCGTGACATCGCGGTGCGCTGCGTCGCGGCCGGACAGGATCCATCCATAGGGCGCGTCGATTCGATCCTGACCGACCAGACGCTGTACTGCTTCGCCGGCGACGACATCGGCGACGCCGCGGAGAGCATGGCGCGAGAGAAGGTCTACAGACTGCTCGTGCTCGACGATGCCGATTCGAAGAACCTGGTCGGCGTCGTTACGCTCAACGACATCATGCGCCACGGCAAGGAAGACCTGGCGCAACGCGTTTCACGCGTCATCGCGGAAGGTTGAATCGATCATCTTCTTCCCGCAACCCCGAACGAATTCCCGGAGGACCTCATGAAGAACATTTCCCGTGACGACCTCAAGCACATGAACGAAGACCTCCACGAGGACTTCGTGTTGATCAACGTTCTGCCGCAGGATGCATTCAACGAACGCCACATCCGCACGTCGATCAATATCCCCGTGTCCCGCGACGACTTCGCCGACCAGGTCGAACTGGTGACCGGCAGTCGCAAGCGCAAGGTCGTGGTGTACTGCGCCAATTTCGACTGCGACGCGTCGCCTTCGGCGGCCGGCAAACTCGAGGACGCCGGCTTCGACCAGGTCTACGACTACGAAGGTGGAACCGAGGACTGGTTCGAGCAGAAGAGCGCCGCCTGATCCGCCGCCCGGGGCCGCCCCGGGACCGGCGCTTCCGAAGGGAGGGGTGCGTGCCGTCGATCGGCACGGCGCTCTCTCCCTTCGTGTTCGAATGAACCCGGCCGGGAAGGTCGCGTTCATCTGGCCGGTGCCGAATCCCCTGATCTCGAAGGTCGGCGGAGAACGCCGGCGCTGCGGACTGCCGGCCCGGGCTCGGGGCAGACGGTTCTGCTGCCCGGTCCGGTATGCTTGCCACCGATGATGGTTTCGAACCTCCGTTCTTCAGCGATTCGCGCATTCCTGCTGCATTGGCTCGGCGTATTCAAGGCGGCCGGCAAGAACTGGATCGACAGCCAGGCGTTCATCTACGCCGCGGCGTTGGCCTTCTTCACCGTGTTCTCGATCGCGCCGGTGGTGATCCTGGTCGTCGCGGTGCTCGGCCTGGTGCTCGGCGAGGACGCCGCGCGGGCTGAACTCATGGGCCAGCTCGAAGCAGTGATGGGCGCCCAGGCCGTCGGCGTGGTGGAGACGGCGATCCAGAACTCCCACATCCAGGACAGCGGCCTGTGGCCGACCCTGGCCGGGCTGGCCGCGACGGTGGTCGGCGCCACGACGGTGTTCGCCCAGATGCAGAAGTCTCTGAACCAGATCTGGGACGTGGCCCCGCGGCCGACCAGGAACAGCCTTTGGTTGTTCCTGAAGGCCCGTCTGCTTTCTTTGACCATGGTGCTCTCGGTCGGCTTCGTGCTGCTGGTATCGCTGGTGCTCGGCGTTGTCGTGCGCGCCATCATCGAGCACGCCGAGCAATGGCTGCCGGTTCCCGGCTGGCTGATGCTCGGCGTCGAGCCGGTGATTTCGCTGACCGTGGTCACGCTGCTGTTCGCGGCGATCTTCCGCATTCTTCCCGATGTCGTGCTCGAGTGGCGCGACGTGTTCGCCGGCGCGTTGATCACCGCGCTGCTGTTCACCGTCGGGCGCTCGCTGATCGCCTGGTACCTGGCCAGCACCGCCGCGGCCTCGGCCTACGGCGCTGCCGGTTCGCTGGTCCTGCTGCTGCTCTGGGTCAACTACTCGTCGCTGATCCTGCTGATCGGCGCGTCGATCTGCCGGGCCAACCTCGAGGCCGCCGGCCGGACCATCCGCCCGCGCAACACGGCGGTCCGGGTGCATCGGGCGCTGGTCGAGGACGACGCGGGCGCCGGCGCATGAACCGTGTCCACCCGAAGAAACTCCTCAACAGCAAGTGGACCGCGGTGGAGCCGGTCCGCCGCGAGAAGCACTTCCTCGTCACCGAGGTCGAGTTCGACGACGAGCAGAACGTGGTGGCCTGCACGCTGGAAGCGGTGCTGTCGAAACGCGAACTCGCGATCGACTGGCGCGAGCTGACCGACGATTCGCGCTGGCGGCAGGGTTGGGTGTAGCTTGGTCCCGAGCACCGCACCCCGGCGGCGCGCAGGGAGCGGGAGAACGATGATGACCACATGGAACCGGATCGGCGCCTTCGCCGCCGTGCTGCTGCTGGCCGCGGCGGCCCCGGCTGGCGCCAGCGAGGACGACACCATGCAGAACCTGAACGAATGGGCCGGGACCCGGGCCGGCAGCGAGTGGTCCGGGACCTCCGAACTCTGGGTCGACCCCAGCGGCAACGAGGGCGAGACCAGCGACGCGACGCTGAAGGTCGGTGACGACAGCATGACCTACACCTGGGCTTTCAGGGGCACGCCGCACTCCGGCGAGCTGACCTGGGCTGCCGACGGCCTGCGCTGGCACGACAGCTGGCACCAGCCCGCACCCGTGGCACTGACACCGGTGGCCGGCCACGGCGCGCTGCTGGCCGGTGAATACAGCTACCTCGCCGGCTCGGGCCCCGACTGGCACTGGCGCATCAAACTGGTCCAGCGCCCGGACGACACGCTGGTGCTGCAGATGACCAACATCGCGCCGTGGGGCGAAGAGGCGAGGGCGGTGCGGATGGTCGTTCGAGCGCGCTGACGCGGCCGCCCGGCCCGTAGCGCATCGGTCTCGAGTGCGTCCCGGACGCGGGCTGTCGGTGGCAGGGGGCGACCGCTTGTCGTACAGTGCGAGGATGTCTCCGGCATCGAAGGCCACACCATGACCCGTTGGATCGAAACCTCGATCGGAAATTGGCTCGGAA
This sequence comes from uncultured Halomonas sp., assembly GCA_964548715.1. Lineage (GTDB taxonomy): Bacteria > Pseudomonadota > Gammaproteobacteria > Xanthomonadales > Wenzhouxiangellaceae. Next base: position 3,449 of record CAZJSH010000134.1, on the reverse strand, counting down.
CCAGCCTCATCCTCGCCGCGTTGATCCTGGCCGGCGCCGCTCACGGTTGCACCCGGGTGCTCTACCAGGGTCCGGACGACCGCGTCGTCACCGGCCGGAGCATGGACTGGAAGCTTCCGATGACCAGCAACCTGTGGGTGTTTCCGCGCGGGATGCGTCGTACGGGGGCTGCCGGCGAGCGATCGGCTGAATGGACCGCGGCCTACGGCAGCCTGGCGGTGTCGGGGTACGACCTGGCCACCGCCGACGGCATGAACGAGGCGGGCCTGGTCGCCAACCTGCTGTGGGAGGTCGAAGCCGCCTATCCGGAGGATGACGGACGTTCGCCGCGGATTTCGGTGTCGGTCTTTCCGCAGTACCTGCTGGACCGCTACGCCACCGTCGCCGAGGCCGTCGAAGGCCTGCGCGACGAACCGCTGTTGGTGGTTTCCGGCGCCGTTCCGGTCGGTCCGCCGGGCCGTGAGGCGACGGTGCACGTATCGCTGTCGGACGCCACCGGCGACAGCGCCGTCATCGAGTTCGTCGACGGCGAGATGGTGATCCACCACGACCGCTCGTATCAGGTCATGACCAATGAACCGACCTACGAACGTCAACTGGCGATCCTGGAGTACTGGCAGGGCGTCGATCCGCGCGAGTTCCTGCCGGGCACGGTGCGCGCCAGCGACCGCTTCGTCCGCGCCCACTTCTACGTCAACGCCGTCGTCCAGAGCGCCGATGCGCGGACCGCCGCCGCCTCGGTGTTCAGCGTCATCCGGCAGACTTCGGTGCCCTGGGGCATCAGCGTCAGCGATCAGCCCAACCTTTCGACGACCCGCTGGCGCGTCGTCGCCGATCACAAGCAGCGCCGCTACTATGTCGAGTCGGTGCTCTCGCCGAGCGTCTTCTGGGTCGACCTCGACCGGCTCGACTTTTCGGCCGGTGCGCCGGTGCGCTCCTTGAACCTGGGCGTGGACATGGAGCGCGTGTTTTCCGGTGAGGTCTCGTCCGACTTCCAGCCGGCCGAACCGTTCACGTTCCAGGCCGCGGACTGACCGGGCGGCCGCGGCGGCGGCCTTGCACCGTGCCGATCGCTGCGGCAGGCTGAAGGCATGAAGACACGCGCACACGCGACGCCGCGTCGTGCGGCGATCCGAAGCCAGTCGTCACCACGCTGGCGCCTGAAACGAAACGCCCAAAACATTCCTGGTCAGCCCGCCGGGTCGGTCGTGACCACAGGGGTGGTCGAGCGTCGTCGGTCATGAAGGCGCCCGAACGACCGCCGGACGAAGAGTCGCGCCTGCAGGCGTTGTGAGCGCTGAACCTGCTCGATACCCCGCCCGAAGAGCGATTCGATTGCCTGATACGGACCGCCCGTCGGCTGTTCGATGTTCCGGTCGCCCTGGTCAGCCTGGTCGATGCCAATCGCCAATGGTTCAAGTCCCGCGCCGGACTCGAGGTGGCCGAGACGTCGCGCGATCTCTCGTTCTGCGGGCACGCGATCCTGGACGATCAGCCGTTCGTGATCGAGGACGCCCTGAACGACGAACGGTTCTCGGACAATCCGCCGGTTACCGGCCCGCCTCACGTTCGCTTCTATGCCGGCACCCCGCTGTGCGCACCCGATGGAAGCAAGATCGGCACACTGTGCCTGCTCGACAGCATGCCCCGAGCGTTCGGCCAGGACGACCTGGACGCGCTGAAGGACCTGGCGTCGATCTCCGAGCGCGAAATCGCCGCCGTTCGTCTCGCCACGATCGACGAGCTGACCCAGCTGTCGAACTGGCGTGGATTCAGGATGGTGGCCGGACAGAGTCTGCGTCTGTGCGTTCGACAGGCGCTTCGCGCGGCCCTGGTCTTCATGGACTTCGACGACTTCAAGGAGATCAACGACAGCCACGGGCACGCCGAAGGCGAGCGCGCGCTCGCCGAGTTCGCTGCCCACTTGGAGTCAGCCTGCCGCGAGGCCGGCATTGTCGCGCGCCTCGGCGGCGATGAATTCGCGATTCTCCTGATCGACTCATCCCGCGCCCACGCCGAAGCGGTCGTGGGCCGGGTTCGGCAATCGATCGAGGGAGCGGACTTCGAAAGTCGTTTCGGATACTCGATCGCGTTCTCGCACGGCATCGTCGAATTCGATCCGGAGCACCCGCGGACGATCGACGAGCTGTTGGCCGAAGGCGATACCCTGATGTGCGCGTCCAAACGCCGTCGAAGCCGGACACCCTCCTGAGCGCCGCCAGGCGGCTTGCTGATCGGGTCCATCAGGAATCCAGAGGACTTCGCGCACCCAGCGCGCCGCGCTGAACGACGTGGGTGTAGATCATCGTGGTGCGCACGTCCGAATGCCCCAGTAATTGTTGAATCGTGCGGATGTCGGCACCGGATTCCAGCAGGTGGGTCGCGAAGCTGTGGCGGAACGCGTGGCAGGTGATGCGCTTGACGATGCCGCAGCCGCGCGCCGCCTTCTTGACGGCCCGCTGCACCGACTGGTCCAGTACGTGGTGCCGCCCCCATCGTCCGGTCTGCGGGTCCCGGCTGAGTCGGGCGGCCGGAAACACGTACTGCCAGGCCGGTTCGAACTGCGCGTTCGGATACTTCCTGGCCAGCGCGTAGGGCAGCAGGACGCCGCCCCGGCCGCGGTCGCGATCGGACTTCGCGATGTCCAGCGCCTTGCCGACCTGTTCGCGCAGACCGGCCACGCAGCGATCGGCCAGCACCGTGACCCGGTCCTTGTCGCCCTTGCCGCTGCGCACGATCAGCTCGCGCCGTTCGAAGTCGATGTCCTTCACGCGAAGCCGCAGCGCCTCGTTGACGCGCAGTCCCGACCCGTACATCAGCCCGGCGATCCGATCGTGCGGCGCTTGCAGCAGGCCGAACAGCGCCCGGATCTCCTCCCGGCTCAGCACCACCGGAATGCGCTTGCGCGGCGTGGCCCGAACCACCTCCTCCAGCCAGGGAAGCTCGATCTCGAGGACGTGCCGATAGAGAAACAGGATTGCGTTCAGCGCCTGGTTCTGAGTGCTCGGCGAAACACTCCGATTTACGGCCAGGTGCGTCAGGTACGCCTCGACCTCGGCCTTGCCCAGCGTCGACGGATGCCGCTTGCCGTGGAACAGGATGAAGCGCCGCGCCCAGTGCACGTAAGCCTGCTCGGTCCGATAGCTGTAGTGGCGAACGCGGATCACGCGCCGCATCCGGTCCAGTAGTTTCTCGGCCATGCCCGGATTTGCCTCCGCGCGCTGATTCATGCATCATTCCAGCGGGGCAAGCGGCGGGAGTCCATAGGAACATGGCGGGCAGATCTGTAGGAAATCGTCGTGATATTTCGTCGGAAATGACGGATATCTGTGGCGTCGTCTCAGGAAAAGCACTGAATATTCATGGGGTTGATGGCGTGCCGCCGCCAGCGGGCGTGCATACGCGTCACTTTCAACCAAATATCCATTACCCGGCGTTTTCGCCGCCTA
>CAZJSH010000133.1:0-6807 GCA_964548715.1 uncultured Halomonas sp. | reverse complement strand
CGAACGGTTCGACGACCTGCTCACCCGATGGCCGGACATCGGCTACGTCAAGATGCATCCTGGCTACGTCCGCGCGCTGAAGGACGACGAGGCCGACGCGCAAGCGTTCGATGTGTTCATCGCCCACGCCCACGACGCCGGCGTGCGCATCCTGCTGCCGGAAATCGAATCCGAGGACGATGTCGTGAACTTCTGGCGCCAGGGCGTGGACCTGATCCAGGGCGACTACATCGCGGGCGCGCAGGAGCTGCTGAAGTCGCCGCCGGGCGAGTGACCCGACGCGCGGCGCGTTCCGGCACAATCGCCGGATGACCGCTTCGACCCCTCGAGCCACGCCGGCGCTGCTGGTCACCGCCGGCGCCGTGATGATCAGCTTCGCGGCAGTGTTCGTGCGCCTGGCGGACGTGCCGGCGACGACCTCGGCGTTCTACCGGCTGGTGTTCGGCGCCGCGGCCCTGGCCCTGCTGCTGGCGCTGTCGCCGCGCATGCGCACCGGCTTCGGCCGCGGCTGGGCCGGCTCGGCCGTGATCGCGGCGTTCTTCACCGCCGACCTGTGGTTCTGGCACCGTTCGATCCTCTACATCGGCCCCGGCCTGTCGACGCTGCTGGCCAATTTCCAGGTGTTCGTGCTGGCCACGGTCGGCATCGTCTGGCTGAAGGAGCGGGTCGGCTGGCGCTTCGCCGCCGGCACCGGACTGGCGATGATCGGCCTGTGGCTGCTGTTCGGCCGGGACTGGGCCGGCCTGGACGCCGAAGCAAGGGCCGGGATCGTGCTCGGGCTGCTGACGGCTTGCGCCTACGCCGGCTACCTGCTGTCGCTGCGCGGTTTCCAGGTCCGCGTCGGGGCGATGCGCCCGGAGGCCCGCCTGCTTCAGGTCACGCTGATCTGCGCGGTCTTTCTCGGCGCCATCAACTTCGTCGAAGGCCACGGATTCGGGATTCCGGACGCCACGAGCCTGGCCAGCCTGATCGCGCTGGGGGTGGTCTGCCAGGTGCTCGGCTGGCTGGCGATCACGCGCGGGCTGCCGGGGCTGCCGGCCTCGCTGGTCGGCCTGTTGCTGCTGCTGCAGCCGGTGCTGTCGATGGTCTGGGACCTGGCCTGGTTCGAACTGGAACTGGTCGCCGTCCAGTGGCTGGGCGCCGGGCTGGCTCTGGCCGGCATCTACCTGGGGATGCAGTCGCGCGCCGCGCGACGCTGATCGAACGAACACCGGCCCGGCGCGGGGCGCCGGGCCGGTCGCGGGTTGCTTCAGTCTTCGGCGGTCTCCGCCGCGTCCTCGCCGTCGCCGGTGAAGTCGCCGGCGATGCCGACCACCAGCGCTTCGGGGTCGAGCCACTCGCGGACCGCCGCGTTGACCTGGTCCAGCGTCACCGCCTCGATCGCGGCCTCGCGCTCGGCCTGCCAGAACATGTCGCGGTCGAAGTACAGGCCGCTCGACAGCTGCCGGGCCAGCGCGCCGTCGTCGGAGCGCTGCAGCACCAACTGCTGCAGATAGCCGGTCTTGGCCGAATCCAGCTCGTCGTGGGTGAATCCTTCCTCGACGACCTTGACCAGCTCCTCGTTGAGCACCTCCTCGACCCGGTCGCGGTTCTCGGGGGCGAACATCGCGAAGGCGTAGAACGAGCCCACCTCGTCGATCGGGTGGGCGTTGAACCCACCGGCCACGGCGTAGCTCAGGCCTTCTTCGTTGCGGATGCGGTTACCCAGGCGCGAGCTGAGGAACCCGCCGCCGAGCATGTGGCCGGCCAGCTCCAGCGCGACGTAGTCCGGGTGGCTGTCGCTCATCGGGAAGCCCTGCGAGGCGAGCAGCACGGCGCTGGCCTTGTCGTCGAGCTGCTCGACCAGCCGGGCCGGCTCGACCGGCGTGTACGGATCGGGCCGGCGCTCGAAGGTCACCTCGGGGGTCCAGTCACCGAAGGCTTCATCGAGCTTCGCGCGCAGCTCCTCCGGGTCGAAGTCGCCGACGAACGCCGCGGTGGTCGCGCCGTCGAAGCCGTAGAAGCGGGCGTGGAAGGCGCGTAGGTCGTCGGCGGTCAGCGCCTCGATGCGCGCGCGCGCCTCGTCGAAGGTCGGCATGTAGTCCGGGTGCCCGGCCGGCTTGTCGTTGGTGTAGAGCGCCAGCTCGCGCGACGCGACCGAGAAGGGGTCGTCGCTGGCCTGGTCGATGCCGGTCAGCGCCTGGCGCTTGTACTCCTCGAGCTCCGACTCGGGGAAGACCGGGTTCCGGGCCACCTCGGCGATCAGGTCGATGACCTCCATCAGGTTCTCGCGGGTGGTGTCGATGCCGACGCTGACCGCCGTCGATCCGCCGATGCCGAGCCCGGCCTGCAGCTCGTCGACCCGGTCGGAGATCTCCTGGCGGGTCAGGTTCTCGGTGCCGCGGTTGAGCATCGACGCCGTCGCGCTCGGCACGCTGCCGCTGTTCATCAGCGTTTCGAGCGTGCCGAGGCGCATCGTGATCGTGCCGCGCACCCGCTCGCCGCGAGTGGACTTCGGCAGCAGCGCGATCTCGGCGCCGTTGTCCATCGTGTAACGCTGCAAGCGCGCCTCGATGTTCTCCGGCGTGGCCTCGAAGGCCTCGCCCTCGCTGCGCGATTCGCGGCCGGTGTAGCCGGCCAGCAGCGACTCGGGTTCCGGTGCGGCCTCGACGACCGCGCGCCGCGGTTCGCTGTCGGGAATGAACCGGCCGAGCGTGCGGTTGTCGCGGACGATGTAGGTGGCCGCGGCATCGGCCACGTCGGCCACGTCGATCTGCTCCAGCCGGTCGCGGTGCAGGAACAGCATCCGCCAGTCGCCGGTCGCGGCCCATTCCGACAGGCCGATGCCGACGCGCTGGCTGTCGTTGAGCGTGCGCTCCATGTTGGCGGTCAGCGACGCCACGGCCCGCTGGACCTCTTCCTCGGTCGGCGGGTTTTCGTCCAGCCCGGCCAGCGTCTCGGTCAGCACCTGTTCGGCGGCCTCGAGATCGGCTTCGGCAGGCAGGTTCACGTACGCCAGCAGCAGCGACGGCTCCGGAAGCCGGAACACGAAGGTCCCGACGTCGGAGGCCAGCCCGGGCTCGACCAGCGCCTTGTGCAGTCGGCCGGACGGCGCATCGCCCAGCACCTGGGCCAGCGCTTCGACCGCAGGGAAGTCCTCGTGCAGCGCCGACGGCACGTGGTAGGCGGCCATCAGCGTCTGGGTACTGCCGGAGCGGCGCACGGTGACCTCGCGCGGACCGTCCTGGTACGGCTCGCGGGTGTAGGTGTCCCAGAGCATGGTGTCGAGGTCGCGTTCCGGCGCGGGAATGGCACCGAAGTATTCCTCGATCAGGTCCAGCGCCCGCTCCGTATCGAACTTGCCGGAGACGATGACCATCGCGTTGTCGGGCTGGTAGTACTGGCGGTAGAAGCGCTGCAGCCGCTCGATCGGCACGTTCTCGATATCGGCGCGGGCGCCGATCGTCGAGCGGCCGTAGCCGTGCCACTCGTAGGCGGTGGCCATCACGCGCTGCAGCAGCACGCGGAACGGGCTGTTCTCGCCAATCTCGAACTCGTTGCGCACCACCGTCATCTCGCTTTCGAGGTCCTCGGCGGCGATGAACGAGTTGACCATGCGGTCGGCTTCCATCCGGATCGCCCATTCGAGGTTCTCCTCGTCGGCTGGCAGGGTCTGGAAGTAGTTGGTCCGCTCCAGCCACGTCGTGCCGTTGGCGAAGCCGCCGCGCTCGGTGATCTGCTGCTTGATGTTCTCGTGGTCCGGCGTGCCCATGAACACCAGGTGTTCCAGCAGGTGCGCCATGCCGGACTCGCCGTAGCTCTCGTGCTTGGAGCCGACGAAGTAGGTCACGTTGACCGTGGTCGTCGGCCGGCTGGCATCCGGCATCAGCAGCACCTTCATGCCGTTGTCGAGCCGGTACTCGGAAATGCCCTCGACTTCGGTAACGAACTCGGGGCCCTCGTCCTGTGCGAATGCCGCCACGGCGGCCAGCAGCAACGCAAGCGCCGCCGCGAATCGAACGTGAATTCGGTTCATGGTGTCCTTCCAGTAGTGATTGACCAACGCTCCCCCATGGACAGCATGCCAGCGCCGGGGTTCACATCGCGTCGGCCAGAAGTCACGGTCCGCCGCCGGGCGCGGCGGACCGGTGCGGGGATCAGTCGGCCAGCGTCAGCCGCTCGACCTTGCGGAAGCCCCGGGGCAGCAGGCCGCCGCGCTGGGCCCGCTCGCCCCAATAGCCCTCGGTGTCGGACCACGACAGCCGCAGGTAACGCTGACCGGCCCAGACCAGGCAGTCCTGGCCCTTGACCAGCGCGATCGCACCGGTCATGGCCTCGCCGTCCTTCCTCGCCTTGGGCGGGATCTGGATCAGCTTGTTGCCCTTGCCTTTCGACAGCTCCGGGAGTTCGTTGAGGTAGTAGGCCAGCAGGTGACCGCCGGACGTCGCGCAGACGATCACCGCCTCCTCGTCCTCGGCGACCGGTGCCGGGGGCAGCACGACCGCGCCGTCGGGCACGGTCAGCAGCTGCTTGCCGGCCTTCTGGCGCGAGTGCAGGTTCTCGAGCTTCGTCACGAAGCCGTAGCCGGCGCTGGTCGTCAGCAGCAGCCGGTCGGACGGATCGCCGATCGCCACGCCCAGGAACGACGCGCCGTCGGGCGGGGAGAACCGACCGGTCAGCGGCTCGCCGAGGCTGCGCGCCGAGGGCAGTTCATGGGCCGGCATCGAGTAGCTGCGTCCGGTGGAGTCGATGGCGCAGGCCAGCTGGTTGGAGCGGCCTCGAGCAGCATGCTGGAAGCCGTCGCCGGCCTTGTAGTTCATCTCGGCCGGGTCGATCTCGTGGCCCTTGGCGGCCCGGATCCAGCCGTTCTCGCTGAGCACCACGGTGACCGGCTCGGACGGCACCAGGTCGGTCTCCTTCAGCGCCTGGGCCGCTTCCCGCTCGACGATCGGGCTGCGGCGGTCGTCGCCGTACTTCTCGGCATCGTCCAGCAATTCATCGCGGATCAGCCGGGTCAGTTTCTTCGGCGAATCGAGGGTGGCCTCGAGGCCTTTCCGCTCGTCCTCGAGCTCGTCGCGCTCGCCGCGGATCTTCATTTCCTCGAGCTTCGCGAGGTGGCGCAGCTTCAGTTCGAGGATCGCCTCGGCCTGCGTGCCGGTCAGGTCGAAACGTTTCATCAGTACCGGCTTCGGCTCGTCGTTCTCGCGGATGATCGCGATGACCTCGTCGATGTTCAGGAAGGCGATCAGGAAGCCTTCGAGCACGTGCAGCCGATCGACGACCTGGTCGAGCCGGTGCTCGAGCCGGCGGGTGACGGTGGCGCGGCGGAAATCGATCCATTCGGCGAGCAGGTCCTTGAGATTCCGCACGCCCGGCTTGCCGTCGTTGCCGATCACGTTCAGGTTGACCCGGTAGGTCTTCTCCAGGTCGGTGGTCGCGAACAGGTGCGCCATCAGCGCCTGGAGGTCGACCCGGTTCGAGCGCGGCACGATGACCAGCCGGGTCGGGTGCTCGTGGTCCGACTCGTCGCGGATATCGGTGACCATCGGCAGCTTCTTGGCCTGCATCTGCGCCGCGATCTGCTCCAGCACCTTGGCCGGCGAGACCTGGTGCGGCAGCGCGGTGATGATCACCTCCTCGCCCTCACGCTCGAACACCGCGCGCTGGCGGACGCTGCCGTGACCGGTCTCGTACATCGCCCGCAGGTCGTCACGCGGCGTGATGATCTCGGCCGCGGTCGGGTAGTCCGGGCCCTGGATGTTCTCGCACAGGTCGTCGAGCGTGCTCCTTGGTTTCTCGAGCAGGCGGATCGTCGCCGAGACCACCTCGCGCAGGTTGTGCGGCGGGATGTCCGTGGCCATGCCCACGGCAATCCCCTGGCCGCCGTTCAGCAGGATGTTCGGCACCCGGGCCGGCAGCAGCTTCGGTTCCTTCAGCGTGCCGTCGAAGTTCGGGTTCCAGTCGACCGTGCCCTGCCCCAGCTCGGCCAGCAGCAGCTTCGCGTACGGCGCGAGTCTTGATTCCGTATAGCGCATCGCGGCAAAGGACTTCGGGTCGTCCGGCGAGCCGAAGTTGCCCTGGCCGTCGATCAACGGATAGCGGTACGAGAACGGCTGGGCCATCAGCACCATCGCCTCGTAGCAGGCCGAGTCGCCGTGCGGATGGAACTTGCCGATCACATCCCCTACCGTGCGGGCCGATTTCTTGTGCTTGCTGGCCGCCGACAGGCCCAGCTCGCTCATCGCGTAGACGATCCGGCGCTGGACGGGTTTGAGCCCGTCGCCGACGTGCGGCAGGGCCCGGTCCAGGATCACGTACATGGAGTAGTCGAGGTAGGCGCGCTCGGCGTATTCGCGGAGCGGCATCTGCTCGAAGGGAAGGTTGGAGGGTTCCGGGGTCGTATCGCTCATGGCCGATATTGTGCCGCGTCCGGGCCTGACGAAGTGGTCAGGAACGCTCACACCCTGCGCCCTGCGGCATCGAGTCTGGCGCGCGACGCTTCGAAATTGCGTAGCAAGAGTGGCTGCGCCAGGTTTTTCTGGCGCGTCGCCGCAGCCCGGCCCCTTTTCGGAGAACGCCATGAGCCCGTTTCGTTGGATCACCTGCCTGCCATTCCTGCTGGCTGTCGCGCTGTGGCCGCCGCTGGCCAGCGCGCAGAGCAGCACGCTGACCTACCAGGGCCAGCTGCGCGACAATGGCCAGCCCGTCACCGGCACCGTCAACCTGCGCTTCCAGCTCTACGACGCGCTGATCGACGGTAACCCGGTCGGGAGCTTCGAGCAGCGGGTGGGCTGGCCGGTCGAGGACGGGCTGTTCCAGGTCGACCTG
>CAZJSH010000132.1:0-6885 GCA_964548715.1 uncultured Halomonas sp. | reverse complement strand
GCATCGGGCTCGGGGCGCGCAGCGGCGCGAATATCGACGTCTCCGCTCATGGACGGTGTTCCTCTGAAAATGGTGAAAGGTCAGCCGCGTATTTTATCAGCCCCGGGCCGGGCGACCGGGAGCGAAAGCGGGTTCTCGCAGAGGCGCAGAGACGCGGAGAAATTCGAAAAACAAACGGCAGATGATGGGCGCGAAGACGCGAAGGCGCGAAGAGAAAGGCGGGAACAACTGGAAAACAACAGATGAACACGGCGCCGTGCCCCTGTCATCCCGAGCCTGGCCCGGGATCGAGCGACTCTGAAGTCTTTTGACCGCCCTCGATTCTGGGAGCCATCGCGCGCTCGATTCACCCTCCTCGTCCGGGCGCACAGGGTTCTTCGCCCCGGAAAGCGCAACAACCTGCTGAATAAATTCGACATTTGTGAAGCTGGGCGTCCTTCCGCGAGTTGAACGGCCTGCTTACCGGTGCTACCGTGACTTGGCGTTGGCTCATCCAGTAGGAAACACGAAATGCGAAATCCGCTACTCTGCATCGGCATGCTTGCTGCCGCTCTGCTCGCCCCCACCCCTGCACGGCGCTGAACCAGGACCGGTCCTCATTCATTCTCCCGCGATCGTCGCTGAATCAGTCGCTCGCGAGGCCGGGATCGACAATCGACACTCCCGCCGCTTCGCCCGGGTGGAACTTGAGTTCGACTCACTGCTCCACCCCGCCAAGCCACCCGGAGAAGGCGTTGAGCCGACCGAATTCGCACCGCTCGCCCAGTCCACGGTCACGATTGAGCCGTTTCCCGGCGAAATCTATCGGCTGAACGGTCGCTACGTCGAAGAATGGACCGACTCGGCCTGGAGCTGGGTCGGCGCGATCGAGGGCTACGAGTACGCCGACTTCGTCGTTTCAGTCACCCAAACCGGCTACTTCGGCATGATGCGCGTCGGACCGATCGTGTACGAAATTCGACACGGCTCCGATGGAAACACGTACATCCGAGAGCCGGATATCGCGGCATACGAGCTGGAAAGTGCCTGTGCACACGGGGCAAACGCGCACGAAGGCGGAAAGACCTTGGGCGCATTCGATACTGGACTGGATTCCAAAGAGCCGGACGTCGCTGAGCCAGGGACGAAGTCGTCAGGCGGAACTGCAGTCATCGATATCCTGCTGCTATTTACCGCTGGTGCTGCTTCGAACTACGACATCGAAGCCTTGGCAAACTCTTCCATAGCCTGGATGAACATTTCTTTCGACGATAGCGATGTTGATGCTGTCGGAAGAATCATTCATTACGAAGCTAGCAGCTATACCGCACCTCCTAACGTCGACGGGTTTCGAGCCATAACGATGGCAGAGCAGATGAAAAGCACTTATCCGGGCAACACATTTGAAGAAGTTACACCGCTTCGAAATGCACACCAAGCCGACTTGGCCTTACTGATATGGGATGAAGCCAATGCAGGAACCACCTGTGGCGCTGGACTTGCCGCAGACTCGCCATCAGGAAATTCCGAAACCAAATGGACCGCCAACACTGGCGATGGCTGCATCTCGATGTTCAACAACTTTACCCATGAGATAGGCCACAACCTCGGCATCGGACATGATTACCCGCCCAACGCAGGGTACCAAGCGCATTCATATGGAAACGGTTTCACATATGCAGGAGGTAACGGAGTGCCGGAGTTTCGCACGATCATGGGATCAGACGGAAGTTGCAGCCTGAGCGGCTGTGATCGACTGAATCTCTGGTCTGATCCCGGCATGACCTATCAGTCCCAAGCGATAGGCGTTGTCAACGAGAGCGATGCTGTTCAAGCTCTCGACACCATGGCTTCTGTGATTGGAGGCTATAGAACTCCTGGTGGAGCCTCACCAGGAGCATTTGGAACAGTCTCGATCATCAGGGGCCTCTGCTTCGGGGATAACTGGGTAAATTATTCTGCCCCGACTGGCCTGATTGGCTGGTATGAAATCGAAACGGATTCCAATAGTTGGTTCAGCAGTCCCGATAGTTTCTACAGGGGCGTGAAGGAATCGGTGCCTCTTGAAGTGACATCAAGCACCTGGGTCAGAGCACGCGCTTGCAACAGCACAGGTTGCAACGCATGGACGCCGGGAAACCAGACTGCAACGTATACCTCAGGATGCCTTTGATGTCTCTCGAAAACAAAACACAGCTAGCATCTTTGATTCGGTTCTTGTTGAGCACTGCACTTCTGCTGGCGTCAGCAACTCTTTTCCAGTCTGCTTTTGCGGTCTACCCAGAACCTGGAATGTACGTTGACCAGAGTGACACGAACCGTGGTCGAGGCTTCTATGTGGAGATCCAGAACGGGATTCTCTTTCTGGTGATTTATGCCTATGACGACGAAACTGGAGAAGCTCAGATTTTTACTGCAAACTCCGAGATTCGTGATGATGCGATCGATACTGGACTGACCGCCACTGTCCATCCTCCACCGAACCCGCAAGGCTATTTTCCGTTGCACTGGATGATCGGCAGACTATACAAGGTCACCGACGGACCCTGTCTGACCTGCGACCTTCCGGTGTCGAGTCTCGCGACCGAAGAAGTTGGCGACGTAGCGGTTTTCTTCCCGTTTGTTGGCCGAATGCAGGTATCCATAGTGCTTGACGACGACGCCGGATCGCTAGAAGCGTTCGCCGTGAAGCAAAACTACAAGCTCGGAACCAACAACACGCCGGGCTTTTATGAGGGAACCAGCAGCCTCCTTCTGCCGGAGATCATGGGTCAGTGGGTCTTCATCGACCAATCCAACCCCGAACGTCCTCCCTGGCGATTTCATTTCGTTGAACGGGTTCCAGAGCTCGAAAACGATCGAAACACTCAGATCGTCGAACTGCCCTTTTCAGCCACCTATCGAGACTCGCGTTCCGGTGCCGAATTCCGCTGCGATATCAAGCAGGGCGCCGAGGGTGAAAAACTGAACGGATGCGAACTTCATCAAGATGGGCAGGTGCTCTTTTCGGCGAACCATTTCGACATTGGCCCATCGCGGATCCGAGCCTTTCTAGGAGAACTGCCGGTCTACCTCAACGATCCACCTCTTCCTGCCCCTGAATTCTGGCGCGGCCCCGAGGCCGTCATCGGCGTCCGCATCGAAACGCCGCGCGATCTCCATGGCGAGCACTGAGCGCAATCATCGAGGTAAGGACACTGGGTCCCGGGTCGTCGCTTCGCTCCGCCCGGGATGACATAGGGGGTTGGCTGCGTCCGAGTCATTCTGCGTTCATCCGCGTTCATCTGCGGTTTCATTAACGCTGTCGCTTTTCTTTTCGCGCCTTGGCGTCTTCGCGCCCATCATCTGAAGTTCGCCTTTCGGACCACCCTCAACGCCGCTGACGCCCCATCCAGGCGATCAGCAGCCCCAGGGCGAACGGGACGAGACGTTCGACGGCGTCGCCCGGGGCGTCGGGGGCGAAGCTCAGCGCGACGGTCAGCAGGAAGCCGGTGGCCATGGCCGCCAGCCGGTAGCCGGGCTTTACGCCGCCGTAGATCAGCAGGATCAGCAGCAGCGGGCCGAAGGCGTTGCCCAGGCCCTGCCAGGCGAACAGCACGCGTTCGAAGATGGTTGCGGGAAAGAACAGTGCCAGCACGACCGCGGCGATGCCGAGGATGACGATGACCGTACGGTCCAGGGCCAACGAGAAGCGGCCGCCGCGCAGGTCGTGGCTGACTGCCGAGCCGGCGACCAGCAGCTGGCTGTCCGCCGTCGACATGATCGCGGCCAGCACGCCGCCGGCGATCAGCCCGCCGAGCACGGCCGGCAGCAGGTCGGCGGCCAGCACCAGCAGCAGGCTCTCCCCGTCCCCGAGTTCCGGCATCAGCACCCGGCCCGCCCAGCCCAGCAGCACCATGCCGGTGTAGATCAATGCCGCCCAGGTCAGCGCGACGGCACGGGCGATGCGGATCGACTCCGGCTTCTCCAGCGCCATGAAGCGGTTGACCACGTGCGGCTGGCCCGGGTAGCCGATGCCGATGCCGAACAGGCCGGCGACGAAGACCACCGCCAGCGGCAGGTTCGGCTGGTCGGCCCAGCGAACCAGCGACGGATCGCCCAGCGCCTCCAGCCCGTCGAAGATCCCGCCGAACCCGCCCACGGCGATTACGGCCGCGACCGGCAGCACCAGCGCGACCAGAAGCATCATCAGGCCCTGCAGCGCGTCGGGGACGCTGGCCGCCCAGAAGCCGCCGAGGAACACGTAGGCGATGACGATCGCAGCACCCGCGATGATGGCCACCGTGGCCGAGACCGGCATCGCGGCCCCGATCGCCGTGCCGGCGGCCTGGAACTGCGAGGCGACGTAGAAAGTGAAGCAGAACAGGATGATCAGCGCGCCGAGCGCGCGCAGTCGTCGCTCGGTGGCCTCGTCGACGCCCGAGGCGAGGAATTCGACCAGCGTCAGCGCGCCGTTGGCGTGGCTGGCCGGCTGCAGACGAGGCGCGACGAATACCCAGTTGATGACGAATCCGGAGACTACGGCCGGCACCAGCCAGATCGCCTGCAGGCCCCAGGCATAGGCCGCGCCGCTCATGCCGAGCAGCGTCCAGGCCGACGACGACGACGCCGAGGCGCTGAGCGCGGCGACCCACGGCCCCATCCTGCGGCCTGCGAGGTGGAAGTCGGCGGTGTCGCGCGTTCGGCGCTGCGCCCAGGCCCCGATCGCGAGCAGCGCGACCAGGTAGGCGACCATCGTGGCGGTCAGCATGGCGTCAACCGGTCAGGAACCAGCGGCCATTGTACGGACCGGCCGACGCCGCCACCGGACCGCACGCCGAGCGGCCGGGCGCCTGTCGGCGTTGCGGTTCAGAACCGGTAGGTGAAGCGGACGCGGACGTCGCGGTCGCGCTGCAGGAACTCCGCACCGATGCGGCGCTCGAGCTCGCGTCGCCAGCGATAGCGGAATTCCCAGCGCAAAGCGTCGGTCATCTGGTACTGCCAGCGGAACTCGAACAGTTCGTTGTTCTGCCGGAAGTCGTTGGAGATCAGCATGCCGCCGTCGGACTGGCCGTAGTTGATGCCCACGGAATTCTTCGGAAAGAGGTTCTCGAGGTCGGCGCCCACCTGCCAGCCCCAGCCGTCGACGTCGCCGCTGCCCGGCAGGCCCAGGGTGGACTTCAGCGGCGTGTTCGGCGCGTGCGCGACCTCGCCGATGGCGATCAACCGGCGTCCGGCGTCGTCGATGTCCCAGCCGGCGCCGATCTTGAACGCCGCCATGATGTAATCGTCGCGCTCGGCGCTGGCCGTGCCGGCCGGCGCCAGCGCGTCCGGATAGACGGTCAGCGACAGCGCGCGCATCAGGATCGGTCCGGATGCTTCGTCGCTGCCGAGAATGCCGAAGAAACCGATCCGGGCATCGCTGTCGTCGAAGGTGATCGGGCCGCGGAAGGTCTGGCCGTTTCCGTCGCGTCCGTTGTACTGCAGCATCGCTTCGCTGTACCAGCCGCTGTCGAAGGTGTGCCGGTAGGCGATCGCGTCGGTCCAGCCGATATTGATGGCGCTGGCCTGGCTGCGATCGAAGCTGCGCGTGGCCATGTGGATCGAGTCGAGGTTGGACTGCATGCGGCCGACCCGCCATTCCGAGGCCCCGGATTCACAGGCCACGAAGAACTCGTCCAGCGTCGCCGTACCCGGATTGACTTCGGTTCCCGAGTCCCGGTTGGCGCGGATGTAGAAGTCGAAGTCGTTGCCCTCGTCGACGACGGTCGCCGCGAACCGGGTCTGGAACCGGCAGCTGTCGTTGATGGCCTCGCGCAGGCGCAACCGGAACCGCGCACCGGTCTCGGCGCTGTTCTCGGTCGCGCCGTCGCGGGTGTCGCGCCAGGCCTCGGTATAGAGGTGGGTCCGGAAGTCGCCGCTGACATCCCAGGCAGGCGCCGCGGTCGTGACGAGAAGCGCGGAGAGCGCGAGCGAACGAGCAACGAATCGGTTCATGCATCTGGCCTTTCGAATGGTGGTCGTGCCGAGGACGGCTTCCGCGACGGCAGGAACGATATTTCAGTTTTGTTTCATTTGTGTTGCAGGGTCGCACATCGCGCTTTCCGATTGTTCCGGGACGGGATGAAATCCTTGTGTCAGATCCGTGCGCGGAAGGCCTGCATCAGCGCCCGCAGCGAGTAGGACGCCGCGTCGGGATCCGGGTGGATCAGGAACAGCGTCCCGGTGCGGATCCCGGCCGGCCCCAGCGGCAGCGGCACGAGCTCGCCGGATTTGAGTTCGTCGCGGATGTTCGACGCCGCGAACCAGGCGAAGCCCAGGCCCATGCAGGCCGCCCGGATCGACGTGGCCTTGTGGCTGACCGTCCAGCGCTGCTCGGCTTCGAGGCCGCGGACCCCGGCTCGGCGGCGGCTGCCGGTATCGCGGACCAGCAGGTGGCGGTGCCGACGCAGGTCGTCCAGCGTGAGCTCCCGACCGAGCCGGTGCAGCGGATGCGATGGTGCGGCGCAGCACAGGAACTCCATGTCCATCAACCGCTCGCCGACGAAGCCCGGCGGCACCCGCGACCCGATCGCCAGGTCCACGTCACCGCGCTCGATCAGTTCCTGCGTTCCGCCGAGCACCGATTCGTACAGTTCGATCCGGGTATCCGGGTGGTTGGAGCCGAACTCGGCCAGGATCTCCAGCAGCTGCCAGGTGGGATAGATGATCTCGACGGCCAGGCGGAGTTCGGCCGGCTCACCCGCAGCCAGCGCGCCGGCCAGGCGCTCGAGCCGTCCGGCCTCGTCGAGCAACTGCCGGGCCCGCCGGACCAGCACCGCGCCCGCTTCCGTCAGCACGGCCCGGCGGCCCTCGCGGCGGAACAGCGGGACGTCGAGCTGGTCGGCGACGCGCTGCACGGCATGAGTCACCGACGACTGGGACTTG
>CAZJSH010000131.1:0-7156 GCA_964548715.1 uncultured Halomonas sp. | reverse complement strand
GAACTCGGCCGGGTCGCCGGCGAACATGCGGACCCTGATCCGGGCAACGTCGGCGCGCGGCCAGTCGAGCGCGATCATCGGCTCGTCGCTCGCCGAACCCCGCCCTTCCTGCCAGTGCAGCCGGAGGTGCGTGAACGGCAACGCCTCGGTCGCGTCGTTGAACGCGGCCCGGAAGTCCGCTTCGTCGAGCGCCTGGAGTTCGGGGTCGCGCAACGTCCGAACGAACGCCGCCCACTCCGGGCCGGCGACCCAGCGCGGATCGGCCACGGCGGCTTCGGTGGTGGCGATGACTTTCTCGACGAGCGCGACGCGGGCCGCGGGATCGACCGGCGCGGCAGCCGCCACGCGCAGCGCGCCGACGGCAAGGACAGCGGTCAGGGCGAAGGTACTGCGAACGAGGAATCGGGTCATGGTCGGACTCGGTCGGGCTTGGGTGTGCAACCAGTCTCGAACCGCCCGACGGGCCTGTCCAGCGCGCTGTGACGAACGCGAAGCCTGTTTGACGAGCGTGAACCCGGCCGGGACGAAACCGAGCCCGCCGGGTCGAAGGCGCGTCCCAAAAACCCTCGGACCCCTCAGCCCGCCCCGTTTTCCGACATCGCCGCCTCGAGTCGCTCCAGCTCGAACTTCGGCGACACCGGCACCGTCCGCTCGCTGCCCTCGAGCGTCGCGGTCCGCTTCCGGGCGTTGCCCTCGACGGCCCGCACCCGGCCCGGGTGGACCAGGTAGGAGCGATGTACGCGCAGCGCGCTCGGCAGCTGGTCCTCGATCTCGGCCAGCGTGGCGCGGAACATCCGCTGCTCGGGCTCGCCGCGGCGCAGGAAGTGGATCGTGACGTAGTTCTGCTCGGCCTCGGCGAACAGGAAATCGGACGCTGCCAGACGTAGCCGATCGTCCCGATTGCGGCCGCTCAGCACGATCCGTTCCTCGCCGACACGCTCGCCGAGCAGTGCGATCATGCCGCGTCGAACGATCAACGCCGGCGCCACCAGCAGCAGAACGTAGGGCGCAGCCAGCCGCGTCGAAAACCCCCACCAGCCCGACCAGGTGACCGGAACTTCGTTGATCGCAAGGCAGAGGTACACGTAGCATGAATTGAAGATCAGCAGCAGCAGGAGCACCAGGGCGACCAGCTCGTGCCCCATGCGCCAGATCCGGCTACCCCGCTCCACCCAGCTGCGCGCCAGCGCATGGACGACCAGGAACGACGCCAGCACGCACACTCCGTAGCCCATGTATCGCAGCGTGGCGAACGGCCGATCGTAGCGATCCGTGCCGGCGGGCTGGAGAAAGACGATGCTGAAGACCAGCAGCGCGCCGACCGCGCCGCCGAGACCGATCGGCAACCACCACGAATCCACGAACCGAACCGGTCGGCGCAGGACCGCTGCAATGCGGGAAGCGAACGCGGGGACGGTCGACTCGGCCATTCGGAAAGCTTACATCGCGGCCGGGGCGCTCCGGAAACCGGCTCGCGCCGGACCGACCCGGGCCGGAGGATTGCCGGAGATGCGCTCAGTCGCCGAACCGGAACACGCCGAGCATGAACCGGCGCGTGACCGGGAGCTCGGCATCGAGGTCCGGCCACTGCGCTTCGGCAAAGGCGTCGAGCCGACGCATGGTCTCGGTCAGCACGTCGTCGGGCAGCACCCAGCTCTCGGCATCGTCGCGCGAGCGGATGCCGTCGAGCACCTGGCGCGGGGTGAGCTCGGTCTTCCACTCCGCGGCCACGATCTCGCCGTCGCCGACCGGCTTCGCGCCCAGTTCCATCAGCGTCTTGACGATCGCCGCACCGCCGCTCGGTGGGGCCGCGGCCGTCGCGCCCGGCGGCAGCATCTCGGTGCCGACTTCGACCACGGTCTTGCGGAACGTATTGCGGATGGTGCCGGAGAACGACTCCGGGTCGATCCAGTCACGGCCCAGCACCAGCGTACCGCCCGGCCGGACGAGGCGGCTGACCTGCTCGAGCACGTCGGCCCAGTTGGCGACCAGGTGCAGCACGTGCACGGCCATCGCGCCGTCGAAGGTGCCTTCTCGAAACGGCAGCGCCGTGATGTCGCCGCGCGCCAGATGGATGTTGTCGCGCTCCTCCGACTCGATGCGCCGCGACAGCCAGGCCAGCATGTGTGCCGAGACGTCGATGCCGTAGACCTCGCATCCCGACGCGGCGACGGGCAACGCGATCCGCCCGGTGCCGACGCCCAGCTCGAGCACGCGCGCCGCCTCGGGCATCTGCGCGGCAATCGCCTGCCCGATCTCGTCGGAGATCTCGGCGGGATGCCCGCGGATGACGTCGTACTGCTCCGCGACACGGGTATCGAACTGGTAATCGAGGGCGGACTGGTCGGTCATGAAGAATTCTCCGCGTCCGATCGGGCTCGGTCCCCGGCCGGCTCAGGCGTTGACTGTCGTTCCGGTCGAGATCGGCGTCTCGGTGCCTTCGACATCCTGCTTGGCCCGGCTCGCGCGGTCGGCGAACTCGCGGATGCTGATGTTGTAGAGGATGTAACCGGCCAGCAGCAGCCCGGCCGCCTCGAGAAGGAAGATGCCGAAAAAGGCCATGTTCGCCGTCAGCAGGCCCGTATCGATGGTCAGGGTCAGCAGCGTGCCGCTGAGCAGCGACGAGATGCCCTTGCCCAGCGCCTGAGCGGTGCCCCACAGGCCCATGTACAGCCCGGTGGCGTTGGCGACGGTCATCTCCATCATCAGCGCCAGCGCGCCGACGTTGAACATGCCGATGAACAAGCCCATCCCGAACAGCGAGGGCTTCAGGATCGGAAGGATTTCCAGCATCGAGGAGATGCCGAGCATCACGAAGCCGATGGCAGCCCCGATGACGCCGACGATCACGAGTTTCTTGCGCGAGATCTTCAGGACCGTGGCGATCACGCCGGTCAGGACCATGCCGATCAGGACGCCGCCGGCCCAGTAGCGTTCCAGCTTCGTCGATTCGTCGATGGGCATCTCGAAGACCCGGGCACCGAACACCTCGAGGATGTTCTCCTGCAGGAAGATCGCGAAGATCGCGATGAAGATGAAGGCGAAGAACGCGCGGGTGGGCGGGTTCGTCTTCAGCAGCCGGAACGCCGAGGCCAGCGGGTTGCCGGGCGGTGCCAGCGCCCGCGCCTTGATCCGCGCGTCCTCGAGTTCGTCGCGGTTCAGGCGCTTCTCCATGCCGATCACGCCGAGCAGCGTGCTGCCGATGACGATCAGCGGCGTCAGGTTGTAGAGGTCCTGCATCGCCTCCGGGGAATACTCCGGGCGAACGATGTTCATGACCACCGTGGCCAGGATGGTGCTCATGATCAAAACGATCCAGACCACGGAGATCACCATCCCGCGCGTTTCCGGCGTGGTGACCTCGGCGATCAGCGCATGGTAGGTGTCGGCGATGACCGCCATCGAGATGCCGAACAACGTGAACAGTACGATCGCGCTGAAGAAGGCCAGCGCCGAACCCTCGCCCATCCCCATCGCCACGCTCGGCAGCATCAGAAACAGCAGGCTGACGACCACGCTGCCCAGTAGCAGGTACGGCGTTCGCCGGTAGCCGAAGATCGGCAGCGTGTCGGCGATGCGGCCGACGACGACCTGGAACGGAGCCATGAAGTAGTGGATGGACAGCAGTGCCGTGACGACGATCGCGGCAATGCCCAGCTCGACCATCGCGACGCGATTGAAATCGATCGTCAGCAGGGCGAACATCCAGCCGACCGCCACTTTGGGCAGGGCGATGCGCAATGTCCAGATGACCGCCCAGATGGCCTTCAGCATGGCGGGAGACTTCCTTGAACCGGGCCATCGTTGTAGACCATGTGCGCCGACATTTCAACCTTGACGGCCGGCCCGGTCCGCGGTCCGGCCCCCGCTTCGGGCGCCGGGACATCGGGTCCGGCAACGACCGGACCCGCCGTCACCGCCCGCCGGCAGGTCACGGGGTGCCGAAGCGGTAGATGAAGCGCACGCCGGCCACGCGCGGCTCGGGCAGGTAGGCGATGACCGCCCGACCCGGCGCGAACCCTTCCGGCCGACCCGGGTCGACGTTGCGCTGCGCGGTCCGGATGGTGTCGTCGTCGGTCAGATTGCTGATGAAGCCGATCACGCTGAAGTTCTCGAAGTCCACGCCGGCCTGGAGATCGTAGAGCGTATAGCTCGGCATCCAGGCCCGGTTGGCCTCGCTCAGGAAGCGCTTGGATCGGTACATGCCGTTGACTTCGACGAACCAGCTGTCGCCGCGCTCGCCGAGGGCCCCGCGGTAGAGCACGCCGGCGTTGAGCGCGTGCTTCGGATTCTTCGGCACACGATTGCCCGAGAAGTCCG
This sequence comes from uncultured Halomonas sp., assembly GCA_964548715.1. Lineage (GTDB taxonomy): Bacteria > Pseudomonadota > Gammaproteobacteria > Xanthomonadales > Wenzhouxiangellaceae. The sequence goes on along the minus strand of CAZJSH010000131.1, from coordinate 2,836 downwards.
CGCAGGTGTTGCCTGCTTCGGCGCGGATCTGCGGCGAGGAGGTCTGACCGTCCGGCACGCCGCAGGCCGCGAACGACCCCGCACCGGCCGAGGGCGCCGGCCCCTGGGTATATTCCTCGAAGGTTGCGTCGGTGTAGGCGTAGGCCAGCGTCACGTTCAGCCCCCGCACCGGCATCCATTCAGCCGCCACTTCGAAGCCGCGCGAATCGACTTCCCCGGCGTTTTCGATGCCGGGCACAGCGACGATGGTGTCGCCGGCGCCGGTCTGGTTGACCTGCACGCCGATCTGCTGATCGGTGTAATCGTTGTAGAACACTGCGGCATCGAGAACCAGGTCGATCTCACGCCAGTACGATTTCAGCCCGACTTCATAGGCGTCGACGAACTCGGGCAGATAACCCTGCCCGTCGAATTCGATCAGCTCGTTGACGTTGAAGCCGCCCGGCTTGAAGCCGCGCGCCACGTTGCCGTAGAGCATGAGGTTGTCGCGAAGCTGCCAGTCGAGCGTCACGCGCGGCGTCCACTCGTCGTAGGACAGGGACTCGGACTGGGGACATGCCTGGACGGTGCCGGGTGGCGGCACCTCCGGTCCGGGCACGCCCTGGAAGATCGCGCCCTGCGGAATGCCCGGCAGACAGACCGGCTCGAGACCGCGAAGCGACACGTCCTGCAGGCGCCAGCCCGGCACGTCGTAGCGGATCTCGTCGGAGTTGAAGCGGGTCTCCAGGCCCAGCCGGAGCGTGTCGGTCAGCCGCCAGTTAAGCTTGCCGAACACCGCCGCGTACTCGGTGTCGCGGGTGATCCGCACCGGAAATTCCGGCGTGACCTGCTGGGTCGTCAGGAAGAACGGCGGGCCGCCGAGCGGGGAGTCCGGATTGCGCAGCCAGAAGCTCGAGCTGTTGACCAGCACCGAGTCCTCTTCGAGGTACTGGGCGCCGACCAGCAGGTCGAACCTGCCGAACGAGTTCGTCCAGTACAGGTTGTGATCGACGCGTTCGTCGTTGTAGTCCAGCTGCTGCAGGGCCGACAGCGAAAACACGAAGCCGGGCGGACCGTCGAAGTCGGTGAAGTCACCGTCGGCTTCGACGAAGCTGTCGTTGTCGATCCAGCCGAGGGTGTAGCGAAGCGTTCCGAACCCTGTGTCCCACTGCGCGTCCAGCGACAGCAGCGTCTGATCGAGCTCGAGACCGCGCGGCGGTTCGCCGGTGACCTCGTTGAAGCCCATCTGGACGTCGTCGATATCGGCCCGGATCGGACCCGAGAAGATGCCGCGCGTGCATGCGCCCACCACCGGCGGCGGCTGGCCCGACAGGTCGGCCGGACACGGCAGCGACGGCGAACCCGGCGGTCCCGCGGTGAACGTGCCGTCCGGTACCGGCACCCGGGTATTGGCCGGCAGCTGTGCGGTCGGATAATCGGAGTTGTCGGTGCTGCTGACCTGGTAGCGCAGGTTGATGTCCCAGTTCTCGCCCGGCGTGAAACGCAGCGCCCCGGCGAACCCCTCGAACTCCTCGGCGCCCAGCGGGCCGCCGTTGACCGGGTTGGTCCAGTACCCGTCGTTTTCGCGGTAGGCGGCGTTGACTCGATAGGCCAGCAGCCCATCGACGATCGGCCCGCTGATCATCCCGGCGATGCGTCGATGACCGTACTCCGCGCCCTCGAGCTCGACCCGGCCCTCGAACACGTCCGACGGCTTCTTCGTGATGTAGTTGATCGCGCCGGCGAAGGCATTCCGGCCGTAGAGCGTGGTCTGCGGCCCCTTGACGATCTCGATGCGCTCGAGATCCATCAGGTCGGGAACCACGCCCGCACCGCCGCCGGAGATCGCCAGGTTCTCGCCGGAGAGGTCGATCCCGTCGACCATGACGGCGACGCTCGGGCGACCGCGTTCGGCCTGCATGCCGCGCACCGCCGGCCGCGTATCATTCGGGAACCCACCGAGGTCGTAGGTCACGCCCGGCGTCATCCGGGCCACGTCGTCGATATCGGTGATGCCGCGTCGCAGGATTTCCTCTTCATCGATGACCCGGATGCTCAGCGGCACCGTGTCGGCAATTTCCTGGATCCGCCTCACGGTCACGACAACGGTTTCGAGCAGCACGTCCTGGTCGACGCCCCGGTCGTCCCCTGTATCGGCCGCTGCCGCTGCGTCCTGGGCTATCGACGGCGCACCCGCGCCGAACGACATCGCCAGCCAACAGGCGGAAATCAACGCGGCCGACCGGGCCCGGCTCGGGCCGCTCGAAACGGTGGGTTCGGTCGATACGGAACGTTCGGTTACGGGGAATCTGCTCAATGTCTGACCCTCTTGGTCTGCGGGTATTTCTCGGGGCCGCGCGACGCATTCCGTCGATGCGGCGGGTAGTGATCCATGCCCCGAACCGGCTCGACTCGGGCAAACGGTCTTCGATCAGGCCCGGCGACCCGTGGCGCATTGGAGTCGTCGGAATCAGGGTAGCGATCCGGCCGGAATCCGGCGCCCGTAGGGCGGGTGAAGAGCGAGTGCTGGCGTCGGTGGCCGATGAGAGGTTGGCCGCATCCTAGCCAGCCCCCGAATCGCCGCCTTTGCGCCAGATCAAAACCTCACATAACCCTCACACCGCTGGCCTGCGCCGGGCTCACCGGACCCCGCGCCCGGCCGACTAGACTGGCGGTTGGTCGAGCGAATCGCGGGAGACGAGCCATGAGCGTCAAGGTTCTCGAACTGGTCCTGATCGTCGTGGTGGCCCTGGGCATCGGGTTCTGGCAGTTGTACGACGTCAACAAGGAACTGAAGAAGGACCGGGAACGCAGGGACAACGATCGCGAATCGGGCGGCGACTAGTGGGCCATGCGG
>CAZJSH010000130.1:3461-7226 GCA_964548715.1 uncultured Halomonas sp. | reverse complement strand
AGACCGCCGACGGCGTGCTGGTGCTGATGCACGACCGCACCGTCGACCGCACCACGGACGGGCAGGGCACCGTGACCGAACTGACCGCCGCCGAGTTCGCCGCGCTCCGGCTCGAAGATCTTGAAGGCGCCCGCCTGCCCGAAGCCCCGCCCACGCTCGCAGCGGTGCTCGAGGCCCTCGACGGCCGCGGCATCGCCCAGATCGACCTGAAGGGCATCGACATCGCCACGATTGCCGAGGCCGTCCAAACCGCCGGCGCGGTCGACCGCAGCATCGTCATCACCTATTCCATCGACGACGCCATCGCGCTGCACCGCGCGCTGCCCGACGTGATGTTCTCCGTCGGCCTCGATGTGCAGGCCGACCTCCAGCGCCTGATCGACGCCGGCGTCGACCTCACCCGCGTCACCGCCTGGCTCGGCACCGGCACCGGCAATCCGCCGCTGGACGCCGAACTGGCCGCGCGCGGCATCGAGACCAGCTACGGCGACTTCCGCGGCGAACGCGCCGGCACCGCCGACTACCGGCTTCTGGCCGACAACGGTGCCGAAGTCATCAGCGTCGACAACGTGCCGGCGGCCGCCGACGCCCTTCAGGCCGGTCAGCGGGCGAGGGCGCTGCTGGCGGCCTGTCCCGCGGCCCGCGACTGAAGCCAGGTCATCGGCGATCGTTCGACCGCTCGACTGCTCGAGCGCTCGACCGCTCGACTGCTCGAGTGCGCATCGGCGCCCTGGTCTGCGACGTCGAAGCGGCACCGCACCGGCCAACGCGTACCCGGCGCAAGGCCCGGCACCTTGGCGCGCTCGCGTCACCGGCCCCGTGAAGCCTTCCGTTACGATGCACGGCAGCGCACCCCGAGAATCCGCCATGGCCAGTGAACCGACGACCCGCCTGCTGATGAACCGCAACCGGTTCCAGGACATGAAGATCGACACCGTCGACGCGCCGTCGGCAGGCGAGGGCGAAGTAGTGCTCGCGCTCGACCGCTTCTCGCTGACGATCAACAACGTGACCTACGCCGCGTTCGGCGACGCGCTGCGCTACTGGGACTTCTTCCCGACCGGCCTCGACGGCTGGGGCCTGCTGCCGGTCTGGGGCTACGCCGACGTCGTCGATTCGAAGGCCGACGGCGTCGAGGTCGGCCAGCGCTTCTTCGGCTACTACCCGTCGGCCACGCACCTGGTCGTGCGCCCCGGCAAGACCGGCGGGCGCAGCTTCCGCGACGACTCGCCGCACCGCGCCGAGCTGCCGGAGGTCTACAACTGGTACCAGCGCGCCGACAACGACCCGCAGCAATCGGCTGCGCTGGAACCGCTGCACGCGATCTTCCGGCCGCTGTTCGTCACCGCCTTCGGCCTGGCGGACTTCCTGGCCGAGCAGAACTTCTTCGGCGCCGAGCAGGTGGTGATCTCCAGCGCCTCGAGCCGCACCGGCTATTCCGAGGCCTTCAGCATCCGCCGGCAGTCCGACATCGACCTGATCGGCCTGACCTCGGCCCGCAACCGCGATTTCGTCGAGGGCCTGGGCCTGTATTCCAGCGCGGTGGCCTACGACGAGATTGAAACCCTGGACGCCCAGCGGCCGACGCTGTTCATCGACGTGGCCGGCAATGCCGACGTCCAGCTCCGCGTCCACCGGCACTTCGGCGACCGGCTGGTCCACGACGCCGCGCTGGGCGCGGCCCACGCGCACCGACCGCCCGAACCCGCCGCCGACCTGCCCGGGCCGAAGCCGGTGTTCTTCTTCGCGCCCGACTGGGTGGCCCGCCGCCAGGCCGAGTGGGGTTCGGAGGAATTCAACCGCCGCGTCGGCGACGCCGTCGCCGGCTTCTTCCAGCACGTGCTCGAACACCGCCTGATCGACATCCGCGAGCAACCGGGCCTGCAGGCGGCGCAATCGGTGCTGGGCGAACTGCTCGACGGCACGACCGATCCGGCGATCGGTCACGTGATCCGTCTTCGCGGGGCCTGATCCGGAACCGACGCCGATCCGCGAGCCCTGCCGCCCGCCGCGTTCAGAACCGGAAGTAGACGAACAGCCGTCCGTGGTTCTTCGCGTCCTTGTCGATGCGGTGGTACAGCGCCTTGATGTCCGGCCGCTGCAGGAACCGCAGCACGCGCTTCTTCAGCTGCCCCGAGCCCTTGCCGGGAATGATCTCGACCTCGCGGATCTTCTTGTCGACCGCCTCGTGGATCACGCGCTCGAGCTCCTGGTCGATGGCCTTGCCGCGGTTGTAGATGTCGTGCAGATCCAGTTTCAGCTTGGCCATAGCGTCGGTCGTGATTCGTGGGGCTCGTGGCGCGATCGATCGGCAGCACTCGAGGAACAGGAAAAACCCGGGACGCTGCCCGGTTTCGCAACACTTGCGAGCGTTCAGCATGCCGGATGCGCTGTCAAGTTTCGGACCACGGATGAGCGGTGCCCGGCGGCTTCGCCTGTTGGAGGCCGCTTGCGGGCGAAGGGTGGCCTGGCCGGTTCGCGCGCAAGCGCCCTCCAACAGACGGGTTCGACCGAGGCGCGGAAAGTTTCCTGTTGGAGGCCGCTTGCGGGCGAAGGGTGGCTTCAAGGAGCCGCTCGTCCCTCCCCCCCGTCGTCCCTCGCCCCTGCCTTCAGCGGATGGGCGCGAAGGCGCGAGGAACCGAAGAGCGCAACGACCAACAGCACGCTGATCAACCCTGCCTTCGAAGCCCCTTCGGCCCGGTAAGCGCAAAGCGCGCAGCCGGGAATCCGTCGCTCACTCGTCGATCGGCTCCAACGCCTTCACCCGCTGCAACACGGTCTCGGCCACCCGAATCGTCGACGCCACCAGCGCTTCGTCCACCTCGAGATGACCTTCGTACTCCGCCAGGTTCCGCTTTCTGTGGGCCTGATCGAGCACTCGCCATTCTGTGGGCCCAAGACCCACCGTGTGCTGAAGACACTGGAACACCAGATAGCGGCTGGTGGAGCGGAAGCCGTGCCAGCGAAGCGCGGCCAGCGCCAGCGAGTGTGCCGCGTTGTAGGCCAGGTCGAACCGGCTCTCGATGCGCAGTGCGGGGTGTTCAGCATCGCGCAGGCGCGTTTCGCCGGACGCCAGCAGCCCCTCGAATTCCCGCCGCGAGGGCGCCTGGCGCTTGAGTCGGCCGGAATTCGCCAGGTTCTCGAGATTCTGGCGGCTCATTCCAGCGCTCCGAGCAGCACCTCGTGCGCGTCCTGGAGGACCTCGGTGATGAACGGCCCGCCTGCGGCGCGTCGGCGATCGAACTCATCGGACGTATACAGGGTGGGGCTGATGCGTCGTCCCAGCGCGTCCTCGGTCGCTGCCAGGGCGTCGAAGACTTCTTCGAGCATCAGGTCGTCGGCAACGATCAGCACGTCGATATCGCTGTCGGCACGGTCTACCCCCTGCGCCACCGAGCCGTAGAGCAGGGCCAGGCGGATACGATCCTGCAGGGGCGCGAGCGCGGTTCGTAGCGCATCGGCGGGACCGAGAATCTTGCGCACGATGCTGCACAACTCCTCGAAGATCGGCGAATCCGCATTCGCGCGGTACAGACTGCCGCGCCGCTCCCCTTCGTGGGTGACCAGCCCGGCCCCGACCAGCCGGGCCGTCTCGCGCTGCACCGCGCCGCGCCCTGCGTGCGCGAGCTCGATCAGGTCCGTCAGCGTGTAGCCGCGATCCGGCTGGCCGAAGAACAGGCGCAGCATCGTCTGCCGCGTGCCGGAGAACAGCGCGTCGGCCACGCTGACCCGCGTGTCGTACCCACCGTCGCCATCCTTGATCTC
>CAZJSH010000130.1:0-3361 GCA_964548715.1 uncultured Halomonas sp. | reverse complement strand
CCATTGTCGTCAGATACCGCTCCACACACCGCCCCAACTGCTTCCTGCTCGCCCGCTGCATCACCTCGAGCAAGCCGCAATCACAGTCCTCCACCCCGTACACCCGCCGCACTTCGTCCTGCAGCCGGATGAACAGGTGCGCCGTGCATTCCGCATCGGCCAGCGCCCGGTGATACCGCCCGGCACTCGGCAGCTCCAGTGCGCGCACCAGCGTCGCCAGCTTGTAGTTCGCCACACCGGGCACCAACCGCCGCGCCAGCAGCAGCGAACATAGAAACGGACTGGCCCCGCCACCCAGCCGCGAAGCCTCGTGCTCCCAGAACTTCCGATCGAACGCCGCGTTGTGCGCCACGATCGGATCGCCCCCGGCGAACCGCACCGCCTCGGCCATCACCACCCGCACCGGCGGCGCCCGCCGCACCATCGCATCGGTAATCCCGGTGAACTGCTGGATATCCCACGGAATCGGTACGCCCGGGTTCATCAGGCTCTGGAACCGATCCACGATCTGGCCACTGCGCACCCGCACCACCGCAATCTCCGTCGGCCGCGCCCCGTGGGCGGGCGACAGGCCGGTGGTTTCGAAGTCGATGACGGCGTAGTGTTGCGCTTGCATGCCGCGCGGTGCTCCACGATTGACCGGTTCGATCATCAGGCCCCAGTATCACCGAATCCATCCTTCGACCGGTGCCGGGCGTTACACCTCGGGGCCTATCGCCAACGATCGCCGAGGGAGCGCATCTCCCGTACCGATGACTTACAGCACGTGCGTTCGGGCTCTTGAATGCCCACCCTGAAGGCGAATCATCGAGAACGTCGGCCAATGAACCCGTTCGACCGCCTGAGAATCGTCCTGACCATCCTGGTCACGCTCGCCATCTGGAGCCTGCTCGCCTGGCAGCATGTCCGCGACGGCATCCCGGCTCACCACCTGTTCGCCGACCCGGAACTGCCGCGCATCTCGAACGCGTTCGGCGGCCTGCTGCTGCCGTTTCTGACCTGGGGGCTGCTGAGCCTGGCCCGACGTCGCGTAGTGTCGACGGACGCCGGCCTCGGGTCCGTGGTCGTCGGCCTGGTGGTCGGGCTGGCCTACGGGGTCGCACTGTCGGTCGCCTACTTCAGCGGTCACGAGTCCATCGCCGGCTACCTGTTCTACGGCGTGCTGGCCCTGGCGTTGTTCCTGCCCGTGCACCGGCCTGAATGCCTGCTCGGCTTCGTGCTGGGCATGACCGTGGGTTTCGGCGCAATCCTGCCGGCGCTGCTCGGTTCGATCCTGGCGCTGGTGGCGTTCGTGATTCATCGGCTGATCGGATTGCCAGTACAGCGGCTCCTTGGCCTGCGCGCGGGCAGCGCCGGAAAAGGCGTCCGATGACGCGCATGCGGGCCGTCGTCCAGGATCGCTACGGCGCCCCCGACGAGGTGCTGCAGCTGCGGGACGTCGACACTCCGACGCCCGCGGCCGACGAGGTGCTCGTGCGCGTGCGGGCCGCGTCGGTCACTCCGGACGTATGGCATGCGATCAGTGGCTACCCCCGTCTGATGCGACTGATGGGCGCGGGGTTGAGAACACAGAAGCAGCCCATCCCCGGCCTGGACATGGCGGGGGAAGTCGCGGCCGTGGGGGATGCCGTCGTCGATTTCCATCCCGGCGACGCCGTGTTCGGCGAGGCCCACGACGGCGTCCAGTGGATCAACGGGGGCACCTACGCCGAATACGTGTGTGCGCCTGAACACGTGCTGTCGCGCAAGCCCGAAAACATCAGCTTCGAGCAGTCCGCGTCACTGCCGACCTCCGGCATCATCGCGCTGGTCAACCTGCGCAAGCATCTGCGATCGACACCGGGGCAGCGCATCGTCGTCAACGGTGGCGGCGGCGGGGTGGGCAGCATCGCCATCCAGATGGCCAAGGCCAACGGGGCGGAAGTCGTCGGCGTCGATCATCCGGCCAAGTTGGACTACATGCGAACGCTGGGTGCCGACAGGGTCTTGGACTACACCCAAGAGGATGTCACTCGCCTCGACGAACGCTTCGATCTGATCGTCGACGTGGCATCGACACTGTCGCTTTCCGACTGCCGGCGGATCCTCGAGGCCGACGGTCTTTACGTCGTCATCGGTCACGCGCACTACGGGAAACGGGGTCAGCGCACGTTCGGCGGCATCCCCTCCTTTCTCGCGCTCATGGCGCGCGCGCCGTTCGATCGGCACCTGGACGGATCGTGGTTCGAGACCATGGAAAAGCGCAAGGCGCTCGACATTCTTCGCGACATGGTCGAGGCCGGAGAACTGACGCCGATCGTCGCCAGGACCTTCCCCCTGGACGAAGTACCCGCCGCGATCCAGTGCCTGCAAGACGGTCAGACGCCCGGGCGGATCGTCATCGCGCCCTGACGCGCGGCCCGCTCCTCGCGACCGGCGCGCTGGACCGGTTCGCGCGGAATCCGCCCTCCCACAGTCGAAATCATCGCCGAGATCCACCGAAGGCCTGTTGGAGGCCGCTTGCGGGCGAAGATCGGAGCCTTCTCGTTCGCGCACAAGCGGCCTCCAAGTGACTACTTGAACACGTCGCTTACCCGTTCCCGGCCCAAGTTGCCTCCGCATTCGAAACGGTGCCATAATGGTTCCATTCCGGAACCGGGCCGTATGCATGCCGAACCTTTCGATCAAGAACGTCCCGGCCGACGTCGTCGAGCGCCTACGCGCGCGTGCCCGTGCCAACCATCGTTCGCTCCAAGGTGAACTGCTGGAGCTGGCCTGCTGGGCTGCCGACGCGAGCGACGAGAGCACGGCGCCAGACCTGCACCTGCGCAGGCATTCCGGCGGATCGAAGACCATCGAACAGATCGCCGTTGAGCACAAGACCCGCCGGGAACACCCCGTCGAAGCCGCACCGCGCGCCGTGGACCTGGTCCGCCGGGACCGCGATGCCCGGTGACCGCCTGCTCGTCGCCGAGCCCGGCGGCCGCTACGCGCGCAAGCCGCCGCTGGTCGTCGACTGCAGCGTGCTGGCGGCCGTGCTGTTCGATGAACCCGACCGCGACGCCGCGGCGCTTGCAATGGCGGGCAAGGAGCTGTTCGCGCCGGATCTTCTCGACCACGAGATCGTCAGCGTGGCCCTGAAGAAATCCGCCGCCGGTCATCCCGCTCTGGCCCAGCAAGCGATGGACGATCTCGACGCAATCGCTCTCACTCGCTGCACGGTCGACCGCGATGCCCAGTTCCGGCTGGCCGAAGAAACCGGGCTCACCGCGTATGACGCGGCCTATCTGCAGCTCGCCCTCGAACTCCGCGCACCGCTGGCGACCTTCGATCGCAAACTCGGCCAGGCGGCAGAGAGCAGACTCGCCGGCGCCTGAGCGCG
>CAZJSH010000129.1:0-7232 GCA_964548715.1 uncultured Halomonas sp. | reverse complement strand
GCGCTCGCGCGCGAACCGGTTCGGCCACCCTTCGCCCGCAAGCGGCCTCCAACAGGCCTTCGGTCCGGCGCTCCGCCGAGATCGACTGTTGGAGGGAGCTCGCTCGCGAACCGGCCGGGCCACCCTTCGCCCGCAAGCGGCCTCCAACAGGCCCAGGATGAAGCGGCCCGCTGCAATCGACTGTTGGAGGGAGCTTGCTCGCGAACCGACTACCCGACCCCCAGCAACCCCTCCAGCGCCCGCCGGGCCGCGGCGACCGAGAAATACCGCTCGACATTGGCCCGCCCCCCCGCGGCCAGCTTCTTCCACAGCGCCTCGTCGCGATACAGCCGCACGACTTCGGCGGCGAACCCCTCGGCGTCGTCGGCCATCAGGATGTCCTCGCCGTGGGTCGTGAACATGCCCTCGGCCGCGCAGGAGGTGGCGACCACCGGCAGGCCGTGGCTCATGGCCTGGTTGACCTTCCCCTTCACGCCGGCGCCGTAGCGCAGCGGGGCGACGGAGACGCGGCAGCCGGCCAGGTAGGGCTCGAGGTCGGCGACGAAGCCGTGGACGCGCAGGCCCGGGGCCTGGCGGCGGCTCAACGACTCCGGCATCTTGCTGCCGATCAGGTGCAGTTCGGCCTCCGGCAGCTGCTCGCGGACGCGCGGCAGGATGTCGTCGATCAGCCACTCGGCCGCGTCGAGGTTGGGCGGGTGCTGGAAGCCGCCGACGAACAGCAGGCCGGCCCGCTCGTCGAACGGCCGGCCCGGGTCATGCAGCGAGTGGATGTTGGACACGATATGAACCTCGGCGTCCGGCGCCAGCTCGGTCAGCAGGTCGCGCTCGAACGCGCTGACCACCAGCGTGGCGTCGCTTTCGGCGATCAGGTCCAGTTCCTGCTGCTTCGTCCGCGCCGCGGCCCGGCGGGCTGCCGCCGTGCCGGCGATCCCGGCTTCGCGCTCCTCGCGCAGGAAGTGCAGGTCGACGGTATCGAACACGACCTTCGCGTTGGGACACCAGGTCCGGATCAGCTTCAGGATCGGCGCCAGCACGTAGTGACGACTGACCAGCACCAGGTCCAGCTCCGCGCCGTACTCGGCCAGCCAGCCCTCGAGGTCGGCGACCCACGGCGCCGACAGCACTTCGATGCCGGCCTGCTGCAGCGCCTGGGCGTGGCGGCCGGCCCAGGACCGGTTCTCGGCCATGAAGCGGGTCTGGTAACCAAGCTCGACCAGCAGTTTCAGAAGGGCGAACATCCGCACAGAGCCGGAATCGTGGTCGGGCATCGGCGTGGTCGCGTCGATGACCAGCGCGCGATGCGGCAGCCGGTGATGGCGAAGATGGCCAACCGGGTCGGCACGGTCGAAGTCCGGCGCGTTCGGCGGCTGGTCGTCCAGCGCATCGGCCCATCGCTCGGCGAACTTCTCGCGGTTGACCTTCTGGTAGCGCTTCATGCCGGTCTCGGCGTTCTCGTCGGTGCCCGAAGTCGCGCCCTCGAAGTGGACGATGGTCGCGGCCGGCTGGACGTAGACCTTCAGGCCCTCGGCCCGGACCTTGAAGCACAGGTCGGTGTCTTCGTAGTACGCCGGCGCGTAGTGCGTGTCGAACCCGCCCAGCGCCTCGAAGCGCTCCCGCTCGATCGCCAGGCAGGCACCGGAGACGTAGTCGCACTCGGCCACGAACTCGTAGGCCGGCCGGCCCGGGTCGTCGCCGCGGCCGTAGTTCCAGCCGCTGCCGTCGTCGAACACCAGCCCGCCGGCTTCCTGCAGCGTGCCATCGGCGAACACCAGCTTGCCGCCGACGATGCCGGCGTCGGCATGCGTGTCGAACACGGCCAGCAGGGCGTCCAGCCAGCCGTCGCGCACCTCGGTGTCGTTGTTCAGGAACACCAGATACTCGCCCTTCGCCTCGGCCGCACCCCGGTTGCAGGTGCCGATGAAGCCGAGGTTCTCGGGGTTGCTCATCCAGCGGATACCGCGGCAGCGCTTCAGCCAGCGCGCGGTGTCGTCGCTGGACGCATCGTCGACCACGATCACCTCGAACGCGACGTCGTTGCGCGCATCGACCACGCTGGTCAGACAGGCGGCGGTGAAGTGCAACTGGTTGTAGACCGGGACGATCACGCTGACGCGAGGACGCTCGGGCGCGGTGCGATGGACCGGCTCGGCGACGTGCCCGGCCTGCGGCACGGCGGTCGGACCGACCGATTCCGGCAACGGCTCGTCGGGCATCGGCGACTGCAGCAGGATAAGCGTCTGCTTCAATCCGCGCAGCCGCACGTGGTGCAGGAAGCGCCCGCCCATGGCCCACCAGTTCAGCGGATTGGCCAGCATCCTCAGGCGACCGCGACCGAACATCCGGTTGAGCACCCGGAGCGGGCGGGTGAGTGCCCACGACCGGCTGGCCAGGATCTGCTCGCGCTCGGTGCGCAGATGATCCAGCTCGCCGGCCAGCTCGTCGCGCTGGCGCTGTATATCGCTGATCGCACGGCGATGTTCGCCGGCGACACGCTGGACTTCACGCTGCTGTTCGTGGACTTTCTCGTCGAGCGTCTTGCGGATCGTCTCCAGCTCTTCGGCCCAGCGGCTGCGCGCGCGGAACTGGCGCTCCATGGTCTTGGCCCAGCGGGTACGGCGCGCGAGGTCCTCTTCCAGCGCGTCCCGTTGTGCTTGGACTCGATCGGCGCGCTGCGCGACGCGGGCCAGCGCCCCGGCGATCCGACCCCGCTCCAGCGCCGCGGCGTCGCCGGCCCCGGCGATCCAGGTCGGCGCGTCCGCCGGTGCGACCGGGCAGGCCCGGTCGTAGTCGGCCACCATCGCGGCCAGCGATCGTTGCGCCGGGACGTTGCGGGTCAGTTGCGCAAGCCGCTCCGGCGCGGCCGCCAGCGCCTCGATCGCCGCGACCAGCGCGTCGGCGTCGGGCTCGAACAGCACGCCGTCCTCGCCGTCACCGACCCGCTCGACGAAGCTGCCGACCCGGGTGGCCAGCACCGGCAGGCCCAACGCGCGCATCTCGCTGAGGGTGTAGCTCCAGGTTTCCGGCACCGTCGACAACAGCAGCGCCGCGTGCGGCCGCAGCGCAGCGGCCAGCTTCGGCAGCTCCTCGCGCGCGTAGGCCGGCACCAGGTCGATGCCCGAGTGGCCGAACAGCGCGTAGCCGTCCTGTCCGCAGCCCAGCGCGGTCAGCCGGACCCGCCCGGCCAGCCGCGGCAGGGCCTCGATCAACAGTTCCCGGCCCTTGCCCGACGACAGCTGGCCCGGGATTACCAGGTGCAGCGGTTCCGCGCCGTCGCCGGTCAGCGCTGGTGCGTCGATCGCTGCCAGCGCCACCGCGAACGGCCGGAACCCGTGCGGAAGAATCTCGATGTCCGGCAGGTCGTCGCGGTGCAGCGCCTGCCAGCGCTCGGCCACGTGCCGGGTGGGTGCGGCCAGTCGGACCCGGCCGCGTTCGATCGCCGCGCGCCAGGCCAGGTCGAGCGCCGTCCACGCCTGCGCGTCGGCCGGCCGCAGGCGCATGGTCAAGCCGTGGGCGTGGACCGCCTCGGCGCGGGCCGCGTCAGGGTCGCCGCCGCAGGCGTCGAGGAACGGCTTCGGGTCGCGGTCCAGCAGCGGCCAGGCCGGGTGGAAGTCGTGCAGCACCTGCAGCGTCGGTCGATCGGTGCACAGCGCATCCAGCGCATGGCCGATCAGCGACGAGACCAGTACGCGACCAACGGCGTAGCGCTCGATCAGGCCGGCCAGCACGGCAGCGTACTGCGGATGCGTCTCGGCCGTGCCGGTGATCTGCGGTCCCAGCGCGATCTCGCGGATGACCCCGCGGCCGGGCCCGACGGCGCACAACTGGAGGCGGCGCCCGCAGACCTGCCCCGGGCCGTCCGACACCGCCACCAGGACCAGCTGCGGCGTTTCGCTGCCGGCGATGAAGTCCTCGATCCAGCGCCACACGCCGCCGCCCCAGCTGTGGGCAACGTGCAGCGTGAGCGGCGCATCACCGGGCGGAGTCAGGTGGTCGACACCCTCGGCGACCAGGCGGCCGACGCGCTCGGCCAGGTGACCATGCAGAGGCGCGGGGCCGACGTCGTCATCGGGATCGAAGGTCGGCGGTTCCGGGGCGTGCAGGTAGCCGTCGTCGAACAGCTCCGCCGGGCCGGCGACCGGCACGCCGGCGCGCAGCCACAGCGCAGCGCAGGACGGCTCGGGCTGCGACTCGTTCAGCGACTGCCAGCAGCGATCCGAACACCACGCAATCAGCGCGCCGGCATCGGCGGAGCCGGTGTCCACACCGAGCAGCGGGTCGAAGGCCGGCGCGTAGTTGCCGGGAAGGTGCAGCCGCTCCGGGCGATCGCTCTGCCCGGCCAGCGCCTCGAGCAGTCTCGGCAGATGGGCCGGCGCGTCGAGGTCGGCACGCAGCACCAGCAGGTCCCTGTCGGGCTGCTCGGCCCGCAGCGCATCCACCGCCGCGGCCACCCGCGCCTCGGCGCGACGCTCGGTTCCGGCCCGGTCGAAGCCCACGGCATGGACCGGACGGCCGAGCTGGAGCGCGGCCTCGACCACCGAACCGGCCGCGCCGGCACCGGCCTCGGTCCAGAGCAGCACCAGCGGCGACAGGCCGTCGACACTGGCTCCGGGCTGCGCCGATTCAGTCACGGACCGCTCCGCGGCCGGATTCGACCGGCACGGCACGGCACGCGCTGATGCGTGTTCCTATAATGCGGCGCATGGACTCGGGACCTTCTGAACCTCGGCCGGCAATTATCGGCCATCCCTCCCGCCGTGTCATGAGCGCCTGACCCGCGATGGCGAACCGCAAGACGGCAAAGAAACCGGCCCGCAGCAAGGCCGCGAAGAAACGCGCGTCCACCGGGCGCGGTTCGGGCGGCAGTTCACCGCGCCGCTGGCCGCTGCGACTGCTGCTGTTCGTGCTGGGTGCCGGTCTGGGCCTGCTGGGGCCATGGGCGTTCTACCTCGATCGAGAGGCCTCGGTGCGCTTTGCCGAGCGCCAGTGGACCCAGGCCAGCCGGCTGTATGCGCGTCCGCTGGAGCTGCACGTCGGTCGCGCGCTGGCGCCGGCCGACCTCGAACTGGAGCTGAATGCCGCCGGCGTCGTCGAAAGCGAGCCGCTGCTGCCCGGCCGCTGGCGCAAGCGCGGGTCCAGCTACACCGTCGCGCTGCCGGAAGTCCGGTTCGCCGACGGCATGCAGCCGCCGGTCACGCTGCGAATAACGCTGGACGACGGCGCAGTCACCGCGCTCGGCGATGCCGACGGCCGTGCGCTGGACCTGGCCCGGTTACCGCCGGCCGAACTGGGCAGCCTGCTGCCGATGGATGACCGCGACCGCACGCTGGTGCCGATCGCCGAGTTCCCGACGCTGCTGGTCGCCGGCGTGCAGGCGGTCGAGGACCGCCAGTTCCGCCACCATCACGGCGTCGATCCGCGCGCGATCCTGCGCGCCGCGCTGCGCAACGTGCTGTCGCGCGACATCGTCCAGGGCGGCAGCACGATCACCCAGCAGCTGGTCAAGAACCTGTTCCTGACCAGCGAACAGACGCTGGTTCGCAAGTTCAACGAGGCGATCATGGCGATCAGTCTCGAGGCCCGGTTCAGCAAGGCCGAAATCCTCGAGGCCTACCTCAACGACGTCTACCTCGGCCAGGACGGCAACCAGGCCATCCACGGGTTCGGCCGCGCGGCCGAGCACTACTTCGGCCTGCCCGTACGCTCGCTGTCGACCGACCAGGTCGCGCTGCTGGTCGGCATGGTCCGCGGCGCCTCGTGGTACCACCCGACCCGCAACCCGGAGCGCGCCCGCGCCCGGCGCGACCTGGTGCTGCAGGTGTTCCGCGACACCGGGCTGATCGGCGAGGACGAGTACGAGCGAGCCCGGGCGCGCGAACTGGGCGCCGATGTCCGCGATCTTGCCCCCAGCCGCGCCCACCCGGCCTTCATCGACCTGGTCCGCCGCCAGCTGCGCGCCGACTACCGCGAATCCGACCTGCGCGTGCAGGGTCTGAAGATCTTCACCACGCTGAGCCCGTCGGCCCAGCACCACGCCGAGCGCGCGCTGGCCGAGGGCCTGGCCGACGTCGAAAGCGAGTCCGGCGCGCTGCAGGGCGCGATCGTCCTGGCCCAGCCGGATTCCGGCGAAGTTCGCGCGCTGGTCGGCGATCGCCGGGTCCGCCGCGCCGGATTCAACCGGGCGCTGGACGCCCAGCGACAGGTCGGCTCGATCATCAAGCCGTTCGTCTACCTGCTCGCGCTGGCCGAACCGGAGCGCTGGACGCTGGTCACGCCGGTCGAGGACGCGCCGCTGTCGGTGCCGCAGCCCGGCAAGCCGGACTGGACGCCGCGCAACTATGACGGCCAGGCGCATGGCGTCGTTCCGCTGCTCGACGCGCTGTCCCGCTCCTACAACCAGGCCACCGTCCGGGTCGGACTCGCCGTCGGCGTCGAGCGCCTGTTCACGCTGCTCGAGCAGCTCGGCGTGGAGCCGGGCGGCGAGCGCCACCCGTCGGCCCTGCTCGGCGCGGTCGGCCTGACGCCGCTGCAGGTCGCCCAGCTCTACCAGCCGCTGGCCGCCGGCGGCTACTCCACCCCGCTGCGCGCCATCACCGACGTGGTCGACCCGGCCGACGGCGCGGTCGGGCGCTACCCGATGCGGCTGCGGCCGATCCGCGAGCGTGACGCGCTGGCGCTGCTGGACTTCGCGCTGGAAGACGCCGTCCAGCGCGGCACTGGCCGCTCGCTGTCCTGGCGCCTGACCGATCCGGCCGCCCGCCGCGCGACCGTTCGCGGCAAGACCGGCACCACCAACGACCGCCGCGACGCCTGGTTCGCCGGCTTCACCGAACGCTGGCTGGCCGTGGTCTGGGTCGGCCGCGACGACAACCGACCGGCCGGCGTCAGCGGTGCGACCTCCGCACTGCCGGTCTGGGCCCGCCTGTTCGACGCCCTGCCCCACCGGCCGGTGGCCCGCCAGTGGCCGGATTCGCTGGAATGGTTCTGGATCGACTGGCCGCAGCCGCTGCTGGCCGAAGACGACTGCGAAGCCGCCCGCGCCGTCCCCTTCGCCGGCGGCTCCCAGCCGGCCGAGTACTCCGACTGCGTCCGCCGCGGCTTCTTCGACCGCCTGCGCGGCGATTGATCGGCGCTTCGAGGGCGAGTCCCTTCGCCCGCAAGCGGCCTCCAACAGACCTTCGATCCGGCGCCGGCGCAAAGACCGCCTGTTGGAGGGCGCTCGCGCGCGAACCGGT
>CAZJSH010000128.1:2548-7265 GCA_964548715.1 uncultured Halomonas sp. | reverse complement strand
GGTTCCGGACGAGCGGCGCAGCGGCCCGCCCGGATTCGGGCACCTGTTGAAGGTCATCGCCGGCCAGCAACTCTCGGTGAAGGCCGCCGCAACGATCCATGGTCGTCTGCTCGACCGGATCGGCGATCCACCGTCCCCGGAGGCCTTGCTCGAGCAGGACGACGCGTCGCTTCGTTCGATCGGCCTGTCGCGACAGAAGATCGGCTACGCCCGGGGCCTGGCCGACGCGATCCGGGACGGGCGATTCGATCCGGAATCACTGGACGAACGGTCCGACGCCGAAGTCATCGAAGCATTGACCGCGCTGAAGGGTTTCGGGGTCTGGAGCGCCCAGATGGTGCTGCTGTTCTCGCTCGGGCGGCCGGATGTGTGGCCGATCGATGATCTCGGAGTCCGGGCCGGATTGCAGCGCCTCAAGGGGCTCTCCTACCGACCGGATCGAACCGAGGCCGACCGGATCGGCACTCGCTGGGCACCTCACCGAAGCGCGATGGCATTGCTGATGTGGCATCTCCACGGGCAGCCGCCGGATTGACGTCGAGCGGGTCTCGACGCCGCGGGGCTTCGAATCGTCCCGGTTCGCTCGTGGCGAGGTCGCCGGTGGTCGGACGACTCATGACGAACGTCACGTTGTCTCGAGTGGAATCAGGGGGTAAGGTAGTGCGTCATCGACCCAAAACGGAATCATGGACCATGCGCCATACGCTTTTCTTCATCCTTTCACTCGGACTGTTGGCCGGCTGTGCTTCGACGAGTCCCTCACCGTCTCGCTCCGGTCCGGCTGCCGAACCGGCCGTCCGTGCCGAAGCGCCGCAGATTGTCGACGCTCAGGAATTCCTGGTGTTTCTCGAGACGCTTGAGCAGGATCTTGAAGCCGGCGAGCCTCGTGAACTCACGCGGCTGGAAAAGCGTCGAGTCGAGGAGCTGAGCAACGAGCTTCGTGGAATGCTCGACGGCGTAGAGACAGTCGATCAGCTGAACAACAACGCCAAGACCGAAGTGTTCAATACGACCCAGGAACTGTGGGCCACTGTGATCGGCCGCGACGAGGACCAGGTCATCTGTCGTCGCGAGCACCGGGTGGGAACGAATTTCAAGACCACGCGATGCCGCACGGTCAGCGAAATCCGGGAAGACCAGCGTTCGGCGGGCCGCTACCTGCGGACCCGCGGTCCGGGTCCGATGCCTGTAGACGCACGCTAGTTGGCCCAACAGGTCCTGCCCGGAAACAAAAAAGTGCCGCACGATCGTGCGGCACTTCCCCTACCGCCAAGCGTCGTCGAGGACGCCGGTGGTTCCTGAAGTTCAGCGCGTGTAGTTCGGCGATTCGTCGCGCGCGTTCCCGGCCTGGCTCACCGAAGCGCCGAGCAGCGAGCCGGCCAGATCGGTCACGGATACGCTGAACGCGTTGGATTCTGAAGTCTTTCCTTCGGCATCTGCCTTGTAGAGAAGGACGGATGCCGACGACGCCTTGTCGTCGAGCGCGATCTCGACCTCACCCCAGAACGGGGACGGTGATCCGGTACCGTTGCCGACCACCTTGTCGCCGGTGCCGTTGCCGACCACCTTGTCGCCGGTGCCGTTGCCGACCACCTTGTCGCCCGTGCCGTTGCCAACGACGCGGATGTATTCCTGGTCGCAGGACCCGCGGTTCGCGTCCGAAGCCTGATTCAGGGCCCGCAAGCCGACGCTGGAGGTCAGATCGAAGACCGCATAACCATCGATCAGCCTCCCGGTGCCGGCAATGTGGCAGTGTTCGGTGCCCTTGAAGAAGGTGACACGGTCGCCGTCGATCGCGATACGCATGGCGTCGGATGCGCTTGCGACACCGGCCGTGGCCGTCCCGAAGGCCGCGACGAGCATCAGCGCGAATGTCGACGCGAAACCGCGTCGAATGCCCGTGCCGTTTCGTTCGATGCCCGTACCATTGCGCTCGATCCCGGTACCGTTGCGTTCGATGCCGGTACCGTTGCGTTCGATGCCGGTGCCGTTGCGCTCGATACCGGTGCCGTTGCGTTCGATGATGTTGTTGATGGAAGAATTCATGCCGGTTCTCCTGAGGGGTGGGGGTGCTGGAAGACGAACCAGCCCACACCGAGGGTGGTACCGGTTTCGCGGTCGCTCTCGTGTTCTTCGAGCAGCGATTCGACTTCCTTGATATGCCGGAGCAGTACTTCGCGCATCGCGGCGCGGACGCCCGGAACGTCTTCGATCGGAATGCTGATGGAATACCGGTCCTGCTGGAGCAGCCGGTCGTCCTTTTCGTCGGCCTTGAGGTTGTTCTCGATGGTTTCGAACAGTCGCGACAGCGACCAGGAGCCGGCGTTGAGTACCGTGGCTTCGGAGCGCTGCACCGGCTGGTAGTGAGGATCGAGCAGGCGAACGTGCGTGTCGTCGACGACCTCGACGTTGCCGGAGTCGATGAGCCGCTGCAGCACGGTCTTCGCGGTCACGCTGCGCCCGACCAGCGGACTGACCAGCGTCTGGAAGGTCCGTGGGCGGCCCAGAATCTGCAGGACCGCTGGATTGCCGTCCTTGTCGCGATAATCGGGGTTCTCGGTCCAGTGATACAGGACGCAGGCCTCGGCGAATACTGCCCGTGACTGGAAGTCCTCGTCGTCGGCGTCGCGCTCTTCGATCGAAGTGATCGTGCGGGCATCCAGCCCGGTCAGCAGCGCCAGTTTCGACTTCGTGACGCGTCCATCGTCGCGCTGCTCGATCCAGCGCTTTGCTTCCTCGATGTAAAGCCGCTTGAGCATGCGCACCATGAAATCGCAGGACACGCGGCCAACGAACAGGCGGATCAGCGGCCGCAGCAGGCGCTCGATGACGTCGGCGAGCTGGCCGGCCACCTCGTTGTCGTGAGACAGGTCATGAGCGTGCATGAGCGAGATCCTCCGTAAGAAAGTAGGGGCGACCCAGAAGAAAGCCCTGGATCCATTCGATGCCGGACCGGCGAATCAGGTCCAGCTGCTCGGCACATTCGACGCCCTCGGCCACCAGCGCCACGCCGGTTGCCTCGGCCAACTGCTGCAGGCCTTCGATCAGGCGGAGTCGCGACGGACTCCGGTGGACGTCGTGAACCAGGGAACGGTCGAGCTTGATGAAATCGATGTAGTCCGCGGCCACGAGGTCGAGATTCGAGAATCCCGGTCCGAAATCATCCAGTGCCAGGGAAATTCCGGTATCGATGATCCGTTCGACCTGTTTCGCTGCACGAGCCGTATCGACCGCGCCACTGAATTCGACGATCTCGAGAATCAGCCGTGAGGGATCGACGTCGCGGTGGTGGAAGCGACCCAGGAGCTGGTCGAGGAATTCGCCCGAGTACAGGGTCTCGGGTGCGATATTGATACTGAACCTCGCGTTGGCCGGCAGGTGTTGGACCTGGCGGAGGCATTCCTCGGCGATCGCCAGGTCGAACTCCGTTCCGTGCATGCGGTAAGCGCGCTGGACGAATCTCAGCGGTGATTCCGATGGTGATGCCGCAGGACGGACCAGAAATTCCACCCAGGGTGCCGTCTGAGCGCCCGAACCGACTCGGGCGATTTCCTGGACGGCCATTCGAAAGGGTTCGATCGGCGGCAAGGAAACCGGATGCTGTAGCGGTCGGGTCGAAGGTTTCACGTGCGGCACTCCGGTCGATTTGAATTCGACATTAATGCGGATTGCCAAAGATGTCAATTTCTATGTGAGGGGAATGTCAGCGAGTTGCACCGGGGTACCGTGCGCGTTCCGGGCCGCTCTTGTCCGCGCTGCCACGATGACTACCCGGAACAAATATGCGCATAATGTATATTATGTCAAATACAGGAGCACCGCCATCGAGGCGGGACGACTGCGGCCCGCCTGGACGCCGCCCGCCGTGATTGAGTTTTCGACCCAACCAGTGGAGAATCCGGCGCATGAATGGCTTCGCCCAATGGTTATCGCAATGGCTGTCGGTTCCGCGACTCTCGCTGTGCGTGCTGGTTGCGTTCGTGGCTGTCCGGGCCGCAGCCGCTCCATCGTTGCCGACGATCGATTCGCCCCCCGGCCCCGAAGACGAGCTGCTCCGATCGCCGGCGACGCTCGCCTGGACGCACCAGGCCGATTACCTGCGCGACTGGCTGGACCGCGATGGCTTCGTCCTGGGCGCCCGCGTCCACGTGCGGATCTACAAGGAATCGCGCGAACTCGAGGTCCATCTGCTCAGGGCCGGTCGATACAGCCGATTCCGGACGTTCAGGATCTGCGCCCTGTCGGGCGAGCTCGGACCGAAACTCCGTGAGGGCGACCTGCAGGCGCCAGAGGGCGTCTACAGGATCACGCCAGACCGGATGCACCCTCGTTCCGAATACCACCTGGCCTTCAATCTCGGCTTTCCGAACGCGCGCGACCGAGCGATCGGAGCGACCGGCAGCAACATCATGATCCACGGCGGGTGCGCATCGGAGGGCTGCTTCGCGATGACCGACTACTACATGGAGCAGCTCTGGGTGCTGGTCGAAGCCGCTTTCGAGAACGGCCAGGATGCCGTCGAGGTTCACGTGTTCCCGTTCCGAATGACCGCAGAGAACCTCGGTCGGCACGAGAATTCACCGCATCGCGGGTTCTGGGCCATGCTCGAGCCGCTGGACCGCTATTTCGATACCCACGGGTTCTCGCCGATTATTGATATCGAGCGCGGCGCGTACCGCCTGGTCGACCGATCCGAGACGTCGGGGTCCGGCGTCGA
>CAZJSH010000128.1:0-2448 GCA_964548715.1 uncultured Halomonas sp. | reverse complement strand
CGAGGCATCCGCCCCCTGATTCCGCCATAGCGTTTGTCTATCGCGAAATCTGCCCGCTGCTGGTACTGTACGAACTTCGACGCGATGTGATTTCGTGGGATGATTTTGTAGTTATTTCATACTTCTAGGGCATTTTTCGCGACTATTTATAGGTTTCGGGCGGAGCCGTACTGCGTTGCCTTCCCGGCCGGACGCGGTGCTCAGGTGGCCTGGCGTGCCAGCGGCATCGTCATGCAGCGGCAACCTCCACCGCCGCGGCTGAGTTCCGCGCCGTCGATCCCGACCGCGACGCGGCCCTGTTCCGGCAGCGTCGCCTTGCCGGCCAGCAGCGCCTTGGCGTCGATGATCTCGAAGCCGGCCCGGTCGAGCGCGGCGATGGTGTGGACGTTGTGCTTGTAGCCGAGAATGCGGCCCGGCGCGAAGGCGAAGAAATTGGCGCCGCTGGCCCATTGCTCCCGTTCCTGGTTGAAGTCGTCGTCGCCGCCGCAGGCGATCGGCTCCAGGTCGACGTCCAGCGTCCGCAGCGCCTCCAGGACGCCTCCGTACTCCCGGATCTGCGCCCCGCCCTCGCCGCCTCCGTCGAACCGGCAGTGGAACGCCCGACAGCGCTGCGAGCCGGTAATCAGCGGCGGAAAGGTCACGCAGGCATCACGATCGACCATGGTGAAGATCATGTCCAGGTGGATCGTGGCGCGGGTCTTCGGGATTTCGACGACGATGAAGTCGGTGACCGGGCCCTGGCTGGCGATGCTGCGCATCAGGCGGTCGATTCCGGCCACCGACGTCCGCTCGCTGTAGCCGATCACGATCAGGTCCTCGCGGATCACCAGCAGGTCACCGCCCTCGATCGTGACCTCGGAGTCCGGGTTCGCGGTACCGTCGAAATAGAAGCCGCCGCCGGTCAGTTGCGGGTGGTGCTTGAAGATCGACTTCAGCAGCAGCGCCTCGGCCGCGCGGGCCTTGTAGGCCATCGAACCGATGATGACCTTCTGATTGACGCACATCGTGGCGTCGCGGGTGAAGAACGTGTTCGGCAATGGTGGAATCGCGTAGCGCGAAGGCGCGAGGAACTTCTCCAGGCTGTCGACGCGTTTCCCGGTGCCCTCGATCAACTGCCGCGCCAGCACGGCCGACTCCAGCGCATCGAGTTCGGCGATCAGCTCGGGGCAGCGAAACAACTCGCACAGCTCCTCGATCAGGCTGCGTCGAACGCGTTCCCGGTCGAGCACGTCGGCCAGCAGATCCCGGAATTCGAGGACCCGCGAAACTTGCTCGAGCACACCCTTGAGCTGGCGATGTTCGTCCAGCGCCAGCGGCAGACTGAGGATGTCGTCGTAGAGGACCTCGGCGGCGGTCGCCGGGGTCATGTTCTCGAGCTCGGGTCCCGGGGTGTGCACGACCACGGTGTCGAGGGCCCCGATCTCGGAGTCGAGGCGGATCGAAATGGACATCGGTTGCGATTCCTGGCGTGAACGTCCCGCTATTGTGTCAGCGTGGCTCGAGGTAGTGGATCCCGATCTTGCAGACCTCGTCGTCGATGGCCTTCAACCAGCGGATTTCGCCGCGCATCGGGCCCAGTCGGTTGAGCTTGACGAGGCAGCGCGTGCCTTCCGCGGTACCGTCCGGAACGGCGTGGCGCAGCGCCACCAGCGCACAGCCGTCATACGATTCGTCCAGCACCGGCCCGGCCAGCTTCGGCTTGAAGAACCGGTCGTCGGGGTCGGCATCGATGAACTGGACTTGCGCGATCACCACGTCATCGGGTTCGAATCGCATGTGGCGCCGTTTCGGCATATCGTCGGACTCGGCCATGGCCCTTCCCTCCCGGTCTCCTTCCACGACGCATCCGTACAGCCGGAATCGGCGGTGTCCACGCATGGCGTCGCCCCCATCATAGCCTCGTATCCGTGCGGCGCAAACGCTCGGGCTGGTGCCCCCCGTCACTCATCCTGTGACATTCTGAGCGTGACTGAGTCGACAGTGCAAGACGCGATCCGCAGTGAATGGCATGGCCTTTTTCCAAGGATCGCAACGCCGCACTGTCGACTCGGACGCACTTCCGGAGGGCGAGTCGGATTGTCACTACAAGTTGTGATGACAAGTTGTGATGACAAGCGCTCATCTGCGGCGTCAGGGCTCTTGGAAAGGCAATCCGCATGGCCCCCTAGCAGAGACAGGATTGGTGCCCGGGGCCGGACTCGAACCGGCATGGCCTTGCGGCCGGGAAATTTTAAGTCTCCTGTGTCTACCAATTTCACCACCCGGGCGGCTGACGACATCATAGTCGGCATGACGGGCCGCCGCAGCGCGGATTCGGATTCGTCGATCGGTGGCCCCGGAGAACGGACCGGAAAGAAAAACGCCCGACGCGAATGCATCGGGCGTTTCGAGGTTTGGAGGCTAGGCCCGGAGTCGAACCGAGGTACACGGCTTTGCAGGCCGCTGCAT
>CAZJSH010000127.1:0-7266 GCA_964548715.1 uncultured Halomonas sp. | reverse complement strand
ATCCGCCTGTTGGAGGGAGCTTGCTCGCGAACCGGCCGGGCCACCCTTCGCCCGCAAGCGGCCTCCAACAGGACTTCGATCGGGTGGCGGCGCTGGGTTCGACTGTGGGAGGGCGGATTCCGCGCGAACTTGTCAGACCCTCAGCGCTGGCAGGCCGGGCACCAGGTCGTGGCCCGCTGGCCGATCACCGCGCCCTTGATGGCGGTGCTGCAGGCCGGGCACGGTTCGCCGGTCTTTCCGTAGACTTTCAGTTCCTGGCCGAAATAGCCCGGCGTGCCGTCGCCGACGGTGAAGTCGCGCAGCGAGGTGCCGCCGACCTCGATCGCTCGGGTCAGCGTGGCGCGGATGGCGTCGGCGAGTCCGGCGTAGCGGTCCCGGCTTACGCGTCCGGCGGCGCGCTTCGGATGGATGCCGGCGTCGAACAGCGATTCGGCCGCGTAGATGTTGCCGACGCCGACCACCACCGCGTTGTCCATGATGAACGTCTTGACTGCCCCGCGCCGGCCGCGGCTGAGCCGCCACAGGTGGTCGCCGTCGAAGTCGTCGGACAGCGGTTCCGGCCCCAGGCCGGCCAGCCGCGGATGCATGAACGGATCGTCGCCGGGTTGCCACAGCACGGCGCCGAAGCGACGCGGGTCGGTGTAGCGGATCGTGCGGCCGCCCCGGACCGCCACGTCGAGATGGTCGTGCGCGCCCGGCGGCGGCGGGTCGTCCCAGCCGCGGAACGAGCCCGACATGCCCAGGTGCCACAACAGCGTGCCGTGCTCGAAGTGCCACAGCAGCCACTTGGCGCGGCGCTCCAGCGCCAGCACCTCGTAGCCGGAAAGGGCGGCCGCTTCGCGTGCCACCGGCCAGCGCAGCATCGGCTGGCGGACCGCGACCGAATCGATCGTGCGTCCGGTCACCAGCGGATCCAGTCCGCGCCGGGTCGTCTCGACTTCGGGCAGTTCCGGCAATTTGAAATCCTCGGCCAGGGGGCGTACGGTGCAGAATAAGGTCGGCGGCAGGGCTCGCGACTGCGCCGAATTGTCATTCGAAGCTTATAGGAGGATGCATGAGCATCGCACGCGTCACCGAGATCATTGCTTCATCGAGCCGCAGTTTCGAGGCGGCCATCGAAGACGGCATCGACCGCGCCAACAAGACGTTGAAGAACGTCCAGGGCGCCTGGGTGCAGAGTCAGAAAGTCGAATGCGGAGACGACGGCAAGATCAAGGAATACCGCGTCGTCCTGAAGGTAACCTTCGTTCTGGCCGACTGACCGATCCGGGTCCCTTCGTTCCGGGTTGCCGGCCACCGGCACCCGGTGTTCGACATCAGGGCCGAACCCGGCCGCATCCCGACCATCGTTCGCCGTCGATCTCGAACGTCGCCTCGTCTCCCTTTGCCCAGAATACCGTCGTGGCGTCCTGGTACTTCGCGCCCGAAGCCGCCGGCACCGCCGGCAGCGAGAACATCCTGCCGGACGTCTCCAGCGAAGCCAGGCCCGGGGCGATCCGCACCACGAAGCGGCGTCCGGGGCAGTCCCAGAGCGTCGTCTCGTAGGTCATCGCAATGTCGGCGGCCA
Organism: uncultured Halomonas sp.; assembly: GCA_964548715.1. Classification (GTDB taxonomy): domain Bacteria; phylum Pseudomonadota; class Gammaproteobacteria; order Xanthomonadales; family Wenzhouxiangellaceae. The sequence continues at coordinate 5,699 of CAZJSH010000127.1, read as the reverse complement.
GCAAGGGCTCGAACGGCGCCAGCGATCCCGACGTCGGGGCCGGCGGTACGTCCATCAGCTCGGCCATCAGTGAATACAGGTCGACCGAGCGTACCGCCGGAAAACGACTGCCGGCCGGAAACGCCGGACCGTGCGCGAGGAACAGCCCGTGCATCTCGCGCCAGGCCGGGTCCCAGCCGTGCATGCCGCCGAGCTGGCCGAGCTGCATGCCCGCGTAATATGGCTTGTTCGAGATCATCCAGCCCAGCTCGGCTTCCACCGTTACGTCCGGAACGCGCTTGTGGTCGTCGAAGCGGTATCGCTCCGGCGCATTGCCCTTGATCCAGGCCTTGGCGTTCGGAATCGCCGATACCGCGGCCAGAATCTCTTCGGCGCTCGGGCCGTCGTCCACGGTCCAGATCTGCGCGGCAGGTCCCCAGTCCGACACGCGCACCTGCGACAGGTCCAGGTACTCGTCGAGCAGCACGTAGCGCTCCAGCGCGATCTCGGTCATGCCGTGGTCGGAGGTCACCAGGATGTGGATGTCGTCGAACAGGCCGCGTGCTTCCAGCCCGTCGATCAGGCGGCCCAGCGCGCGGTCGACCTCCTGCATGGTCTCGATGACCTCGGGCCGGCCAGGCCCGTAGCGATGTCCGGCCGAGTCCACCACCGAGAAATACAGCGACAGGAAGGTCGGCCGCTCGCCGGGCGGAAGGTCCAGCCATTCGAGTGCCTGGTCGATGCGCTCGTCGTGCGGCGTATCGCCGGCATAGGGCTTCCAGAAGGTCGGGCGCATGCCGCCGACCTGGGCTTCCGAGCCGGGCCAGAAGAAGGTCGCGGCCACCTTGCCGGCCTTCTCGACAGTGTTCCAGATCGGTTCGCCGTCGTACCAGTAGCCGTCGCTGACCGCGTCGCGGTTGCCCAGCGAGAAGCTCGATTCGCGCTCGGGATCCCACATGTTGTTCGCTACCACGCCGGTGCCTTCGGCGTACAGGCCGGTGGCCGTGGCGTAGTGGGTGGCGAAGGTCTTGGTCGGAAAGACATGCATCAGCCCATCGGCGCGCAGGCCGTCGTCGGCCAGCCGCTGGAGCGCCGGCAGTTCGGCCAGGTCCAGGTAGTCGTGGCGGAAGCCGTCGATCGAGATCAGCAGCAGCGGCGGCGCGCTGTCGGCCGCTGAATCGCCGCCGGCCCGCTGGTCGAGCACGGCACAGGTGGCCAGCAGCGCGATCAGGGCGCTGGCGATCAGGATGGAGAAGATGCGCTGGAAACTGGCCACGGTGTAATCAATCCCGAAAGTTGTTGAACTGGAGTGGTCGGTCCGCATCGGTCTCGCGCAGCAGCGCGATCGCGGCCTGCAGGTCGTCGCGCTTCTTGCCCGAGACCCGGATCGAATCGCCCTGGATGGCCGCTTGCACCTTCAGTTTAGCGGCCTTGATCGTCTTGACCAGCCGCCGGGCCAGCTCCGCGTCCAGCCCCTGCTTGAGCGTGACCACCATCTGGACCGTGGATCCCGAAGCCGTCGGCTCGCCGGCCTCGACCGCCTTCAGGTCGATGCCGCGCTTGGACAGCTTCGCGTAGAGGATGTCGAGCATCTGCCGGACCTGGAAGTCCGACTCGGAAATCAGCGTGATCGTCGGGTCGTCGTACTCGAGCCGTGAGTCGCTGCCCTTGAAATCGAATCGGTTCTGGACTTCCCGACGCGCCTGGTCCACGGCGTTGGTGATTTCGTGGGCGTCGAGCTCGGAAACGGTGTCGAAGGAAGGCATCGGTGACGGTTCGCGGCAGGAAACGGAAGCCCATAGTGTACCGGCCGATTCGCGCGCGAACGGAGTCGTGGAAGCGGGCCGCGCCCGCGATCGGTGGCCCTCCCCGCGATCGGTGGCCGGGCCCGCCATCGCTTGCAGGCAAGCCCGCACAAACCCGGCCAACCCGTTCGCGCAGAAATCCGCCCTCCCACAATCGAACCCATCGCTGCCGCTGGATCGAAGGCTTGTGGGAGGCCGGCTGAGCCGGGCGAAGGGTGGTCGGTTCGGTTCGCGCGCAAGCGCCCTCCAACAGTCGGATTCATCGCCTGCGTCGGACCGAAGGCCTGTTGGAGGCTGCTTGCAGGCGAAGGGTGGCAATGGCGAAATCTCTCGATCCCTGCCTCCATCATCCCAAGCCGCCGCCACTGCTCGCCCGTCTTGCCGGGGCGCCGCCCCCTCCCTTTTCTTCGTTGTCCCGGGGCGCCGAAGGCGAACCCGGGACCTGGTGACGAAATCGCCCGTCGAACGAAGGCGGCCTCAACGGACGCGCCGACTGCATGGCGGCTGGGTCAGATGCCCGGCTGTTCGCTGGGCTGCTGGATGAAGTTGCCCTGAATCAGGTCCACGTCCATCTGCCAGATGCGGGATACCGCCTCGGCATCCTCGAGCATCGGTACGACCAGCTTGCGATCGGCGGCGTGGGCGGCGTGGGCGAACTTCTGGAAGCGCTGGGCGAGGTCGTCGTCGTCGAGGACCCGGCGCGCGAAGTCGGCCTTCATGCGCAGGTAGTCGCAGGGAATGTGCTTGAGCATCACCGCCTCGGGCACCTTCTCGTCGATGCCGGTCAGCGATACGCCGATACCGAGCGCGCGCAGCTTGGCCAGCGCCTCGCGCGCTTCGCGCAGGCGGGCCTTCAGCTCGATGATGTTGAATTCCACCACCAGCTGCCGCCGATCGGACGGCAGGTCGCCCAACTCGTTCTCGAACCAGGCCAGGAATTTGGGATCGTCTACCAGGGCCGGCGACTGGTTGATGAAGTAGCACGCTGGATCGTCGCCCCGGGTCATGCGCTCGCGCAGCAGCCCCAGCACGTGGGCGATCATCCATTGGTCCACGGCCGGCAGGACGCCGCGCGACGCGGCCACCGGGATGAAGCGGCCGGCCGGAATCAGTTCGCCGTCGCTGCCGATCAGGCGCGGCAGGACCTGGAAGCGATCGGCCTCCGGCCCCGAGGTGGCAAGCAGCGGCTGGAAGACCACGCGCAGGTTGTTGTCGCGCAGCGCCTTGGTCAGCTGGCCCAGCAGGCTCGACGATGCGCCGCCGCCGTCGTTGCTCTCGGGCGCGGCGATCTCGCTGCGGTTGCCGCCGTTGCTGCTGAGCCGCTCGGCCATTCGCGCCACGCCGACCAGGTTCGCCTCCGGGACGCGGAGCTGTTCGTTAGCCGGCCGGATCGCGATGCTGATGGTCGCGGCCAGCGCCTGCTCGCCGATCTCGAACAGGCTGCTGCCGATCGCGCGCAGCAGCACCGAGGCCAGTTCGTGATGGTCGCGATCGCCGTCTTCCGGCTCCAGCAGCAGGCCGATACAGTTCAGCCCGAACCGCGCGGTCACGTCGGGCGGGTCGAGCTGTGTGCGAATGCGTTCATGGATGGCCCGCATCAGGCGTTCCAGTCCGGTGAAGCCGACCTGGTTGCGGTGCGCCGCGGTTTCGTCGAGCCGGACCCAGCCGACCGCGACCGGAAACGGGCTGCCGCCAGCGGCGCGCGCTTTCTTGCAGCGTTTCTCGAGTTCCCCGATGAGCGTTGTGGCGCTGACCACGCGCGCCATGCCTTCGGGCATGTCGTTGCTCTCGCTGAGCATGCCGGAGTCCGATGCGTCGGTGTCAGCCATGTACAAGCCTTCGGAATGAATGGGTTCCCGGCGCGCCCGATCGTCCGGAGCAGACCTCCATGTGGACCACGCCACAAAAAAGTATACGCGTTGTCGACGTCATCGTCAGCCGCCGGCGCACGCGCCCGGAAAGCGGTAATCGAAGGCGGCAAGCTCGCGCCTGAACAGCCGCTCGACCCGCTCGCGCTCGTCGGGTCCGTACCAGCCCGCCGCCGGGCAGCGGTCCGACGACGCTTTGGCGTGGGGCAGGGCCGGGGCGGGCAGGCCGATCCGCTCGAACACTCGCGCCAGGTCCTGGTCGAGTCGCTCGAAGCGGCCGACGAAATCGACCGCGATCTCGTCGTCGATTGTGTAGATCGGCCAGTTGTCGAAATGCCGGGGCACCGCCCGATCGCTGAAATCGGCGCGGGCCATCCGGTCCAGGAACTCGCCGAAGCCCAGGTCGCGCCGTCCGGTCTTGCGGATTCGCCAGCAATAGTCCGATACCGCGCGCTCGAACGGATTACGGACGAACGCGAACGTGAAGTAGTCGCGCCAGGCCGCCGGGTCGAACTCGCGCACCCTTGCTGCATGGGCGTGTTCGGGGGAATGGCCCAGCGCCTTGCGATAGGCCAGCCGCTGGGCGCCGTTCAGCGCCGCCACTCGGTGCGCCGGATCGCCGAGCCGGCCCGGCGCGCGCAGCAGCCGGCCGAAGTAGCTGACCCCCGCGGCCGGATGCCGCAGGTCCCGCCGCGCCCGTCGGTTCGGCGCCACGCCGGCGGCCCAGGCCTCCGGCCAGGTGCCCAGGTGGAGATCGTCGGGCCCCAGGTGCGGCGCCAGCGCTGCCGCGATCGAACTCCCCGCCGCCTTGCGGCAGTGCATGAAGATGAACCGGAGGCGGTGGCTGATGATCATCGATGCGGCAGGAAGGCGTTGGCCGAAGCCTAGCAGAGCCCGGCCGCTGCGGCGCCGCCCGGGACGGATTCGAGCCGAGCGCCGGAACGATCTGCGCTATTCTCGACGTCGCCTGGGGCGGTCGGTGTGCGGCTGCCGGTCATGATCGAGGACTGAAACATGCAGGGTCGTTCGTACCCGAAGTTGCGCGCGGCCCTGTTCGAGATGCGGTGGTTGAACCGGCCGCTGGAATGGTGGGCGAAGACCCTCGCACCCGGCGCCGTGCTGAGCGGCCGCGAAATCGTCTATCAGAACATCGTCCACCGCGACCTCGCGCGCCTGGGCATCGAGCGGCCGATCCATGCGGTCGGCGCCGCAGCCAACTACAGCTATCTCTACCTGCTGATCCGCGCCGCCACCGAGCTGCCGATGCAGCGCGTTCTCGAACTGGGTTGCGGGCAGTCCACACTGCTGCTCGACGCGCTGGCCGGGCTCGAGGAGTTCGATGTCGTCAGTCTCGAGCACGAGGCCGCGTGGGCCGAGCGGATCGCTGTGCAGTGCGATCGGGCGAGGGTCCTCGAAGCCCCGCTGGTCCAGCACCGTACCGAAAACCGGACCGCGCCGGTTCACGACCCCGAGGTCTTCGACGGAAGCGACATCGACGTGCTGCTGGTCGACGGCCCGCAGAAATCGAAGCGGTTCTCGCGCTGGGGCGCGTTGCACTGGATCGAACGCATGCCCTGCGATGACTTTCTGATCGTGTTCGACGATGCAGAACGTCGCGGTGAGCTCGACACCATCGAGCAGGCACTCAAGCATCTCGACGCGCGCAACGTCGCCTACACCGCCACCCGCATCCGAAGCGTCAAGACGCAGTTCGTGATCGCCGGCGGCGCGATGCTGCCGGCGGTCTATTTCTGACCCGTACCCGAATCCGGCACGACGCACGGCAGCCCCGCCGGTTCGCGCGCAAGCGCCCTCCAACAGTCGAACCGGTCGCCGGCACCGGACCGAAGGCCCGTGGGAGGCCGGCTGTGCCGGGCGAAGGGTGGCCGGGCCGGTTCGCGCGCAAGCGCCCTCCAACAGTCGAACCGGTCGCCGGCACCGGACCGAAGGCCCGTGGGAGGCCGGCTGTGCCGGGCGAAGGGTGGCCGGGCCGGTTCGCGCGCAAGCGCCCTCCAACAGTCGAACCGGTCGGCCGTGCCGGATCGAA
>CAZJSH010000126.1:0-7670 GCA_964548715.1 uncultured Halomonas sp. | reverse complement strand
CCGAGCCGTCGATCATGCTCAAGCGCAAGGAAGAGAAGGACGAGCGCGAGTCGCGCCGCGGCAGCCGCCGTCGCGATGATGACGACGCTGGCGACGACAAGTCCGGCAGCGACGAAAAGTCCAGCAGCGACGATGACAACAACGATTCGGACGAGAAGAAAGCGTCCGCCAATGAATCCGAGGAGGCGTGACCCATGGCCAAATTCTTCCGACGCCGCAAATACTGCCGTTTCACCGCCGAAGGCATCACCGAGGTCGACTACAAGGACGTCGACCTGCTGAAGGACTTCGTCGGTGAAACCGGCAAGATCATTCCGAGCCGCATCACCGGCACCAAGGCCCGTTACCAGCGCCAGCTGTCGACCGCCGTCAAGCGGGCGCGTTACCTGGCCCTGCTGCCGTACACCGACAACCACTGAGGTCTCCCATGCAACTGATCCTGCTTGAAAAGGTGCACAACCTGGGCGATCTCGGCGACGTCGTGACGGTCAAGCCGGGCTACGGCCGCAATTTCCTGCTGCCGCGCGGCAAGGCCATTCGTGCGACCAAGGCCAATCTCGAGAAGTTCGAGGCCGAGCGCGAAGAGCTCCAGCGCCAGGCCAACGACAAGCTGTCTGCCGCCGAAGCCCGACGCGAAGCCATCGACGGCATCGAGGCCGTGGAATTCTTCGTCAACGTTTCGCCGGAAGGCCGCTTGTACGGTTCGATCAGCGCGCGCGAGATCGCCGACAAGCTGACCGAGATGGGGTACCCGGTCGAGAAGGTCGAAGTCGACCAGCCGGAAGGCCCGATCCGCGATACCGGCGAGTTCACCGTCGGCCTGATCCTGCACGCCGATGTGCAGACCGAGATCAGGATCGTCGTGGTCGGCCAGGAAGCCGCCGGCGACTGATCGCGAACCCGCCGCATCGTTTTCGACGGGCCCGGCCACCGGGCCCGTTTTCGTTATTGCCCCCAGCAGTCGATCCGTAGTCCGCCGAACCTCCACGCGGCTCGAGCGCTGTTGCTAGACTGGACGGCCGAATGCGGGTTCGGGCCATCCCGTCACCGCAGTGGATCATTCGTCGCAACCCTTGCCGGACCGAGATCACCGTGGCCGAACCGTTTCCGACCCCGCTCAACGCACCCCGCCAGCCGCCGAACTCCGTCGAGGCCGAGCAGAGCCTGCTCGGCGCCCTGATGCTGTCCGAGCACGCCTGGGACAAGATCGCCGACAAGCTCGACGAAAAGGATTTCTATCGTGAAACCCATCGACTGGTGTTCCGGGCCATCGGCGAGCTGAACGAGGACCACCAGCCGACCGACGCGGTCACCGTCGCCGACTGGTTCGCCAAGCACGACCTGATGGACCGCGTCGAGGGCGGGGCGTATCTGACCATGCTGGCCAACGATACGCCGGGCCCGTCGAACATTCTCGGCTACGCCGAGATCGTCCGCGAGAAGTCCATCCTGCGCCAGCTGATCGAGATCGGCACCGAGGTCGCCGATGTGGCCCTGAACCCGCAGGGCCAGTCGAGCAAGGAAGTGCTGGAGGCCGCCGAGCAGCGCATCTACGCCATCGCCGAACAGGGGATGCGCTCCAGCGGTACCTACACCCACGTCAAGGACGTGATGGTCCGTGCAATGGACCGACTGAACGAGCTCCAGGACAACGAAGGCGACATCACCGGCGTGCCGAGCGGTTTCTCGGCGCTGGACCAGCGCACCGCCGGCCTGCAGCCCACGGACCTGATCATCGTGGCCGGGAGGCCGGCGATGGGGAAAACAAGCTTCGCGATGAACATCGCGGCCTCGGCAGCAATCAAGAGCAATGTCCCGGTCGCCGTCTTCTCGATGGAAATGTCGGATCTGCAGCTGGTCCTGCGGCTGTTCTCGTCGCTGGGCCAGATCGGTCAGAACAAGCTTCGCACCGGCAAACTCGATAATCAGGACTACGTCAACCTGCAGTCGGCGATGAGCATGCTGAAGAAGGCGAACATCCTGATCGACGAAACTCCGTCGCTGTCGCCGACCGAGTTGCGTGCCCGAGCGCGCCGGATGAAGCGCGAGCACGACATCGGCCTGATCCTGATCGACTACCTGCAGCTGATGCAGGTGCCGGGCAACAAGGAAAACCGCGCCACCCAGATCGGCGAGATCTCCCGCTCGCTGAAGGCGCTGGCCAAGGAGCTCAACGTGCCGGTCATCGCGCTGTCGCAGCTCAACCGCGCGCTGGAGCAGCGTCCGAACAAGCGTCCGGTGATGGCCGACCTGCGCGAATCGGGCTCGATCGAGCAGGACGCCGACATGATCCTGTTCATCTACCGTGACGAGGTCTACAACGAGGACTCGCCGGACAAGGGCAAGGCGGAAATCATCATCGGCAAGCATCGGAACGGCGCGACCGACGACTTCTTCCTGACCTTCCAGGGCGAGTACCTCCGCTTCCGAGACTTCATCGACGACCGCTACGACATCCACGAGTAGGGGGCTTCGATCGAGGGTCGGTGGCGCCGGTCCGAGATGATGGACGCGTAGGTCGCGACGAAGAGAAGCAAGATCGCAAAGCGAAATATCTTGTTTTTGAAATCATCCCGGGCTTGAGGCGTAGGCCTGTGGCTTTCGTGTTCGGCCAGCGACGGTGACTTCGTTCTTCTAGCTGATCAGCGCGAAGACGCGAAGAGAAAGACAATTCCTTTTCAGAGACCCTCGGACGACGCGCTTGTGGATGCCGACCGTTTCGCGCCGGAATCCCTCCATCTCCATTGCATCGCTGTTCTTCGTTTTCAGTTTCTTAAAGCTTCTCGCTTCGCGCCTTTGCGTCTTCGCGCTCATCCTCTAGAAGCCGCGACCACCAACGCCCGATCGAAGCCTACTGTCCCGGCCGCAGATGCCGGTCGAAGAAGCGGTCGATCTGGCGGTAGACGTGCAGGCGCTGGCCCTTGCCGGTGATGCCGTGTTTCTCGCCGGGGTAGGTCATCAGGTCGAAGTCGATAGCGGCGTCCTGGAGTTGCTGCATCAGCATCGTCGAGTGGGTGAACAGGACGTTGTCGTCGGCCATGCCGTGGATCAGCAGCAGCGGGTCGGCCAGCTGCTCGGCGTAGGTCAACACGTTGCCGCGGGTGTAGGGCTCGGTCGGTGAGCCGTCGTCGTTGCGCGGCATGCCCAGGTAGCGCTCGGTGTAGTGGGTGTCGTACAGCGCCCAGTCGGTGACGGGTGCGACGGCGGCGCCGGCGGCGTAGATGCCGGGGTGCTGCATCTGCATCATCAGGGTCATGTAGCCGCCGTAGCTCCAGCCGAACACGCCGATGCGCTCCGGGTCGGCCCAGGGTTGGGCCGTGAGCCATTCGGTGCCGAGCTTCTGGTCGACGACTTCGACCACGCCGAGGTTCTTGTAGGCCGGCGCCTGGAACGCGACGCCCTGGCCGGTGATGCCGCGGTTGTCGATCGAGAACACGACGTAGCCCTGGCGCGCCCAGTACTGCTCGATGAGATGACGACGGCCCCAGCGGTTCTGGACCAGGCGGCTGGTCGGGCCGCCGTAGACGTACTGGATGACCGGATACTGCGTCGCCTCGTCGAAGCCGGTTGGGGTGACGATGCGGTAATGCATCGATTGACCGTCCTCGGCGGCGATCACGCCGAACTCGGTCGGCCGATGGCCGTCGGCAAACGGTGCGTAGGGATGATCATCGTCGATGCGGTTCTCGATCAACCAGGCCAGCCGTTCGCCGTCGGACGAGTGCAGCGAAAGTTGCGGCGGTTGGTCGACGTTGGAATAGAGATCCAGATAGGTGCGCCCACCGCGGTCGAACGTGACCTGGTGCCAGCCGCTGCGGCGCGAGACGCGCTGCACGGCTTCGGGCGTGCGGGTGGCGAGCGATTGGCGATAGAGATGCTGCTCGGCCGGCGTGGCTTCGCTGGCGGTGAAATAGACCAGTCCGAGGTCCTCGTCGACGGCAACGACCTCGGTCACCGGCCAGTCGCCGGCCGTCAGCGTGCGGGCATCGCCGGTGGCGATGTCGACGAGGTACAGGTGACGGTAGCCGGACCGTTCGGACGACCAGAGGAAGCTCTCCCCGCCGTCGAGGAAGCGTAGATCGTCGTGCAGGTTGATCCAGGTCTCCGACGTTTCGGTCAGGATGCGCTGCGGTTCGCTGCCGTCGATCGGCATCCGCAGCAACTCCAGGGATTTCTGATCGCGTGCCTGGCGCTGGACGGCCAGCGCGGCGCTGTCCGGGTGCCAGTCCACGCGCGGAATGTAGATGTCGTCGTCCTCGCCCAGGTCCAGCCAGCGAATGTCGCCGCTTTCGACGGCGACCACGCCCAGCTTCATCCGGGCGTTCGGTGTGCCGGCATAGGGGTAGCGCTGCTCGATCATCGTGATGGTGTCGCCCGAGACTTCGTAGCGGCGGCTAGGCTCGATCGGCGAGGCGTCGGCCTGCAGGAAGGCGATGTGTGCACCGTCCGGCGACCACCAGAAGCCGCGAGCGCGGCCCATTTCCTCCTGGGCGATGAACTCGGCCATGGCGTTGGTGACCGGGCCCGCACCGTCGGCGGTCAGTGGCCGCAGTTCACCGGTCTCGATGTCGGCGATCCACAGGTCCTGGTCGCGAACGAACGCGACCTGCTGTCCGTCCGGCGACAGGCGGGGATCGAGGTCGAACGGTTCGCCCGTGGTCACCTGACGCACGCGGATCGGCGCATTGCCGGGCGTGTCCGGAAGTTCGGCCACGAAGATGTCTCCGCCGAGCGGGAACAGGATCGACCGCCCGTCCTCGGCGAAGCGGTATTCGACGATGCCGGAGAGCCCGGAAATCCGGGCGCGTTCCCGGCGCGCCTCTTCCTCGGCCGACAGTTCGGCCGGCTCGGCCAGGATGTCGTCGGCAGCAATCAGCCGCTGGGTTGTGCCGGTGGCGGGATCGAACCGCCACAGATCCAGCCGGTCGGCGTCGTCCTCGCTGCCGCGCAGGAAGGTCACCATCGATCCGTCCGGCGCCAACTGAACGGCGCGCAGCGTCGGTCCCGACAGCTCCGGCGATTCGAAGATGCGTTCGAGGGTCAGTTCTTCGGCCGAGACGGCCGAGACGGTGAACAGCGCGGCGAGCGCAAGCGAGCGGGGCAGGGGCATGAAGTCGGTTTCACGATCGAGTCAGTCCGTTATTGTCCGGCCTGGCCGGATGTAACGCAAACGAGATGCAGTCCATCTTCCGCGGCGGTACACTCCGAGTCCTCGATCGCAACGCCTGGAACTGCCATGACCCTTCGTCCTGCCGGCCTGCTGGCCGCCCTGCTGCTCCTCCCGCTGTCGGCGGTCGCCGACGTTGTCCGCCTGTCCGAGCCGGTGGCCACCACCGAGGCCTGGGAAGACTTCGGCGCACCGCTGCCGGAAGGTCCGTCCCGTTCGCTGGTCGAGGTCGTGGAGGCATCCGGCGCGATGAACGGCAAGGACGTGAAGATCGCGACCGAAGTCGTCCAGGTCTGCCAGAAGAAGGGCTGCTTCTTCATCGCCCGCGAGGGCGAGGCGACCGCCCGCGTGACTTTCCGCGACTATGAATTCTTCGTTCCGACCGACTCGGCCGGCAAGCAGGTCATCCTGGCCGGCACCTTCGAGCGCCGGGCCATCAGCGCCGAGCAGGCCGCCCACTATGCCGAAGACCTCGGCGAAACCCCGCCGGACGATCTCGAAGACGGCTTCGAATATGCCATCGTCGCCGACGCCATCCGTATTCCACGCGGTTGAGGCTTCGATCGGGCGTTGGTGGCCGCCGCCTTCAGAGGATGGGCGCGAAGACGCAAAGGCTCGAAGAGAAAAGCACCACAGGAAGGATGGATGCGAAACGCGTCGGTTGCAGGGACTAAGGGATGCAAAGGGGGGCGCTGGACGATCGGTCCTCGACGGTTGCACGAAACTCGACGAATGGGGTTTATGTCTCGTTATCAACGAGTTATCTCTCGCTTCCATTCTTCTGGCCGATCCTCGTCTTTCCGCTTTTTCAAAGGTCGATTCGATTTTCTCTTCGCGCCTTAGCGTCTTCGTGATCATCAGCTAAGGGACCCGGCCACAGCGCCGACCCAGGCCACCCACCGGGCGGACCCTCGGAATCGACCACAGGTGTAAAATGACGGGCTGACCCGACCGAGAGATCGCCCATGGCTCACGAGCATCCCGGCGCTCGATTGCGGCAGCTGGTCGCGGAGCACGCGCCGCTGCAGGTTGTCGGCACCATCAACGCCTTCACCGCGCGCATGGCCGAGAAGATCGGTCACCACGCGATCTACCTGTCCGGCGGCGGGGTGGCCGCGAATTCCCTGGGCCTGCCCGACCTGGGCATCAGCACGCTCGACGACGTGCTGGTCGACGTCCGCCGGATCACCGATGCCTCGAGTCTGCCGCTGCTGGTCGACGGCGATACCGGGTTCGGCGGCGCCTTCAACATCGCCCGCACGGTGGGCTCGCTGGACAAGGCCGGCGCGGCCGGCGTGCACATCGAGGACCAGGTCCAGGCCAAGCGCTGCGGCCATCGGCCGGGCAAGGAAATCGTCTCGAAGGCCGAAATGGTCGATCGTATCCGGATGGCGGTAGACTCGCGGACCCACGACGACTTCGTGATCATGGCGCGCACCGACGCACTGGCCGTCGAAGGCATGGACGCGGCCATCGACCGGGCCGTGGCCTGCGTCGAGGCCGGTGCCGACATGATCTTTCCCGAAGCGATGCTGGAACTCGAGCAGTACCGGCAGTTCCGCGAGGCCGTCGGGGTGCCGATCCTGGCCAACATCACTGAATTCGGCAAGACGCCACTGTTCTCCACGCCGGAACTCGGCGAGGTCGGCGTCGATATCGTGTTGTACTGCTGCGGCGCCTACCGGGCCATGAACCGGGGCGCCGAGATCGTTTACAAGGCGCTGCTCGAACAGGGTCACCAGCGCGATGTGGTCGAGATCATGCAGACCCGCGATGAACTGTACGGCTATCTCGATTACTACGCCTACGAAGAAAAACTCGACGAACTCTTCAACAACGATCGAAGCTGAAGCCTGCGTTGATGCTGCAGCCGGGTGCGGAGCCCGGCCTCGAACGCGGCGACGATCAAGCACAAGACAAGGAATCGAAATGAGCGAAAAGAAGACCGGAGCCGGCCTGCGCGGCCAATCGGCCGGTGAGACCGCCATCTGCACGGTCGGTGCAACGGGCAACAGCCTTCGCTACCGCGGCTACGCCGTCGACGACCTGGCCGAGAACGCGACCTTCAACGAAGTCGCCTACCTGATCCTTAAGCGTGAACTGCCCACCCGCGCCGAGCTCGACGCCTACAGCGCCAGGCTCAAGTCGCTGCGCGGGTTGCCGGATCCGCTCAAGGAAGTTCTCGAGCGCATCCCGGCCAGCGCGCACCCGATGGACGTGCTGCGTACCGGCTGCTCGTTTCTCGGCAACATCGAGCCCGAAGACGGCTTCGAGAACCAGCAGGACATCGCCGATCGCCTGCTCGCGGCCTTCCCGGCGATGATCACCTACTGGTACCGCTTCAGCCACGACGGCCTGCGGATCGATACCGAATCCGACGAGGACGGCATCGGCGCCCACTTCCTGAAGCTGCTGCGCGGTGAGTCCCCGTCCGAGCTGCACGCCCGGGTCATGGACGTGTCGCTGATCCTCTACGCCGAGCACGAGTTCAACGCCTCGACGT
>CAZJSH010000125.1:0-7882 GCA_964548715.1 uncultured Halomonas sp. | reverse complement strand
CGCGGCGCCTCCAGCGCGGCCTCCGCGGCCTCCTCGGCCATCGACCACATCCGCGACTGGGCGCTGGGCACCAGCGATGCCTGGGTCTCGATGGCCGTGCCGTCCGACGGCAGCTACGGCATCGAGCCGGGCGTGATCTACTCGTTCCCGTGTCACTGCGAGAACGGCCGCTGGAAGATCGTCCAGGGCCTGGAGATCAACGAGTTCTCGCGTGCGAGAATGGACGCCTCCGATGCGGAATTGCGCGAAGAGCGGACGGCAGTGGAAGGTCTTCTCTGAGCTCGCGTCGGTCGGGGCCGGCGGCCCTGCCGCTGGTCCACGGTTCGGGCTCTGCCGGTCGAGCGATGCCGTCAGTTTTCTTTCACCGCTCGTGACGCTATACTAAGGGGGAGGATGGGCCAAAAGCCCGTTCCGATCAAAACCATCCGATTTTCTGAGGGTCTCCTTTTGACTACAAAAAAATTCGTATTCAGCGTCATGCTGGCGCTGTGCCTGGCCTCCCCGTTGGCTGCTCAGGTTGCAAGCAATACGGTCGTCGTCGACGTCGACGAGTTCCAGCCGTTCGCTGACCGCCAGTTCGGCCCCTGCCAGATCCTGAACGAGCAAGGTGCGATCGCCTCGGGTTTCCTCGGCTACAACGAGGGCGCCACTCACGCCATCCTGTTCGACCCGGCCGGAACCGATGATCCGGGCGATCCGGGTTGCGGCACGACGATTCCGCCGAACTCGGAATTCGTCGTCGAGAATGCGGCCTTCCTGCTGGCCGACCGGACCGCGTTCGGCCAGCCGGGCGGCGTTGGTACGACGACCTACACCATCTCGCTGCACCCACTGGCCGTTGCCGGCGACCCGACGGCGGGTCCGGGCGCGGCAATTGCAGCCGTCCAGCAGACGCTCGAGATGGATGCATCGGCGGTGTATACCGTTGTAGCGCCGTTTGGCGGCATCGCGGTGGACGGCCCGTTCTTCCTCGCGATCACGTTCGACGATTTCGTCCCGGATGCCGAAGTCATCTCACCGCTGTGGGACGGCGTCCCACGCCCTCTCGGACGTCAGTTCATCAACAACAATGACGGCGGCGGCTTTGTGGACCAGACCAACTTCTTCACCGCCGGCGGTAACGGCTGGGTCGTGTCCGCGATCGAAGGCTCCATCCTGCCGTCGTCGCAACCGGTGAACACGCTGTCGCCGTGGGCGATTGCGCTGCTGATCCTGGCGCTTGCGGCCGGCTCGATCGTGGTGCTGCGCCGGGTCGCCTGACCTTGCGGCACTGACAAGCGAGTCTGCTTCGAATCAAGCCGGCAGCCCCCGGGGCTGCCGGCTTTTTTTGTGCCTGGCCGTCAGCCTTCCCCCACAACCGCACAGGCGATCCGTGCGCCGGCGCCACCGATCGGCTGGCTCATGTGGTCATCAGGGCCTTCGTGGATGACCAGCGCCGAGCCGTCCTCGTCGAGGAGGTCTTCACCGGTCGAGCCATCGAGGCTGACCCGGGCGTTGAAGAACTCGGCCCAGGCGTAGCCGTTGTCGTGGACGTAGAAGTTCGGAAAATCGCCGGCACCGGGGCCGTCGGGGTTCAGCAGGCCGTGCGGCACGCCATCGGGGTTGACGTGTCCACCGGAGGCCGTGAACCCGGCCGAATGGTCGTGGCACGTCCCGGTGCGGTGCAGGTGGATGGCCTTCGACCCGGGCGGCAGGCCGTCGAGCTCGATCCGGACCAGGACGCCGTGCGGCCCCTGGGTCAGCGTGGCGCTGCCGATCGATGCACCCGCATTGTCGACGAACCCGGCCTCGACGATCTGATCGTCGGCCACGGCCATGCCGGTCGCGTTCAGTAGCGTGGTGGCCAGCAGCAGGCGTTGTGCTCGTTTCATCAGGATCATGGTTCGCAACTCGTAGGGGTAAGATCGAGAGGCTATCAGACCCGACGCGAATCCATCGCCACGACGGCGGCGGACATGCGCAGCGGGTCAGCGCGCTCGCTGCAGCCGTCGGTGGGCATCGGCGGCATAGGCCCGCGCGGCGGCCAGCAGCACCTCCGGCGCCAGGCGCACGGTGTAGTCGGGGTTGACGAACGCGAACTGGATCGTGCCGTCGCGGCCGACCAGGAACGTGGCCGGGGCCGGCAGCGTACCGTGGTCCTCGCCGGATCGTTCGGCCAGGTCGACCCCAAAGCGCCGGTAGCGCTCCAGCGTGTCGGTCCCGAGCCGGAAGGCGATGCCGAAGGCTTCCGCGGCGGCCATGTCCGCGTCCGACAGCAGCGTGTAGTCGAACTCGGAGGGCTCGCCCTCGGCCAGCAGTTCCGGCCGATCTCGCGAGACGAACCAGACCTCGAAGCCCAGTTCCTTCAGCGTCGCCTCGGCGGTGCGCAGTTCGGCCAGGTGCAGATTGCAGTAGGGACACCAGCCGCCGCGGAAGAAGGTCAGCACCACCGGCGCGCCGTGTTCGCCGGGAACGAAGTCGACGACCGAGCCGTCGAGTGCCGTCAAGGTGACCGCCGGTGCGGCCATGCCGGGCAGCAACGGCTGCACGGACTCGGCGTCGGGATGGACGTCGCCGCGCGCAGTGGATGCGGCGGCCAGCAGAAGCAGGAAAAGCAGTCGGATCATCGATGGCTCCGGAGGAAGGGTCCGGAGAGCGGACCGGGCCGGGCCCGGTTCGCTTTCAAGTCGGATCGCTCAGCCCCGAAGCCGCTGGTGCTTGCCGACGATCAGCATCGAAAGCTCGAGCGCCTGCTCGTAGTTCAGGCGCGGATCGACGGTGGTCTTGTAGGCCCGGGCCAGGTCCTGTTCGCCCAGCTCACGTGCGCCGCCGATGCACTCGGTGACGTTCTCGCCGGTCAGTTCCAGGTGCACTCCGCCCAGCCGCGAGCCACTGGCGGCATGGATGTCGAAGGCCTGCTCGAGTTCGGCCTGGATGTTGTCGAACCGGCGCGTCTTGTAGCCGGACTCGGTCTTTTCGGTGTTGCCGTGCATCGGGTCGCAGATCCACAGCAGCGGGGAGCCGGTCGACTTCGCGGCCTCGATCAGCGGCGGCAGTGCGTCGCCGATCTTCTGCGCGCCCATCCGATGGATCAGCACCAGCCGGCCCGGCTCGTCGTCCGGATTCAGGGTGCGGATCAGCGACTTCAGCCAGTCGGCCGACATGCCCGGGCCGACCTTGATGCCGATCGGGTTGCGCACGCCGCGGAACATTTCCACGTGCGCGCCGTCGGCGGCCGCGGTGCGCATCCCGATCCACGGGAAGTGGGTCGACAGGTTGAACCAGCCCCACTGGCGCGGTACCTGGCGGGTCAGCGCCTGCTCGTAGTGCAGGTGCAGCGCTTCGTGCGAGGTGAAGAAATCGACCCGGCGCACGCTGCCCGGCGTCTGGCCGGTGACGGTTTCCATGAACCGAACCGAATGGCCGATCGAGTCCGATATCCGATGGAACTGCTCGGCCAGCGGCGAGTGCTCGACCCAGCCCAGATCCCAGTATTCCGGATGGTGCAGGTCGGCGAAGCCACCGTCGACCAGCGCGCGAACGAAGTTCATCGACATCGCCGAGCGAGCGTAGGCCTTGATCATCCGCTCCGGGTCCGGGCGACGCGCCGCTGCGTCGAAGGCCGGCGCATTGACGATGTCGCCGCGGTAGCTCGGGAGCTTCTCATCGCCGCGGACTTCGAAGTCGTCCGATCGCGGCTTGGCGTACTGGCCGGCGAAGCGGCCGACCCGGACCACCGGCATTTCCATGCCGTGAACCATGACCAGCGACATCTGCAGCAGGACCTTGAGCCGGTTGGTGATGATCTCCGGCGAGCACTCGTCGAAGACTTCTGCGCAGTCGCCGCCCTGCAGGAAGAAGCGCTTGCCGGCCTGGGCCTCGGCGATCTGCTGCTTCAGGTTCAGGATTTCCCACGAAGTGACCAGCGGCGGCAGCGTGGAAAGCCGTCCACGCGCATCGGCCAGCGCATCATGGTCATCGTAGATCGCCTGCTGCAGGGCTTCGAACCGCTGCCACGAGCCCCGCGACCAGTCCTTGGCCGGGGTGATGGTGCTCAGCGACGATTTCCGGGATTCACTCATTGCTTCTTCACTCGGGCCACCGCAGCGGCCAGGAACAACGTCAGGGCAACATACCAGATCAGGGTCCACCATGGCATCGACAGGCCGAGGAAGGACCAGCTGATCTCGGCGCAGTCGCCGGAGCCGGCGAAGGCTGCGCGCAGCGCCTCGCCCAGGCCGAACATTTCCCGGTTGTAGTCGAAGCCGGGCCCGCAGTCGGGCACCTGGTCGGGCGGCAGGTTCTGGATCCAGATGTGTCGGCCCGCGGTCACCGCGCCCCAGAGCCCGCCCGCGGCCACGCCGCCGGTCCAGACCCAGCGCATCGCGCCGCGCGAACCATGCAGCGTGCCGATCAACGCGAACACGCCCATGATCATGAACGCGATGCGCTGCAGGATGCACATCGGGCAGGGGTCGAGATACATCACGTACTGCGCGTAGTAGGCGAAGCCGAGCAGGCCCGCGCAGACGAGCAGGACAACGGCGAAGCCCGTCCGGGGGCGATTGAGGGTGTCGAGGATATTCATTGGCGTAGTCTGCCACGTCGGATGCGTCGAAGGCGTTCGACCGCGGGACGCGGCGGCGGTTCACGACGGGCAGACGGACCCGTCCGGCTATGCGATGATCGCCGCGGGAGACGAGTGAAGGAATCGGTACCATGACGAGGAATTCGACCGGCGTCGTGCGGGTCGCGCAGCTCGAGGCCGACCTCGAAGCCCGGATGAAGGTCCTGGCCGACGACGCGTCAGCCGTGGTGCGCTCGCGCCAGCACGTCGACGCGGCGCTGGCGGGCGAGCGAAGCATCTACGGCATCAATACCGGTTTCGGCGCGCTGGCCTCGAAGCGGATCGCGCCCGACCAGCTGACCCAGCTGCAGAGGAACCTGCTGCTGTCGCACGCCTGCGGCACCGGCGAGCCGTTGCCGAACGCAATCACGCAGCTGATGATGCGGCTGAAGATCCATGCGCTGGGCTTCGGCCAGTCCGGCATCTCGCTGCCGGTGTTCGAACAGCTGCTGGCGCTGGACGCGGCCGGCATCGTCCCCTACGTGCCCAGCCGCGGCAGCGTCGGGGCCTCGGGCGACCTGGCCCCGCTGGCGCACATGAGTCTGCCGCTGATCGGCGCCGGACAGTGCTGGAACGAGGCCGGCACGGGCCCGGTGCCGGCCGCCGAGGCGCTTGCCCGGGCCGGCCTGAACCCGGTGGAACTGGCGGCCAAGGACGGCCTGGCGCTGATCAACGGCACCCAGATGATGGCCGCCTGCGGCGCCTTCGTGCTGCACCGGGCGATCGGTCTGGTGCGCAACGCAGACGTCCTCGGCGCGATGAGCCTGGAGGCGCTGCAGGGCTCGGCCCGGCCGTTCGATCCGCGCATCCACGCGGTGCGCCGGCATCCCGGCCAGATCGCCGTGGCAGCCAACATCCGCCGACTGCTGACCGACAGCGAAATCCTCGAATCGCACCGCGACTGCGGCAAGGTCCAGGACCCGTACTCGCTGCGCTGCATCCCCCAGGTCCACGGCGCCAGCCGCGACGCACTGGCGCACTGCGCCGAGGTCGTCGAACGCGAACTCAACGCAGTCACCGACAACCCGCTGGTGTTCGACGACGGCGACATCGTCTCGGGCGGCAATTTCCATGGCCAGCCACTGGCGCTGGTGCTCGACCATGCCGCGATCGCACTGGCCGAGCTGGCCTCGATCTCGGAGCGCCGGACCTACCTGCTGCTGGCCGGCCACGACGGTCTGCCGACGCTGCTGATGACCGACACCGGCATCAATTCCGGTTTCATGATTCCGCAGTACACCGCCGCCGCGCTGGTCAGCGAGAACAAGGTCCTGGCCCACCCGGCCAGCGTCGATTCCATCCCGACCAGCCTCGGCCAGGAAGACCACGTGTCGATGGGCTCGATCGGCGCGCTGAAGCTGCTTCAGGTGCTGGAGAACGTCGAGCGGGTGCTCGCCGTGGAGCTGCTGACCGCGGCCCAGGCGCTGGATTTCCGCCAGCCGCTGAAGCCCGGCCTGGGCGTGCGTCGCGCGCACGCGGCAGTCCGCGAGGCGGTCGGACACGCCGACCAGGACTATGAAGTGGGCGCCGACATCGAACGCTGTGCGGCGCTGCTCGCAGATGGAATTCTGCTGCGGGCGCTGGGCGAAGACCTGGCGCTGGACTGAACCGCCGGGCGATCAGTCGCCGTCGGCCGGGGACTCGTTGACGGTCATCTCGACGAACAGGCGCGCATTGTCCGGCGTGGCGATCTCGACATCGGGCTCGACGACCGAGAAATTGCCGGTCGCCCCGCGCCGCACCCCGAGCATCGAGTCGGTCAGGAAGATCCACTCCTCGCCGACTCGCTCGGAGATACCGACCCGGACCCAGATCGCGTCCGTCGCGGCGCCTTCTTCCACTCCCGGCGGCTCGACCACGACGTTCATCCGCCAGGCCACGTCGGTCTGCTCGACTTCGACCGAGGCCGGCGTGCCGGGCATCACCACCAGCCTCGGTGTGCCGCTGAGTTCGCCGTCGATCCAGATCCGGGCATCGACGATGTAGTTTTCCGCGGCGGCCGGTAGCGCGGCGGCCAGCAGCATGAATATCGGTAGCCAACGAACCATGGGATGTCCCTCGCTCGGTGTTTGCGGAATCGATGATACCGGGTGCCGACGCTCCCGGCTCAGTTGTTCCGGAAGCGGGCCGGCAACACTTCGGTATCGGGCTGGTCCTCGCCTTCCTTGACCACCGGCATCAGGTCCTGCTTCGACACGCCGAGCACGATCGCGGCGTTGCTGGCCACGAAGATCGACGAGTAGGTACCGACGATCACGCCGACGATCAGCGTGTAGGCAAAGGCATGGATGATCTCGCCGCCGAAGTAGAACAGCGCGATCAGCACCATCAGCGTGGTAAGGGAGGTCATGACCGTACGCGACAGCATCTGGTTGATCGACAGGTTGGTCAGTTCGATCGCCGTGCCCTTGCGCTTGACCCGGAAATTCTCGCGCAGCCGGTCGTAGACCACGATGGTGTCGTTCAGCGAATAGCCGACCACGGCCAGCAGGGCCGCGACCACGGTCAGGTCGAAATTGATCCGGAACAGCGAGATCATGCCCATCACGATCAGCACGTCGTGGACCAGCGCCAGCACCGCGCCGACCGCGAAGCGCCACTGGAACCGGAACGAGACGTACAGCAGGATCCCGGCCAGCGCGTACAGCATGGCCAGGCCGCCCTGCTCGGCCAGCTCCTTGCCGACCTGGGGTCCGACGAACTCGACGCGGCGCATCTCGATGCCCTCGGCCGAGGCCGACAACGCACCGAGCACCTCGGTCGAGATGTCGGCGCCCTCTTCGGCGGCCTGGTCGGCCGGCAGGCGCACCACGATGTCGCGCGAGGTGCCGAAGGTCTGGACCGTGTAGTCGGCGTAGCCGGACTCATCCAGCGCCTGTCGCACGTCGCCGAGGTCGGGGGCTTCGGGGTAGTTGACCTCGATCAGCGTGCCCCCCGTGAAGTCCAGGCCGAATTCCAGTCCGCGCGTGGCCAGCGAACCGATGCTGACCAGGATCAGCACGGCCGAGAAGATCATCGCGATCCTGCGCCGGCCCATGAAGTCGATCTTCGTGTCGTTGCGAATGATGTCCATCTATCGAATCCTCAGATCGAGAGCGCGGCCAGCTTCTTCTTGCGGCCGTAGATCAGGTTGACCACACCGCGCGTTCCGAAGATGGCGGTGAACATCGATGTCACGATACCGATCGACAGCGTGACCGCGAAGCCCTTGACCGGGCCGGTGCCGAACATGAACAGCACCAGCGCGGCGATCAGCGTGGTGACGTTGGCGTCGGC
>CAZJSH010000124.1:0-7915 GCA_964548715.1 uncultured Halomonas sp. | reverse complement strand
AGAAGAAGCTGCAGCTGTCGCTGATCTTCATTGCGCACGATCTTTCGGTGGTGCCGCACGTGTCCGACCGGGTGCTGGTGATGTACCTCGGCAAGGTCATGGAAATCGCGACCCGGGACCAGCTCTACGCCGATCCGCGCCACCCATATACCCGCGCGCTGATCGAGTCGGTGCCGATCCCGGATCCGGTTGCCGAACGCGCACGCCAGCATCGCTCGCTGGGCGGCGAGCTGCCCTCGCCGACCGATCCGCCTTCGGGTTGCGTGTTCCGCACCCGCTGTCGGTACGCGACGGACGACTGCGCGAAGACGGTGCCGCCGCTCGACGAGATCGACGAAGGTCGGCGTGTGGCCTGCATCCGTCAGGAAGCGGTGCCGATCGGGCGCGTGCTGCCGAAGCCGCCGGCGGACGGCGCGGTCAAGTGATCGAGCGACGCTCCCCGGGGCCGCCGAGCTGCGCGCAGGACGCCGAACGCTGTCCGATTCCGCCGCCGGGTTACGTATCAGGGCCTGTTGGGCCCGTATCCACCGAACCATTGGGAGAACCGAGATGATCCGCAAGACCACCACGCTTGTCCTGGCCGCTGCCGTGCTGTCGCTGTCCGCGCAGGTTGCTGCCGACGAATTCACCGACACCGTTGATGCCGCGCTTGAAGCCTACGCGGCCGACGACATCAACGCCGCGGCCGAGGAGCTTTCGTACGCGTCCACCCTGCTGCAGACCATGAAGGGCGAGCGCTTTGCCGCGCTGCTGCCCGAAGCGCTGGATGGCTGGACCCGGGAGGTCGACATGGAAGCCAACGCCGCGGTCGGCATGTTCGGCGGTGGCGTGACGGCCACCGGCGATTACACCGGCCCGTCGGGGAACGTCCGCATTCAGATGATGGCCGACAATCCCAGCGTCATGACCATGGCCGGCATGTACGCCAACCCGCAGATGATGTCGAGCATGGGCGAGGTCGTCCGGGTCAACCGCCAGAGCTTCGTCGACCAGGACGGTGAATTGACCGGCGTCGTCGGCGGCCGGGTGCTGATCACCGTCGGCGGCAACGCATCGCTGGACGACAAGAAGGCCTACCTCGAGGCCATGGACTTCGGCGCGATCGCGCAGCGCTGAATCGCCGTTCCGTCGCGCCCTCGCCGGGCGGCCCTGCCGTCCGGTGCAACTCCCTGTGCTACGGTGGGATTTAAGAAAGTCACGAGGGAAGCGCATGAATGCACAGTCCACATCGCTTATCGCGCTCGGCGCAGGCGCTGGAATGGTCGGTGGCTGGTTGCTCGCGAACGCGGCGGCCGGCCTGGTGCTCGGCGCGGCCGCCGGCCTGGCACTCGATGCCGTCACCGGCCGCAGCAGCGACGAAGCGCCCCCCGAGAGCTGAATCATCACGTCGCGCCTCTATGCTCGACCATCCAAGAATCGGAGTGGTCGACATGAACCCGACCCCGTTCCTGTTCCGCATCGCCTTGTTGCTGTTCGCCCTCGCGCCGGCGATGTCCGTCCAGGCTCAGGACGGCCAGCACGACGCCATGATGAAGGCCATCACCGGCAACGCGCCGCCGCCGAGCGGCCGCGACGTCCGCTATTTCCGCAACGATCCGGCCACCACCGGCTACTTGGCCGTGCCCGAGGGCGAAGGCCCGTTCCCGGCCGTCATCCTGATCCACGAGTGGAACGGGCTGGTGGATCGCATCCGCCAGACCGCCGACGCCTTCGCCGAGCAGGGCTACATCGCGCTGGCCGCTGATCTGTACTCGGGCCGGACCGGCAGCAACCGCGAAGAGAATATCGAGCTGGTTCGCGAAGTCCGCGCGGCCGAGGCGACGATGGTCGCCAACCTCGACGCGGCCGTCAACTGGCTCGAGGCCAACACGCCTGCCACCGGCAACGTGGCGACGATCGGCTGGTGCTTCGGCGGCGGCATCGCGCTGTCGTATGCGCTGGGCGGCGACGAGCACGAAGGCACCGCGATCTTCTACGGCTCGCTGATCGATGATCCCGAACAGATGAAGCACATCGGCCACGAGGTCTACGGCACCTTCGCCGCCAACGACCGCGGCATTCCGGTCGAGGACGTCAATGCCTTTGTCGAGGCGCTGCGCGAGGCCGGCATCGAGAACGACGTGCACATCTACGACGAGGTCCAGCACGGCTTCTGGCTGCACGTCGACCGCGATCCCGAGACCAACCGCGAGCCGGCCGAGGACGCCTGGGAGCGCCTGAAGGCCTACCTGGGCCGGGTGCTGTAACCAGGTCTTCCGGCACAGGCCCGACCGGCGGGCGATGCGTATGCTCGGTGCCTTCAACGCTGCTTTCCTGACACCGCCCCGAACTCCGGGGCGCCCATCGGAGACGTCGATGCGACGCAACATTCTCGTTTCCAGCGCGCTGGCGCTGATCATCACTGTTCCCCTGATTGCCGCCGCACAGGACGAGCCGACCCGCCTGCTCCGCGCGCCGGATCTGTCCGACGACCACCTGGTATTCGTCTACGCCGGCGACCTGTGGCTGGCCGGCCGCGACGGCACCGACCCGCGGCGCCTGACCACGCATCCGGCCGAGGAAACCCGGCCGCTGTTCTCGCCGGACGGCTCCAGGATCGCGTTCGAGGCCGACTACGACGGCCAGCTCGACGTCTACGTGATCGACGTGGCTGGCGGCCAGCCCACGCGCCTGACCTGGCACCCGGCCGACGACCGGGTCATGGACTGGGCGCCGGACGGTTCGGCGGTCGCGTTTTCCTCCGACCGCGAGACCGATCACGGGCGCTCCGAGCAGCTCTACCACGTGCCCGTGGCCGGCGGCTTCCCGGAAAAGCAGATGGACGCCCGGTTCTTCCAGGGCCGCTACGACGCCAACGCCGAGCGACTGGCCTACATCGACCACGGCGCCGGCTACAACGGCCTGTTCGGCGGTTCGGCCGGTTGGCAGGGCTACCGCGGCGGCACCACGCCCTCGATCCGCGTGCTGGACATCGACGACCAGTCGTTCATCGACATCCCCGGTGACCGGGTCACCGACTTCAACCCGATGTGGGTCGGCGACGAGGTCTTCTTCCTCTCCGATCGCGAGAACGAGCGCTTCAACGTGTTCCGGTTCGATCCGGACACGGCGCGCCTGGCCCAGGTCACTTTCGAGGCCACCTGGGACATCCGCGCCGCCAACGCGCACGACGGCACGCTGGTCTATGAAGCCGGCGGCGAGCTGCGCACGATGGACATCGACCGCGGCGAATCGACCACGCTGGCGATTTCGCTGAACCCGGACCTGCCGCAACTCCGTGGCGGCTGGACCTCGGTGGCCGGCACCGTGCAGGGCATCGACATCTCGCCGACGGGCAAGCGCGCGATCGTGACCGCCCGCGGCGACGTGTTCACGGTACCGGCCGACAAGGGCCCGACCCGCAACCTGACCGATTCGCAGGGTCAGCGCGAGTATCCCGGCCTGTGGTCGCCCGACGGCAAGAAGGTGGCCTGGATCGTCGAGTCGCTGGACGGCCAGACGCTGGTGGTCGCCGACCAGTTCGGCGAGAACGCGACCGAGTACGCGCTGGGCCCGGACTTCTATTCGCTGCAGGCCTGGCACGCCGACACCGGCCGCATCGCATTCAGCGACAACCACCTCGGCCTCCATGTCATCGACCTCGACGGCGGCGCTGTCGAACGCATCGCCACCAACACGCGACGCGCAGGTTATGACGTCGCGTTCTCTCCGGACGGCCGCTTCCTGGCCCATACGCTGGAGCAGCCGAACTTCCACGCCGACCTGGTCATCCACGACTTCGAGTCGGGCGAATCCACGATCGTCTCCAACGGCATGGCCGACGTCGCTTCGCCGGCCTTCTCGCCGGACGGCAAGTTCCTGTACTTCGCCGCCTCGACCAACTCCGGCCCGCTGCAGGTCGGCCTGAACATGACCAGCCAGGAGCGCCCGTACCGCGCCGGCCTGTATGCCGCCGTGCTGACCGCCGCTGGCGAGTCGCCGCTGGAGCCGGAGTCGGACGACGAACCGCTGTCCGACGAAGAAGACGGCAAGGACGAAGACGACGACAACGGCGACGAGAAGAAGGAAACGCCGGAAACCGTCATCGATTTCGACGGCCTGGACCGCCGCATCGTCGGCCTGCCGGTGGCCGAAGGCAACTACGGCCAGCTGCAGGTCGCCGGCGACGGCAGCCTGTTCTACATCGAGTCGCCGCAACCGGGCAGCAGCAACGAACCGCCCGGCAGTTCCTGGGGCGCCGACAACGCGCTGAAGCGTTTCGACTTCGAAGCGCGCGAAGAAGCCACCGTCTTGAGCGGCGTGCAGAGCTTCCGCATCGCCGCCGGCGGCGAGCACATGATCCTGCAGCAGGCCGGTAATGGTCTGGCCATTGCCGAGGTCGGCGAGAAGATCGAACCCGAGTCGCTGGATACCTCCGGCCTGCGCATGGACCTCGATCCGCGCGCCGAGTGGGCGCAGATCTTCGACGAAGGCTGGCGCATGCAGCAGCAGTACTTCTACGCTGACAACCTGCACGGCGCCGACTGGGACGCGGTCTACGCCCAGTACCGCCCGCTGGTCGACCACGCCGGCCGGCGCGAGGACCTGAACGCCGTGATGGTCGAGATGATCGCCGAGCTGCAGGCCGGCCACAACCGCGTCGGTGGCGGCGATGTCTACCGCGGCCAGGGCGCGAACACGGGCCTGCTCGGTGCCAATTTTATCGTCGACGACAACCGCTACCGCATCGCGAAGATTTATTCCGGCGAGTCGTGGAACCCGTTTCTTCGCGGCCCGCTGGCCGAGCCCGGCTTCGAGGCGAGCGAAGGCGAGTACCTGCTGGCGATCAACGGCGACGACCTGAGCTCGGAAGACAACCTGTTCGAACGGTTGCAGAACACCGCCGGCGAGCAGATCGTCCTGACCGTCGGGCCCCGCAGCAACGGTCGCGATTCCCGCGACATCACCGTCACCCCGACCGACGGCGAAGGCGCGCTGCGCCTGTGGAACTGGATCGAGACCAACCGCCAGGCGGTTGCCGAGGCCACCGACGGCCGCGTCGGCTACATGTATCTGCCGAACACCGCCGGTGCCGGCTACACCTTCTTCAACCGCTACTTCTTCGCACAGCTCGACAAGGAGGCGCTGATCATCGACGAGCGCTCCAACGGCGGCGGCCAGGCGGCCAACTACATCGTCGAAGTCCTCAGCCGCAAGCACCTCTCGAGCTGGGTCGACCGCGACGGAATGCCGTACACCACGCCGGCCGGCGCGCTGCACGGCCCGAAGGTGATGCTGATCGACCAGGACGCCGGCTCCGGCGGCGACTACCTGCCCTACGCCTTCCGCGAACTGGGGATCGGCCAACTGATCGGCACCCGCACCTGGGGCGGCCTGATCGGCATCTCCGCCAACCCGTCGCTGGTCGACGGCGGCTTCATGACCGTGCCGTTCTTCCGCTTCGTCGACACCGACGGCAACTGGTCGATCGAGAACGAAGGCGTCGCCCCGGACATCGAGATCGAACTCGACCCCATCGCCACCAACCAGGGTCGCGACACCCAGCTGGAGCGGGCCATCGAACAGGTGCTGATGGAACTCGAGACCTACCAGTCCCCCGTCCCGCCGATCCCGGCGCTGCCGACGGAGTTGGGGGAGTAAGCACGCTCCGTCCCAAGCACGACCTCAAACGCCCCGGACTTCCGGGGCGTTTTCCGTTCGGGCCGTACTGAGCCTGTACTCGATATTGTGTATTTTTATGACAGGTTCGAGCAGGATCGCCGCCATGACTGAAAAGACCACCCTCACGGTCCGCCTCAGCGGCGCGCTGAGTCGACATGTCGCCGACGCCGTCGGCGAGGAATCCGGCACGTACGAGAACGTCAGCGAATACGTCCGCGACCTGATCCGTCGGGACATGCAGCGTACTGACGAAGAGCGGTTCCAGCGCCTCAAGAACGAACTGCAGCTCGCCTACGCGCAGCCCGAAAGCAGCTACCAGCCGCTCAGCGCAAAGGACATCATCCAGCGAAACGACGAACCCGGGTGACCGCGGTTCGCTTCCAGGAACGTGCTGCGGCACGGCTGAACGAGATCGATCGCTACACTCGAAAACTCTGGGGCCAGGCGCAGGCGGAGCACTACCTGCGAACCCTCTTCCAATCGTTCAAGCAGGCTGCTGCGAGCGATCTTCCTGTTCGACCCATACCGGCAGAAGTTGGTGTCGCCGCGATCCTTTACGAGTGCATGCCCCAGATCGATCATTTGAAAGGCGGCCTTGAGCGTTGAATCGAATCAGCAACATCCAACGGCGTGACGATTCGCGATGCGAGAGGCATTAGGTGTTTGCCGTTCATGCGCTATGCGGGGGAACGTGAAGAGTGGCGCTTTGAAAACGAAGGTGTCCATCCGGACATCTGAAAGCATTGGTGTAAAGAAATAATGCCTCAAACAGCGGCGCAGCTTCGCTGCGTCCGATTGCTTTGACTTGTTATGCGCCTATTCATCTACGGTAATTGTTTCACTCGCACTAGCAGGATTTGGAATATCGGGAAACTCCACTTGTCCTACTGTGCCGAGTATTGCCTCCCTGCAGCCCTTCGCAAACCCCTTGTCTGCCTTACCGTTGAGATAGCGTGCTGCTTCAAACAGGTCGGTGGTTCTTACCAACGCTGTTCCACTTCTAGTCGCTGCGGTTATACATTTTTCCGTAAAAAAACCATTCCTTTCCGATGGCTCCTGAAGTCTAAACGCATTACCGATTAGCGCCCCTTTTGCCATCTCGGTAACTTCATCTCTTGCAAAGTCTTCATGAATATTCATCTCAAGCTGCCGTAGCTTATCGATATTTATGGCCTTGCTATCTTTGCCCTCAATCTCTCCTAGAAGCCTACCTTCTTTACTCTCGAAGATGACATCAAACTCCGATTCAGAGTCTTCAAAATACTCTACTGAAAACCCAAGTGTCTCAAGTGCCAAATGAACTGCAGCCTCTAATAGCTTACCGTTTTCATAGACCAGCCTCTTTAGAACAGCTTCAGCTGCAATATCTTGCTCATGCTTTTCTTTCTCTTCCTGCAGCTTTTCAATTTTTTCTTCAACTGCCATAAGTTTTTTGCGAAATTTTTCCTCTTTCGGCAGGAGAAATTTGTCTTGAGACAACCACTCTGGCTCGGCCGATACCTGACCGGATGACCTTATCATTTTGTCGAGGGCAGAAATGCTGCTTACTGTCTTCTTGCCGAGGGTGCATGCTTCATCGGTCCAGTAAACTTTATCGTCTTCCTCATTTTTGTAGGTGTACTTCTCTTGATCGAAGTTAATATAGGGCAGCAGAAACATGTTTCCCTCTGCATTCTTGAATCTGATTTTTGCCCCTACTGTCTTCGCACCATTTTTGGTTTTTACTATCGGTTTTACGCCTTCCCCCTCAAGAAGGACACGATATTCTGAGATGGATCCTAGCTCACTCCAGTATGTTGTGAGTTCATTCTCTTTTCCAGCGAGAGCCATGGAGGATCCATTGGATGTTGTTACTGATATTCCTCCAGGAACAATCTGATAGTTGGACACCAGAGTTACGTGGCGAGTGGTCTGCCGGTTTCGACCAGTTCCAGAATGAGACTCTTTACCAGTCGCAACAAATACTTCCTCTTTTTCATTAAGGAATATAAATACGCTTTTCCCTGCTTTTACTGCCTCTAATATTTCTCTGCGCCAGTGTTCAAGGTGGTCCTTTAAACGAAATGAGTTCGTGTCATCTAGACATGGCTTACCTTGATAGTTGTCGTAGTTATAGCCGTAGAAGTCATATATATGTGGATCGACAATGATCACATCATAGTCAAGTAATGATGTTTTTGACCTAAGGCTGATGCGATTAATATCAGCTCCGGGTATTTCAATACCAACGCTAGCAATGCTCTTTTTTGCCATT
>CAZJSH010000123.1:0-7919 GCA_964548715.1 uncultured Halomonas sp. | reverse complement strand
CTGGGCGATCCGGATCGGTGGCGGCCTGCTTTCCGACGAACTGGACACCGAGACCGCGTTCGGCATCAGCGCGTTCGAGACCCGCCGCCTGCAGCTCGATGCACAGGCCGAGCGGGCGTTCGGCCCGACGACCTGGATGGTCGGCGCGGACGCCTGGCAGGAGGACGGCGAGTCGGACGGCCAGTGGAACGAAGACCGGACGAACCTGGGTGTCTATACCGGTCTGGAAGGCGGCCGCGGCGCGCTGCAGTGGGAAGCCGCGCTCCGGGCGGACCGCGACAGCGAGTTCGGCACCGAACTGACCGGCAGCGCCGCGCTCGGATACCGAATCGGGGAGACCTGGCGTGCCTTCGGCTCCATCGGCCGGGCGTTCCGGGCGCCGAACTTCAGCCAATTGTATTCGCCCGGTTTCGGTGGCCTGTTCGCCGGCAACCCGGAACTGGACCCGGAACGCGCCTGGTCGGCAGAGATCGGACTGGACTGGCGGCCGGCAGCAGGCCAGGCGCTGACGCTCAGCGTCTACCAGAATCGCATCGATGACCTGATCGACTTCTCCGGCGTCGATTTCCAGGCGATCAATATCAACGAAGCCCGGATCCAGGGAATCGAACTCACCCATCGCTACACCGCCGATCGCTGGTACAGCGATGCCAGCGCCACCTGGCAGGACCCCGAGGACCGGGCCGCGGACCGCGACCTGCTGCGCCGCGCCGAGGCTCGCTACACCTGGTCCGGCGGCTGGCGCTTCGACGGCGGGCACCGGCTCGGCGCCGAGTTGGTCCATGTCGGTGAGCGGCTGGATGTCGGCGGCGTCTCGCTGGATTCGTATACCCTCGTCAACCTGCGCGGTGCGATCGCGCTGGGCACGGACTGGACCGCGGAGGTGCGCGTTGACAACCTCGCCGACGAAGACTACGAGCCGCTGGCCGGGTTCAATGCGCCGGACCGCCGGGTGTTCGTCGCGCTGGCCTGGCGCCCGTAGTCGAGTGAATCGCTGGCGCGGCGGCCCGGCCGTCGCGCTGGCCCTGCTGGTTTTGGCACTGGCTGGCTGCATGCCGCCGGAAGGCGACCACGACGCGACCTTCTTCGTCTTCGGCACACGGGTCGAAGTGAAGGTTCGAGGTGTGACCGAGGCCCACGCGGCCAATGCCTTCCGATTGCTCGGTCCCGAGCTCCAGCGCATGCACCGGGAATTGCACCCGTGGGAGCCCGGTGCGCTGACGGCCCTGAACGCAGAACTGGCCCGCGGAGGCCGGCCCCGGACCACGCCGGACCTGGCCGAGCTGATCGAGGTCAGCACGCGCCTGGAGGACGAATCGCTGGGCCGCTTCAATCCGGCCATCGGTGCGCTGGTGGCGCTGTGGGGCTTCCATACATCCGACTATCCGATCACCGCCCCGCCGCCCGGCGACGAGGCGATCGCCGACCTGCTGGCCTGGCAGCCGTCGATGCGCGCGATCGAGCTCGAAGGCCGCAGCGTCCGGTCGCGTGCTCGCGGCGTGCAGCTCGACTTCTCGGGCATTGCCAAGGGCCTGGCCGTCCGCCGGGCCTGCGAGCTGCTGGCCGAGGTCGAGATCCGCGATGCGCTGGTCAACGCCGGCGGCGATGTGCTGGTCTGTGGCCCGACCGAGCGCGCCTGGCGCGTCGGCCTGAACGACCCGTCCGGTGGCGTGCTGACCACGCTGGAGCTGCGCGAGCCGCTGGCCGTGTTCACGTCGGGAAACGATCAACGTTTCGGCCAGTTCGACGGCGAGCGCTACGCCCACATCCTCAGCCCGTTCACCGGCCGCCCGGTCGACGCGGTGATGCAGGCCACCGTCATCCATGCCGACCCCCTTCGTGCGGACGCCGGCGCGACGGCGCTGGTCGTCGCCGGTCCAGACGCCTGGTGGATGGTGGCCGGGTCGATGGGGCTGGACCGGGCGCTGGTCGTCGATGCCGGAGGCCGGGTGCGCGCGACCGACGCACTCGCCGAGGCGGTCGAATCGCCGTAGAATGAAATTACAGAACGCACCGGGCGTCGGTGCGGGGACCAGGAGGGATTTCGGCAATGAATATCCAGGAACTGTTGAAGATCGGCGCGCAGGCGTTTCAATCCGGGGTTTCCGACCAGCTGTCGAGTTCGCTGTCGCTCGATACCGTCATGGACGCGCTTGCCGGGCTGATGCCGGGCGAAGGCAAGAACGTCGATCTCGCCGCGCTGGTCGGGGTGATGCAGGGCGGTGGCCTGGCGGCCATGGCCGAATCGTGGCTGGGCGATGGCGGCAACCAGGGCATCGGCCGCGAGCAGCTCGTCGAGTTGTTCGGCCGCAATTCCATCCGCAGCTTCGCCGGCAAGCTCGGACTCGACGAGGGCGCCGCGCTGTCCGGTCTGCAGGAAGCGGTGCCGGTGATGGTCGACAAGGCATCCAGCGGTGGTGCATTGGAGTCGATCGGCGGCTTGTCCGGCGCGATCGGACTGGCCGGCAAACTGTTCGGGCGCTGATCGTCGTCGAAAGCCAGTGGGCCATGCGGCAAGTCAGGTAACGCTCAGCCGTCGTACAAGCGTTGTGGGCCAAGCGCGCGAGCGCAGGGGTTCGGGACGGGTTGCGGTTCTGGTCTTGGCGCGAAGAGAAATGCAGAGAAGCTGAATTTGAAGAATCGAACCGATGGTTCAATGCGATGCAGTAGTCGCGACCCTCGGGCCAACTCGGCGTTGCTGTTCGTTCAACCCTCTTGCGTTTCTCTTCGCGCCTCCGCGTCTTTGCGCGCATCCTCTGCGGTTCAATCGCTCGGGATTCGACGTCCCACTGAACATTTGCCGCCTCGAGTCGGGCTTGCATTGGTTCGGGCACGCCGCCCGCATTCGGCCGTCCGGCCTGCACCGCGCGGCGGCCGCGTCAGCCGGCCGGCGGTTCGAACCCGCTTTCGAACACGATATCGCTGCCCGGCACCAGTCGGACGATCGACGACGCTCCGGTGGTGGTGTTACGGGCCGTGGTGTACAGGGTGCGATCGTTCGCGATGAAGCCGAGATCGACCTGCCATGCCGAGTCGACGGGATCGATCAGGGACGCCAGATCAGTCACCAGCTCCGCTTCCTGCCGGAACAACAACCCGCCCGAGGCGGCGACGTCGCCGAGGTCGTTGTTGTCGTAGAAACCGACGAACCGGCTGGGTAACTGGGCGGGGTTGAGCTGCGTGAATCCCACAGCCGCGCTGTATAGATACGTCAGGTAGTTCTCGGTGGGCACGCTGGCGAGATTCGCAGCAACCACGGCTTCATCGGAGTTGTTGATCGCGAACGCGATGGCATCGCTGAAGCCTACGCTTCCGATCGGCGCAGGGACACCGATGTCGGTAACCGTGCCGGTGTCGAGGTCGAGCAGCAACTGTCCGCCAGCGATCACGTTGTTATCGTTGATGGCCCGGACCGTCGCAGCAAATCCCATCTCTCCGAGATTCAGCGGTGCGTCGCTGGCCGAGAACAGCGTAGTCGGGACGCCCTGGAAGCCATGCAGCCTCGACCAACCGACCATCAGCCCCAAGTCGTTGACCGCGACGATCATGCCTCCAGTGACCGCCAGGTTCCCGCCGATCGGGCTCGGCAGCGTCGCGAATTCCTGGGGAATTGAGATCGTCCAGTCCCCCGACCCGTCGGGGGTCCAGAAGGCCGGTCGTCCAAAGTCCATCGGAAATCCGCTGTCTGACACCGTTCCGACCACCAACCCGTTGTCGTTGATGTCCATGGCGACCCCCGCGTCGTACCCCTCCGGGAGCGGCAGCAGGGCCAGTCCGTTGGTCGAGGTGGCGATGAACGGCATCGACTGGCCGGCCTGGACCTGGTCACCGACCACCGCGCCGGATTCGTTGTGGCCTCGAATCGTGGTCGCAGTGGTGTATTCCGCGATGGGATCGACGCGGTAGAGCGGCACCTCGGCCGACGCGATCCATGGAGCGAACAGAAGGAACACCAGAAGCGCTCGGCGTGCGAATCGCGGGGCGGGGCTCATGCTGTGGGTCGGCTGGTTCGGAAGGTGGGGGCACATGGCGGGATCCCTCGTTCGAGCGTGATTGATCGTGCTTGCGTGGAGAACAGTATCGAGCCTCCACGCTAATTTGTCAATATATTTACAAAAATGACATTGGTCAAGTTTCAGCAGCACCGTCGTCGCAGGAGCGCAGACGCTGACGACAACGAGGGCGCCGGGGACGCCGGGCACAGATGGCGCAGAGGTTCAGTGGGTTCCGGGGGCGGCGTAGAATTCGACCAACGTCTGCAGACGCTCACGGGCGGCGTCGTTCAGATCGGACACCTGTAGCTCCCGGTACCAGTCATCGGCGGGGCCGCGCTGTCCGGAGGCGCGATCGGCAAGGGCCTCGCAGGCCCGTAGCTTGACGCTCGGCGCCTTGGCCGAGCGCGGATATCGGGCGAGAAAGTTCTCCGCGAATCGCAGCGTCAGGTCGGGCTGATCCTGGTCCGCGGCGGCGACGACGAGCGCGCGCATGACGTCGGCGTCCGACAGGCAGAATCCCGGGTCCAGGTCCAGCATCGCCGCACTTCGATCGACCGCCTCGACCGGATCCTCGAAGGCCAGCAGCAGGGTCTCGATGTGCATCCGGCCGTGGGTCAGTCGCCGGTCGGCCGGGTCGTCGACGGCCAGCTGGCGGGCCAGCTCGGCGTGCATCGCCCGCGAGCCACCGCGGGTACGGATTTCTTCCCACAGCGCCTCGGGGTCGCGCGTGAAGCGTTCGGGCTCGGCTTCAACCTCGGTATCGGGTTCGGTCAGGTTCAGATCGTCGCGGTGCAGCGCCACGGCCCGTCCGGCCAGGTGGAACCAGCCCAGCACGCCGGCGCTCCAGACCGTGAACTGTGCGATCGGGCCGAGCCAGCCGTCGGGCTGGACGAGGTGGCCGATCCACGCGGCCAGCGCGTAGACCGCCCCGATGCCCAGTAACGCGCCGCACAGCAGGCCGTAGTCACGCTGACCCAGGCGAGCGGCCAGGCGCAGCCACGAAGGCGGCCACAGCGCCGACAGCAGGCTTCTGCCCAGGGTCAGAAGGATGGTCGCGGCCGGCAGCACCAGCAGCAGCCCCAGCGCGCCCAGTACGGTCCCGACGGGTCCAACCCAGACGGTGATCGCGACCAGCGCCAGCGTGCCGATCAGCCACAGCGCCACGTGCCGCCAGGCCAGGCCGTCGCCGCCTTCGGCGCGACGGGGCAGTCCGGGCGTGTCGTCGGCGGCCTCGAGCAGCGTTTCCGACGCGATCCGGTAGAGCATGAACCAGGCCACGAAGCGAAGCACGAAGGCCGCCAGTCCACCGAGCGGGATCGGCGCCCGGGACAGGGCCTCGATGAACACGATCGCGAACCAGAAGCCGGCCACCCAGCGGATGCCCTCGGGCGAGCCGAGGTAATCGAAGGCGTCGGCGATGCGCAGTCGCTGCGCGGCGGAAGGAGCCTCGGGGCGGCTGCGGCGCACCGCTTCAGAACATGCCGGTATCGAGGCGCGCGGATTCCGACATCATTTCCTGGTTCCACGGCGGATCGAAGGTCAGTTCGACGTCGACCGAGGCCACGGTCGGGATGATCTTCAGCCGCGAACGGACGTCGTCGACCAGGAAGTCGCCCATGCCGCAGCCCGGCGCGGTCAGCGTCATCGCGATCCGGATGTCGCGGTCGCCCTCGTCGTTGCGCTGGATGTCGACCTCGTAGACCAGGCCGAGATCGACGATGTTGATCGGGATTTCCGGGTCGTAGCAGGTCTTGAGCTGGTGCACGACCAGCGCCTCGAAGTCCTCGTCCGAGGCGTTGTCCGGCAGCTCCGGCCGCGCCGGCGGCTCGCGGCCGATCGCGTCGGCATCATCGCCGCCGAGCCGGAACAGGCGGCCGTCGACGTAGATCGTGAAGCTTCCGCCCAGTGACTGGGTCAGGTACCCGGTCGTCCCGGCCGGCAGCTCGAGCACCTGGCCATCGGGAATCAGCACGACCTCGGCGTCGCGCTCGAACTTCACCGGCGTGTAGGACTGGGAAAACATCGTCGTCGGGCAGGGCGTTGAATTCAGGACCGATATTGTACGCTTTCGCCGGCCGATTTTGCGTGGCCGTGGGGTGTGC
This sequence comes from uncultured Halomonas sp., assembly GCA_964548715.1. Classification (GTDB taxonomy): domain Bacteria; phylum Pseudomonadota; class Gammaproteobacteria; order Xanthomonadales; family Wenzhouxiangellaceae. The sequence goes on along the minus strand of CAZJSH010000123.1, from coordinate 1,822 downwards.
GCTCTCTGTGCGTTGTGCCCGCCGCTTTAGAGGATGGACGCGAAGGCCGCCAAGGGGCGAAGGGCGCGAAAGGATGCCCGTTTCCTGAAGGGCTGCCCGATCGTTGCGGTTCGACGGGCGGTGTCGATGACTCGGCCCGGGGTGGCTTCGGTCCTTCAGAGGATGAGCGCGAAGACGCAAAGGCGCGAAGAGAGGAAAAGGCGGTTTCAGGTTTCAGGTTTCAGGGTTCAGGGTTCAGCAACCTGCGCCGCCCGAAACTCATCATCAGCCTGATCCATGTGCGGCCGCCGTCGACCGATGATCAATATCCATTAAGTATTTCGTTCTTGCCGTTCTCTTCGCGCCTTTGCGTCTTTGCGCTCATCCTCTAAGGAACCAGGCGCCAACGCCCACGACCAGCACGCCGTCAGCCGTCGATGCCGAGCGGGCGTTCGGCGGCCGATATGAAAGCCGGTGCCGGGATCAGTAGACTGGGGCGACGTGGGCCGATGGGGACTCGTGATGAAGGGAATCGTTCGATTCGTGCTGGTGGCGCTGGCCGTCGCGGGCGCGTACTGGCTGGGACTGAATCACGGCGCTTCGCCCGGCGAGCCAGATGCGCCGGAGACGGTGGCGGTGTCGGACGCCGAACCTCCTGCGCTTCGTACTCCGACCGTCGAAGATTTCCGAGCCGGGCCTGCAACGACCCCGGTCGGTCCGCGCACCGCATCCGATCGCCCGGCCTTCCAACCGGCGCCGGGCGACCCGGACGCGGAGCCGACTCCGGGCTCCATGCGTGCCTGGATGCGCGAACACGGTTTTCCGCTCGACGACCTGGAGGTACAGCGGTATTCGAGCATGAGCGACGCCGAACTGGCCCGGCGGGCCGGCGAGGACAAGCTCGCGGCCTATGAGCAGTGCTATCGGCAGCTGTTCCGCGACAACATGGGCGAAGTCGCGCTGGACTGCTTCGTCGAGCTGGCCGCCCGCGGTTCGCACTACGCGATGCAGGCGCTGGCGACGGCCTATCTCGGCATGGGTGCCGAGGGCGTGGTCGTCGATCCGCTGCTGGCCCAGGCCTGGTACCGGGCCTCGTACCGGCTGGGTGACTGGACGGCGTTGCAAATGATGAACTCCAATATCGGCGCGTCGCTGGGCCCGGATGAACTGCTGCTGGCCGATGCATTGGCCGCCCAGATCATCGACGACCTCGACCGCCGTCACCGTGAACGCACCGGCGAGCCGCTTCCCGTCGTGCCGCTGCCGGGCTACGAACACACCATCGAGCACTTCCTCGAACACGGCCTCGACGAACCTTCCAGTCCGCCGTCCGATCCTTGACCGCGGCTTCGTTCGACGTTGGCGCCTGGTTCCATAGAGGATGAGCGCGAAGACGCGAAGGCGCGAAGAGAGGAAAAGGCGGTTTCAGGTTTCAGGGTTCAGCAACCTGCGCCGTCCGAAACTCATCATCAGCCTGATCCACGTGCGGCCGCCGTCGACCGACGATCAAAACCCATTCAGTACTTCGTTCTTGCTGTTCTCTTCGCGCCTTTGCGTCTTCGCGCCCATCATCTGACCGAACAAACCACAACGCCTACGACGAGAAAACGGTCAGCCGTCGATGCCGAGTGCGCGTTCGGCGGCGGTGCGGGTCATGGGGTGGTAGCCGGGGCGGGCGCGCTGGTAGATCTCGATGGCCCAGTCGCGGCCCCAGTCGGTGGCGGCCAGCTCTTCGTACAGCGGGCGGGTGAACTTGTTCCGTCCCACCTCGACCAGGAAGGTCTCCAGCCGTTCGAGGCCGGGCTGGTAGCGGGTCTCGATGGCGCGCACCAGCCACAGGTAC
>CAZJSH010000122.1:1734-7990 GCA_964548715.1 uncultured Halomonas sp. | reverse complement strand
TCGACGACGCGGACTTCCGGGCCGCGTTCAACGACGCGACCGAGGCGCTTCCGTTCACGCACCTCCGGCTGCACTGGCAGGAAGGGCGGGGTTCGGCCAGCGACGAGCCGATGATCGCGCTCGACTGGCCGCGCGACGACGTCGCCCGGATCAGGGTCCGCATGTTCGCCGGCGACCCGGACGAATTCAGAGCACGGATGAACGAGGTGATCGAGGCCGCCCCGGACGGGCTGGTGCTCGACCTCCGCGGTACCCCCGGCGGCTCGTTCCCGACCGCCGTGGCGCTGTCGCGCGCCCTGAACCGCGATGCGCTGGACGCCGGTGCGTTCCTGACCCGCGGCTGGTACGCCCGCCACGGCCGGGCGCCCGATGCCGAGCAGTATGCGGCGATCGCCGCCCTGGAAACGCTGGACCTGGACGCCTTCGCCGCGCAGCTGCAGCGCGACGGGGCGGCGCGCCTGGTGCTGCCGGCGCACGACGATCCGATCTTCGAAGGGCGGGTGGTGATCCTGACCGATTCCGGCACCGGCAGCACCAGCGAACCGCTGGTCTATCGGCTGCAGCAGAAGGGCGTTCCGGTGGTCGGCGAGCGCACCGCCGGGGCCATGCTCTCGGCCGAACACTTCCCGATGAACCAGACCTTCCGGCTGTTCCTGCCGGTGGCCGACTACGTGGCGCCGGACCTCGTCCGGCTGGACCGCCGGGGCGTGGCTCCGGACGTCGAGGTGCCGGGCGATCAGGCGCTGGAGCGCGCGCTGGCGCTGCTCGACGAATCGGCCTGAGCCCCGGGATGCTTCGCGCGGACGGCCCGGCCGGCCGCGCGTTCGTCGCCTACTTCTCGACCGGGTAGCCCAGCCGCACCAGCGCGGCTTCCACCTCGTCGAGAATCGCCGGGTCGTCGATGGTCGCCGGCATGGTCCAGTCGCGGCCGTCGGCGATCGACTTCATCGTGCCGCGCAGGATCTTGCCCGAGCGGGTCTTCGGCAGGCGGTCCACGGATGCGACCAGCTTGAAGGCCGCGACCGGGCCGATCGATGATCGGACCCGCTGGATGAGTTCGCTGCGCAGGGTTTCGGCGTCGCAGTCGATGCCGTCCTTCAGCACGACCAGCCCTAGCGGCAGTTCGCCCTTCAGCGAATCGTGCACGCCGAACACCGCGCACTCGGCCACCGCCGGGTGGCCGGCCAGCGCCTCTTCCATTTCGCCGGTCGACAGCCGGTGGCCGGCGACGTTGATGACGTCGTCGATGCGGCTCATGATCCACAGGTAGCCGTCGTCGTCCCGGATGCCCGCATCGCCGGTCAGGTAGTAGCCCGGGTAGCGCTCGAGGTAGGCGCTGCGATAGCGGTCCTCGGCCTGCCAGAGCGTCGGCAGGCAGCCGGGCGGCAGCGGCAGCTTGATGACGATCGCGCCGATCTCGCCGTCGGGCTGTTCGTTCCTTTCCGAATCCAGCACGCGCACGTCGTAGCCCGGCACCGCGCGGGTCGGCGAGCCGGCCTTGACCGGCAGGCGCTCTACGCCGAGGCAATTGGCGGCCACCGGCCAGCCGGTCTCGGTCTGCCACCAGTGGTCGATCACCGGCACCTTCAGCTGCTCCTCCGCCCAGTGCAGCGTCTCCGGGTCGCAGCGTTCGCCGGCCAGGAACAGCGCGCGCAGGGTCGACAGGTCCGATTGCTCGATGAAGCGACCGTCCGGGTCTTCCTTGCGGATCGCGCGGAACGCCGTCGGCGCGGTGAACAGCGTCGAGACGCCGTGGCGTTCGATCACCCGCCAGAACGTCCCGGCGTCCGGCGTGCCGACCGGCTTGCCCTCGAACAGCACGGTGGTCGCGCCGATCAGCAGCGGGGCGTAGACGATGTAGGAATGGCCCACGACCCAGCCGACGTCGCTGGCCGCCCAGAACACCTCGCCGGGGTGGGTGTCGTAGACGTTCGGCATCGACCAGGCCAGCGCCACGGCATGCCCGCCGTGGTCCCGGACGATGCCCTTGGGCTGGCCCGTCGTGCCGGAGGTGTAGAGGATGTAGAGCGGGTCGGTGGCCTCGGTCGACACGCAGTCGGCCGGTGACGCCGCTGCGACCTCGGATGCCCAGTCGAAGTCACGGCCCTCGACCAGGGTCGCCCCGCACTGCTCCCGAGCCAGGACCAGCGTGGCGTCCGGTGGATGCGCGGCGGCGTCGATCGCGGCGTCCAGCAGCGGCTTGTACTCGACGACGCGGCCCGGCTCAAGGCCGCAGGACGCGGTCAGGATCATCTTCGGCTTCGCGTCGTCGATGCGCTTGGCCAGCTCGGCCGAGGCGAAGCCGCCGAACACCACCGAGTGGATTGCGCCGATCCGGGCGCAGGCCAGCATGGCCATCGCCGCCTCGGGCACCATCGGCATGTAGACGATCACCCGGTCGCCCTTCGACACGCCGTGAGCGGCCAGCACGCCGGCGAGCCGGGCGACCTCGTCGCGCAGTTCGCGGTAGGTCCAGCGGCGCACGGTGTCGGTCACGGCCGAATCGTGGATCAGCGCGACCTGGTCGGCGCGGCCGTTGTCGACATGACGGTCCAGGGCGTTGTGGCAGGTGTTCAGCCGTCCGCCGGTGAACCAGCGATAGAGCGGGGCGTTCGAATCGTCGAGCACCCGGTCCCAGCGGCGGTCCCAGTCGATGGCCTCGGCCGCCTCGGCCCAGAAGCCTTCGGGGTCGGTCAGCGATCGGCGGTGCAGTTCGGCATGGGTCATGGTGAAGCCTCCCGGTGGCCTGCGCGATGATGCCAGCCTCGCACGGCGCCCGGCGAGCGGCCATTCGACCTTCGGCGCACGCGCGCGGCGGGCCTGGGGCACACTGTCGTTCGTTCGAACCGGAGCGATCGATGACCGCCGAGTTCACCGCTCGCCGGATTCCGGCGCCGATGCGCCCGCTGGCCGCGATCCGCGCACCGTTCCTGCTGGCCTCGCTGCTGCCGGTGGGTCTCGGGCTGGCCGGAGCCCGGCACGCCGGGGCGTCGATCGACGCCGGGCTTAGCGTGCTGACGCTGCTGACGGCGGGGCTGCTGCACGCCGGCATCAACGTCATCAACGACGTGGTCGATGCCCGCAACGGCACCGATGCGATCAACGTCGACCGGGTTCCGCCGTTCACCGGCGGCAGCCGGATGATCCAGGACGGGGTCTACACCGAGACCGGGCTGGCCCGGCTGGCCGCCCTGCTGTTCGCCGCAGCGATCGCGGTCGGGCTCTGGCTGGTCGTCCAGTCGGGGCCGGTGCTGCTGGTGCTCGGGCCAATCGGATTGCTGCTCGGCTGGGGCTACTCGGCCGAGCCGCTGGCGCTGAACCGGCGCGGTCTCGGCGAGTTCGCCGTGCTGGCCGGTTTCGGGCTGCTGCCGGCGGCGTCCTGGAGCATCCAGAGCGGCACGCTGGCGCCGATGTCGCTGGCGCTGGGCCTGCCCGGCGGGCTGCTGATCGCGGCCCTGCTCTACATCAACCAGTTTCCGGACGTGGCCGCCGACGCCGCGGTCGGCAAGCGGCACTGGGTGGTCCGGCTGGGCACCGCGCGGGCCCGCTACGGCTACCTGCTGCTGGTCGTCGCCGGCTGGACGGCGGCGATCGTCGTCGTGGGCACGCTGGAGCTCGGTCCGCTCGGCGCGGTGCCGTTGCTGCCGGCGATGCTCTCGGCGATCGCGCTGGCGGTGCTCGTCCGGCACCACGACCGGCCGTCCGCGCTTCGCCCGGCCATCGTCTGCACGCTGCTGGCGGCCTTGCTGCACATCGCGTTGCTGGCTGGTGTGCTGTGCATTGCACTCAGGCCTGGGAACTATTGACTATTTTCAGCATGCCGGATCTCATCGAGTAGAGTTTCAGAAATCTCGAGGCCGTATTTTTCTTGAAGTTTTTCGAGTGCGCGGTTCCGGCTTTCACTGCCCGCGTTGTGGTTCCGCATCCAGAAATGCAGGCGACGACGTGTTCCGCCATGGACATGAAAAACGGTTTGCCCGTGATTGGCCCAATCCAGCTGGCGCAGTTTCATTCCATGTTGATCAGCTGCCCGATGCAAGGCCGCGCCGGTATCGAAATCGATATACGGCGCGGTCCATCCGTCGACCTGCCGCTGGGTCGATTGAAGGGACTGGAGTTTCAAGGCCCGCAGTCCAGGGAAAAGGCGCCTGTAGGCCAGTAGATTCCGCATCGGCGCGGGTAGCCAAAGCATGTCGTTCTGAATTCTGTAAGCTGCGAAGCTGACGCCGTCGTCGAGCAGCTTTCGTACTTTGGGGGCGGCGAATGCGCAGAATGGAATCCATGGACGCGCCATATACAGCGTGATCGGTGACCGGGCTTCGATCGCTGGGCCGGTAGGTTGTTCCCAGGCGATGCCGTACTCTTCCGGGCAGAGACCTTTGTCGATCTCGCTCAGCATGGGCCTGGCATCCAGAATCTCGGCATCCGAGTCGACGAGAATCAACAGATCGGAATTCGTCGTTCTGAAGATCTTGTCCAACGTTCGACCGTGGATATCCAGCGGCCAGCGTTCGTATTGAATGTCGAGCGTTCTCGCGAGGTTCTTGCCAGCCTCGATCTGCTGCTTGGCTCGACTACAGTCGATGAACGTGATCTCGAAAGGCAGGTGTCGACGAGCACTCGCGGCAGCGAGTGCCGCATAGCCGATCGTGTCGACGTTGATGATGATGACGCGGACGTGCATTTTCGAATTATCTCAGGTCACTCGAGGGATCCGCTGCGCTTCGGCAACGCGCCCAAAAAAAGGCTTTCGAGGTAACCTTGCGTCGAGGTCTCCTTTCTGAGAAAGCCGCCATGTCTGATCGCGTCAAGCAGTTCACCGAGTACCGCCGCAAGATGAACGAGCGCCTGCTGGCCGAGGACAACCGCGTGATCAAGCGGATGTTTTCGCTGGATTCCCTGACCTACAGCGGCGACGGCGCGCTGGATACCAAGTCGAAGGAATTGCTGGGCCTGGTCGCCTCGCTGGTGCTCCGATGCGACGACTGCGTCAGCTACCACATCGCCCAGAGCGTTGAAGCGGGCGCGACCCGCGAGGAGATCATGGAGACCATGAGCATCGGCCTGGTCGTCGGCGGCACGATCGTCATTCCGCACCTGCGGCGCGCCACCGAGTTTCTCGACGAGTTCACTGCGGCCGATTGAACCGCGGCATCGTCGGGCACTACACTGCCTGCATGATCTCGAGTTTGCTGCGATGGACACTGATCGGCCTGCTGGCGTCAGCGGCCTGGCATCCTGCCGGTGCCGCTCCGCCTGCGCCGGACGAGGTGCTCCGTTTGCCGCCGAGCTGGCTCGAACGACTCGAATCCGAGATCGCGGAAGGCGCGCAGAACCCGGCCCGGCGGGTCGATCGATTGGTCGAGTTCATCGCCACCGACGGCGGCCTGGGCTTTCGTTACCGCGCCACGCCGACCACCGACGTGGCCGAGACCATCGAACGGGGGCAGGGCAATTGCCTGAGTTTCACGCTGCTGTTCATCAGCGCCGCGCGCGCGCTCGGCATCGACGCCTACCCGCGTGAAGTGCAGGTGCCCGCGTCCTGGCGCGAGGATGCCGGCCTGATCACCGACGTGGGTCACGTCAATGTCGGCATCGATGCACCCGGCCTGCGCAGAACGGTGGACTTCGAGCCGGACTACAGCCTGTCGCAGCGCCTGGCGGCCCCGTACCGCGGCCGCCGCATCAGCGACGAGCGCGCGCTGGCCCACTTCTACAACAACCGCGCCGCCGAACTGCTGGCGGCCGGCGACCCCGAGGCGGCCGCGGCCTGGGCGGCGCAGGCGATCGAGCTCGACGCCGGCTTCGCCGCGGCATGGAACACCGCGGGCGTCGTCGAACGACGGCTCGGACGGCCGGACCGGGCGCGCGACCGGTTCCTGGCCGCGCTCGACGTCGCCGACGATCCGGCGTCGACGCTGTTCAACCTGGTCCGCCTCGAGCGGGACGAAGGTCGATCCGACGCGGCAGCAGCGTACGCACGTCGGCTCGAGGCGCTCCGCCCGGACGATCCGTGGTTCCTGTGGTCACTGGGCCGGTTCTACGAGTCGCTGGACGAACTCGACCGCGCGGCCGGGTTCCATGCGCGGGCCGCGCGCTTGGCCGATCGCGAGCACCGCTTCCACGCCAGCCACGCGCGCGTCCTGTTCGCGCTCGGCCGCGACGATGCGGCGGCCGAGGCGATGGTCCGCGCCGCCCACCTCGTGGCCGCCGTCACCGGCGACACGAAGCAGGCCAAGCTGGACGTCAAGGCCCG
>CAZJSH010000122.1:0-1634 GCA_964548715.1 uncultured Halomonas sp. | reverse complement strand
TGCTGCTCACCGTGCTGGTCACGCCTGCGTGGAGCCAGACCCTGCCCGAGTCCTTCACCACCGGCCCCGCGATTCCGGACCACGGCGCGGTCGCGCCGCAGCCCGAGGACGCGTTCAACCTGGTCCCCGGCGAGACCTATCGCGTGGTCTTCGACGTCGCCAGCGGCTCGGCCGACGAGCACGTGCTCAACCGGCGGCTGGAATCGGTGGCCCGGTTCGTCAACCTGCACGCTCGCGCCGGCATCGACCCCGACGACCTGCAGATCGAGGTCGTCACCCACGGCGGCACGCTGTTCGATGTCCTGTCGCGCGAGGCCTACCGGGAACGCTTCGGCGTCGCCCATCCCAACGCCGACCTGCTCGACGCGCTGATGGCCGCCGGCGTCACCGTCTACCTCTGCGGCCAGAGCGCCTCGGCTCGCGGCGTCGCGCCGGATGAAATCGCCCCGGGGATCAAGATCGCCCACTCGGCGATGACCGTGCTCGTCCGCCGGCAGGCCGAGGGCTGGGCGCTGTTGCCGTGACTGCACGGGGTCTGGCGATCCTGAGCAGCGCCACGGCTCTGATGATGATCGGCTGCGCTTCGCCGACGGAATTGCATCGCCAGGCGGTCGATCGGGCTTCGGCCGATCGCGAGCAGGCCGGCACGATGCTTTCGCCGCTGGCCGGCAACCCACCCGAGGGCTTTATCAGCACTGCCTACGTCGGCGGCGCCGAGCCCGCTCGAGTTACGATCGAGCATCTCGATGGAGTCGCGACGGCTGCATCCGATCGCGTCCATGTTCGCGTCGTGGCTCCCGAGGGATTCGAAGCCGCCTTCGATGATTTTCGGCAACGCGGCGACGAATCGATCGAGTCGTTTCTGGCATCCGTTGCAGCAACGCTCTCCCGGGTTTCCGGGGTGTTGCATTCCCTGTCTGCAAGAGATCTGGAGGTCGTGTTCCTGGCCGTGCCCGCAGGAGCGGGCGTGGTCCTCGAGGTCGAGGACCGCCTGGACGATGACGGATTGACGATCGCTGTCGCAAACCCCTACGGCAGGAACACCGCGCCGCGCCAGTGGATGCTGAACGGGCTGACCTTCGCAGCGCACGAGCTGCTACATGCTCACTATCGCCTGATCGGGATTCGCAAGCTGCGGTTTCAGGAGCGCAAGCGCATCAACGAAGAAACGGCCGCCTACCTGTTCGGATGGTGCGCCGGTGTTCGAGGGCAGCATGCGCTGGGCTCGGAATCGGTGCGCTTCGAGTTCAGTGCGGAGAATTCGACGTCGATATTCCCGGGGCTGGCTGTGGGGCGATATTGCCCGGAACGGCGTGGGATCCGGGCACTTGACACGCCGAGCGGAAGGGGACGGACGATGGCGCTCGCGGCCCTGCGGATCGCCAACCCCGACCTCGTGTTCGCCGAGTCGGACCCGGAAAGCACCCGGAGGCTGTATTCGATCTGCGAAGCGCTGCCGGCTGGCATTCCGGATTTTCTGGCCGGCGACATCCCGGCGGTGCATGACCGCAGCGATTGTCGGGACTGACCGGCCCCGGCCCTCGGACCGGCGGTATGATCGGACCCCGATCTCGAATCCGGATACGAATCCATGGCCGCCTCGCTCGAAGCGCTCGACCGCCAGTACCTGTTCC
>CAZJSH010000121.1:0-8056 GCA_964548715.1 uncultured Halomonas sp. | reverse complement strand
CGGCGCCGGCGATGGGTTCGACTGTTGGAGGGAGCTTGCTCGCGAACCGGTCCGGGGCGGTTTCGTCAGGAGGTCCCGGGTTGCGGCTGCGCGGCCCCCGGGGCGGCGAGGCCGTGGCGAGCGAAACGCGACCGATGCGACGGCGGGGAAGGTCGGGTCAGGCGTTCGCGGCGGGCCGATAGCCGAGCAGGCGGGCCGGAAGGAACAGCACCGCCTTCATCAGCGCGAACACCGCCTCGACCGCGATGCCCAGCGCACGGAACGGCAGCGACAGCAGCCAGACGACCGGCCACAGCAGCAGCACCAGCAGGGCCAGCGGCCAGGCCAGCACGAACAGCAGGCACCATCCGATGGTCACGAGCAGCGTCTTCATCGCGCGTCTCCGGGTTCGATTGCGACCGCTACGCTAGCGCCGCGCACGGCACGGCCGCAAGCGCCGGAAGTCATGGGCGGACGTCCCGGGCGTCTCAGCGCGTCCTCAGATCGATCTGCCCGGTGTCCTGGATGCGGATATCCCGCGAGAACCCAACCGGGTCGAGTCGGGCCTCGAGGCTGTATTCGAAGCGATCGCGCGGCTGGTTCATCAGGTCGGCCAGCAGCCGCACGCCGCCGAGCAGGTCGACGCCGGCGGTCAGCACGACCCGGCCCTCGCCGTAGCCTTCGATCTCGGGCAGGTCGTTGGCCACGCCTTCGACCAGCTTGCGCCCCTCGAGCCGGACCGAGTAGACCGCGCCCTGCAGGCGCAGCGGCTCGGGGTTGGGGTTGATGACCCGAAGCGCGATCTCGAAGGCCGGCAGTCCGGCGCCGCCGGCCGGGTCGGGCACGGCCCGGAACGACTGCAGGAACACCGACGGCGGCTCGCGGCCGACCCCGAGTCCGGCGCAACCCGAGATCAGCACGACGACAAGCAACAGGGCGGTTCGAAGCGAATACGGCATGGCGAGATCCAGGATTCGGGATTCGGGAAGGGCAACCAGCATAGCCCGGAATGACATTCGTCACCCGCAATCGCTGAGTCCGCTCACTGGCCGATCGGGCGTCGGAGCGGGACACTGTGCCCATCGTTTCCATCGTTCCCAACGGAGTCTGGCCATGAATCCACCGGTCGCCGAACTCGAAGGCGTGTCCCACCGTTACGCCGATCTGCAGGCCCTCTCGGACATCGATCTCCGGCTCGAGGCCGGGCGCGTGACCGCGCTGCTCGGCCCGAACGGGGCCGGCAAGTCGACGCTGATCCACCTGCTGCTGGGCCTGAAGCCGCTGCAGACCGGTTCGATCCGCCTGTTCGGCGAGCACGCACCCGACGCGCGCGAGTGCCGGACCCGGATCGGCATCATGCTGCAGGCCTCGGGGGTGCAGGCCAACCTGACGGTGCTCGAACTGATGCAGCTGTTCGCCAGCTTCTACCCGGACCCCGAGGACGTCGACACGCTGGTCGACGAGGCCGGCCTGCACGGTCTCGAGGATCGCCGCTTCGGAACGCTGTCCGGCGGCCAACAGCAGCGCGCGCTGTTCGCGCTGGCCGCGGTCGGGCGACCGGACTGGCTGATCCTCGACGAGCCGACCACCGGCCTGGACCCGGCCGCGCGCCGCCGGCTGTGGCAGGCCATCCAGGCCCGTCGCGACGCCGGCGCCTCGATCCTCTTGTGTACCCACTTCATGGACGAGGCCCAGCGCCTGGCCGACCAGGTCGTCGTGCTCGAACGGGGCCGGGTCCTGCACCGGGATACGCCGGACGCGATCCGACGGCTCGTGCCGCAGGACCGGATCCGGGTGCGGACGCGGCTCGAACGCCGCCAGCTGGAAGCGCTGCCGAGCGTGCAGCAGGTCGAGCGGATCGAGGGCCGCTGGGCGCTGCTGTCGGCCAACGGCGTGGACACGGTCCGTGCGCTGCTGGCCGCCGATGACGAGGCCGCCGACCTGGAAGTGACCGGCACCGACCTCGAGACCGCCTTTCTCAGCCTCACCGATTCCGAGTCCCCATCGACCAAGGAGGCCGCATGAACTCCGCAACGCTCACCCGCAATCCGGCGCTGCAGCTGATCCAGGCGCAGTGGCTGAACCTGGTCCGGACCCCGGACTACACCCTGCCGACGCTGCTGTTCCCGCTCATGTTCTACGGCTTCTTCGGGCTGCTGATGATCCGCAGCCAGGCGCTGTGGCTGCTGTGCACCTTCGCCACGTTCGGCGTGATGGGCGCGGCGCTGTTCTCGTTCGGCGTCAGCATCGCCACCGAACGCGCCCAGGGCTGGCTGATGCTGCTGCGCGCCTCGCCGGCCCCGGTGGCCGCCGTGATCGCCGGCAAGGCCTTCGGGGCGCTGCTGTTCAGCCTGGTCACGGTGGTCGCGATGAGCGCGATGGCCGCGGCGTTCGGCGGCGTCCGGCTGGAGACCTCGCAATGGCTCGGCCTGGCCGGCGTGCTGGTCGCCGGGGCCCTGCCGTTCTGCCTGATGGGCCTGGCGCTGGGCCTGTGGATCAAGCCGAACGCCGCACCGGCGGTGCTGAACATGATCTACCTGCCGCTCGGCTTCCTGTCCGGGCTGTGGATTCCGGCGATGCAGTTCCCGCCGCTGCTGCAGGCCGTGGCCGCGTGGCTGCCCCCGTACCACCTGGCCGCGCTGGCGCTCGACGTGACCGGCGCGAAGTCGGCAGACTGGGGCCTGTCGCTGCTCAACCTCGGGATCTTCACCCTGGTGTTCGCCGCGCTGACGGCGATCGGCTGGAAACGCCTCGACGGCACCGCCGGTTGATCGCCGGCGCCGCGCAGAAGGAGACGCATCGATGAAGAACCTCTGGATCGTACTGGGCGTGGTCGCCGCGCTGATGGCCGTGCTGCTCCTGCTGCCCGGTCCGGACAGCGCGCCGCCGACCGATTCGGCTCCGCCGTCCGACGAATCTCCGCCGGGCCGTTTCGCCGTCACGAACGTCCGCCTGTTCGACGGGGATCGCGTCCTCGACAACGCCGTGGTCGTGATCGACGAGGGCCGCGTCGTCGCCGCCGGCCGGACGACGACCACCCCGATCCCCGACGGCGCCGCCGTCATCGACGGCCGCGGCAGGACCGCCCTGCCGGGCCTGATCGATTCGCACGTCCACAGCTTCGGCTCGGCCCAGGCCGATGCGCTGCGCTTCGGCGTGACCACGCTGCTCGACATGTTCCGTCCGCCGGACGACTTCGAGGCCCAGCACGAGGCCCGGTCGTCGCTGGCGCCGACGGATCGCGCCGACCTGTTCTCGGCCGGCTACCTGGCCACCGTCGAAGGCGGCCACGGCACCCAGTACGGCATCGACGTGCCGCTCCCGGCCGGGCCGGACGATGCCCGGGCGTGGGTCGACGCCCGCCTCGAGGAAGGGTCGGACTGGATCAAGATCGTCATCGAAGGCGGCCGGGCCTGGAACGGCGAAATGCCCACCCTGGACGCCGAGACCGTGGCCGCGCTGGTCGAGGCCGCCCACGCCCGCAACGTGCTGGCCGTGGCCCACGTGGCGACCCGGGCCGAGGCCGATCTGGCCGTCGAGGCCGGCGTCGACGGCCTGGTCCACCTGTTCATCGACGAGCCCGTGGACCCGGCCACGGCCACCGACTGGGCCGAGCGCGGACTGTTCGTCATCCCGACCCTGCCGGTGCTGGCCGGCGCGCTGGGGCAGCAGGGCCCGAGCCGGCTGGACGGCTTCGAGGCCGTCGAGACGCGGCTCTCGTCGGAGCAGCGCCGCAGTCTCGGCGCGGTGTTTCCGAACGTCGCCCAGCGCCAGGCGCGCTGGTCGGGCGTCGCCGCGTCGATCCCGACGCTGCACGCAGCCGGGGTGCCGCTGCTGGCCGGCAGCGACGCTCCGAACCCCGGCACCGCCCACGGCATCAGCCTGATCGACGCGGTGATCCGGCTGCACCAGGCCGGGCTGGCGCCGATCGATGCGCTGCGCGCGGCCACGTCCGTCCCGGCCGGAATCTTCCCGATCGATGACGGCGTCGGCCGTCGCGGCTGCCTGCGGCCGGGCTGTCGAGCCGATGTGCTGCTGGTCGACGGCAATCCGCTGGCCGATCCGGCCGCACTACTGGCGATCGAGCGGGTCTGGAAGAACGGCGCGCCGGTCGCGCTGGCGGCCGCTGCACGGCCGCCGGCCGATCCGGCCCCGGCCGCGGAATCGGCCGCGTCGGTCGACCTGCTGGCCAGCCCGACCGGCTGGATGCCGTCGGCCGACGACTTCATGGGCGGCAGCTCGGAAGCGGCGGTCGCGCCGATGGACACAGCGCTGCGCGTGACCGGCACCCTGCGCCCGGGCTTCGCGTTTCCGTATGCTGGCGCCATGTGGAACGCCGGCACCACCATGATGGAGCCCGTCGACCGGCGGGGCTGGTCGATGCTGACCCTGGACGTGCGCGGTGAGGCCGAGCTGCTGCGGGTGATGTTCTTCTCCGGCGGGAATCCTCAACCGGTCTGGCGCGACTTCGAACCCGGCGCGCCGATCGAGATCGACCTGTCGACGCTGGCCGGGCTGGACCTTGCCGCGTTCCAGGCCGTCGGCGTGTTCGCCGCACAGCCGGACGGGGCGTTCGAATTCGTGATCGAGGAGGCACGCATCGAGTGAGCGACGGCATCGTGCATCGGCTGCACCGGTTCCTGGTCCCGCCCGATTCGGGCCAGGGCTGGACCGCCTACCTGTGGCTGATCTATCTCTGCTTCTTCTTCATCGAGTGGTTCTTCCGACCGATCGGCGCGGTCGAGGGACTGTTCGCTGCGGCCACACTTGCGGTGTTCATCGCGCTGTACTTCAGCGCGTTCCGGCGACGCGGGCGGGTTGCCTACTGGCATATCGCCGGCATGACCGCGCTGGCGCTGGCCTGGGCACCGTTCAACGCCGGCAGCAGCGTGTTCTTCATCTATGCGGCGAGCTTCGCCCATCAGGTCGGCCCGCCTCGCCGGGCGGCCGGCGTCGTGATCGGCATCGCGCTGCTGGCCGCCTCGGCCGCGCTGTGGGCGCAGCCGCTGCTGTTCTACTGGCTGCCAGGCGTGTTCATCAGCCTGGTCATCGGCGCGGCCAACATCTTCTTCGGCGAGCAGCAGCGCAAGAACGCCGAGCTGCGGCTGAGCCAGGCCGAAGTGCGTCGGCTGGCGCGGGTCGCCGAGCGCGAGCGCATCGCCCGCGACCTGCACGACGTGCTGGGCCACACGCTGTCGCTGATCGCGATCAAGAGCGAACTGGCCGAGAAACTGATCGAACAGGACCCGATCCGCGCCCGGGACGAACTGGCATCGCTCGGCGTCACCGCCCGCCAGGCCCTGGCCGAGGTGCGCGAAGCCATCCAGGGCGAGCGCGAACAGGACCTGGGCGAGGCGCTGGAGCAGGTCCGGCTGAGCCTGCGTGCGGCCGACGTGGAACTGGAGATCGACGCTGGCTGCGCCGGCGAGCTCCCGCCGCGCACGCAAGCGATGCTGGCCCTGGTCATGCGGGAAGCCGTCACCAACATCCTCCGGCACGCCGATGCACGTTGCTGCACCATCCGGCTGGCCACCGACCCGGTGCGTCCGGGGTATCGATTGGAGATTCGAGACGATGGCGGCGGCACCATTCGCGCCGAGGGCGCCGGCGTGACCGGCATGCGGGCGCGGATCGAGTCGCTCGGCGGCGAACTCGAGCTGGGCGCTGGCCGTTTGATCGCATGGATTCCGGAGATCACACCATGATCCGATTGTTGCTGGCCGAGGACCAGGCGCTGCTGCTCGGTGCGCTGGGCTCGCTGCTCGATCTCGAGAATGACCTGGAGGTGGTCGCGCGCGCGCAGGACGGCGACGCCGCACGCGCTGCAATCGACGAACATCTTCCCGATCTGCTGGTTACCGATATCGAAATGCCCGGCACGACCGGACTGGAGCTGGCCGAGTGGATGAACGAGCACCATCGGGACTGCCGGGTCGTCATCCTGACCACCTTCGCCCGCCCCGGCTACCTGCGCCGCGCGCTCGACGCCGGTGTGCGCGGCTACCTGCTGAAGGAAACGCCGGTCGAACAACTCGCCGACGCGCTGCGCCGGATCCACGCCGGCGAGCGGGTCATCGACCCGGAACTGGCGCTGACCGCGTTCGACGGCAAGGACCCGCTGACCGAACGCGAACGCCAGGTGCTGCGGCTGGCAGGTTCGGGCCTGAGCAACGCCGAGATCGGCAAGCGTCTGCACCTGGCCGACGGCACCGTGCGCAACTACCTGTCCGAGGCGATCGGCAAGCTGTCGGCCGAAAACCGGATCGAGGCCTACCGGATCGCCCGCGACCAGGGCTGGCTGTAGGCGAGACCCGAACGCCCGGGCGCGATGCGTGTGCCTCGGGGCATAATCGGACCATGGTGCTGCGCTTTCTTGTCCCCGCTCTTTCGGCCGCGCTGCTCGGTGCATGCGCCACGCCGCCGTCCGGCCCGCCCGACCCGAAATCCGCCGCCGCGGCCTACCAGGACCCGCAGCCTCCGCCCGACGAGGTCATCGACTGGGGGCCGTACGAGCGCCAGTTCGGCGAGCTCCGGCTGCCCGACGGCGACGGGCCGTTCCCGGTCGTGGTCCTGCTGCACGGCGGCTGCTGGCTGGCCGACTACGGGCACGGCTACATGGCCGGCCTGGCCGAGGCAGTGCGCGGGCTGGGCTTCGCGGTCTGGACCGTCGGCTACCGGCGCGTCGGCGAGCCCGGCGGCGGCTGGCCGAACACGTTCTACGACGTTGCCGAGGGGACCGACTACCTGCGCGAGCTGGCCCGCACCCACCCGATCGACCCGGACCGGGTGATCGCGCTGGGCCACTCGGCCGGCGGCCAGCTGGCGCTGTGGCTGGCCGCGCGTTCGACCGCGCCGGCCGACAGCCTGTTCCACGCGCCGGACCCGCTGCCGATCGACGGCGTGGTCACACTGGCCGCCGCGGCCGACCTCGAGCGACTTTCGTACCGCAAGGCCTGCGACGACGCCGCCACCCGGCTCATCGGGGGGCCGCCGGACCGCTATCCGGAACGCTATGCCGAGGCCTCGCCGCTGGCGCGCGTGCCGCTCGGGGTGCCGCAGGTGTTGATCGACGGCACCCGCGACACGACCTGGATCGTGCCGTCCGACACCTATTTCGAAGCCGCGCTGGCCGCCGGAGACCCGGTCCGGCGGAAGATCGTCCGCTACGCCGGCCATTTCGAACTCGTCGACCCGCGTTCGAACGCCTGGCCGGTGGTCCGCGACGCGCTGCTGGAACTGGCCGAGGCCAAGGTACCGTGACCGCCGAGCCGGTCAAGATCGGCCCGGACGGCCATCCCCGGCGCGGCGCCCAGATGACCCGGCTGGAGACCTTCACCGACGCCGCCTTCGCGTTCGCCGCGGCGCTGCTCGCCGTGTCGATCGACGAGATTCCCGAAAACTACGCCGAGCTGGTCGAGGCGATGAAGGGGGCGCCGGCGTTCATCGCCAGCTTCGCCATCCTGTTCCTGTTCTGGCGCGCCCACCAGGTCTGGAGCGACAAGTACGGCCTCGAGGACGGCCGCTCGACGCTGCTGACCGCCGCGCTGGTCGTGGTCATCATGATCTACGTCTACCCGCTGAAGATTCTGTTCAGCGCCGGCCTGAGCACGCTGAGCGGCGGCTGGCTGCCCGACAACTTCTCGATCGACAGCATCGACCAGTTCCGGGTCATGGTCATCGTCTACGGGGTCGGCTTCGCGGCCGTTTCGGCGGTGGTCAGCGGTCTGTACCTGAACGCCGCGTCGTTTCGCGACGAACTGGCCATGAGCGCGCACGAACTGTTCGACACCCGGGCCGAGGCGCTGGCCTGGTTCGGAGTCGCGCTGTTCGGACTGCTCTCCTGCCTGCTGGCCTGGCTGCTGAACGACGCCTGGCTTCCGCTGTCGGTCTGGATGTACAACGCGCTGCTCGTCTACGGACCGATCTTTGTCTGGATCCAGCGCCGGGTCTGGCAACGCCGCGTCGCGCGCGGAGCAGCCTGAGCCGGAGGCCGCAGGCCCGGCCGATGCGCGCGCAAGCGCCCTCCAACCGTCGAACGCATCGCCGGCGCCGTACCGAACGCCTGTTGGAGGCTGCT
>CAZJSH010000120.1:0-8266 GCA_964548715.1 uncultured Halomonas sp. | reverse complement strand
TGCCGAACATGAACAGCACCAGCGCGGCGATCAGCGTGGTGACGTTGGCGTCGGCAATGGTCGAGAAGGCCTTCTCGTAGCCGGCGCGGATCGACGACTGCGGCGAATTGCCGAGCCGCAGCTCTTCCTTGATGCGTTCGAAGATCAGCACGTTGGCGTCCACGGCCATACCGACCGTCAGCACGATGCCGGCAATGCCGGGCAGCGTCAGCGTCGCGCCGAGCATCGACAGCATGGCGACGATCAGCACCAGGTTGGCGGTCAGCGCCAGGTTCGCGACCAGGCCGAACACGCGGTAGTAGATCGCCATCAGCACCAGCACCAGGCAGAAACCGATAATCACCGACCGGAAGCCCTGGTCGATGTTGTCGCGGCCGAGGCTCGGGCCGACGGTGCGTTCCTCGATGATCTCGACTGGCGCGGCCAGCGCACCGGCGCGCAGCAGCAGTGCGAGCTGGCTGGCTTCGCGAGCGCCGTCGAGTCCGGTGGTCTGGAAGCGGCGACCGAACGGCTCGCGCACGACCGCCACGGAGATCACTTCCTGGACCTCGCGCATTTCGCGGACTTCCTCACCGTCGACCATTCGCGTCTCGGGCCGGCGCTCGATGAAGACTACCGCCATGCGATTGCCGACATTCTCGGTGGTGAAGTCCAGCATCCGGCGAGCTGCACCTCCGTCGAGCGTGACCGACACCATCGGAGAACCCGAGGTCTGGTCGAAACCTGCCGCTGCATTCAGCAGTTCGTCGCCGGTCGCGATCTTGCTGCGCGACAGCAGGATCGGGTTGCTTTCGCGATCGAAGAACAGCTGCGAACGTGGCGGCACGCGACCGGTGCGCTGCGCCTCGAACGGGTCGTTCTCCTCGTCCACGGCGCGGTATTCGAGCGTGGCGGTCGCGCCGAGGATGCGCTTGGCCTCGGCGGTGTCCTGCACCCCGGGCAGCTGGACGACGATGCGGTCGGCGCCCTGCTGCTGGATGATCGGCTCGGCGACGCCGAGTTCATTGACCCGATTCCGGAGCGTGGTGATGTTCTGCTGCAGCGCGGTCTGCTGCATCTCGGTCATGACTTCGGGCAGCACGGTGGCGCGGATGTTGAAGGTTTCCGCGCCGTCGGCGGCCTCGAGCTCCAGTTCCGGAAGCTCACCGGTGATCTGGGCCAACGCCTCGTCGCGGTCTTCCAGGGTGCGCAGCTCGGCGACCAGGGTCTGCCCTTCGCGGCGTACCGAGCGGTAGCGGATGCGTTCGTCGCGCAGCAGGTTGCGGATGTCGTCGACGAAGGCTTCCAGCCGTGCGCTGCGGGCCGCGTCCATGTCGACTTCCATCAGGAAGTGCACGCCGCCCTGCAGGTCCAGACCCAGCACCATCGGCTCGGCGCCGAGCGCCTCGAGCCAGCCCGGCGTGGCCGGGGCCAGGTTCAGCGCCACGACGTAGGCATCACCCAGCGAATCGCGCAGCACGTCGGCGGCGCGCAGCTGCTGTTCGGGGTTGCCGAAGCGCATCAGCAAGCGCTCCGGCTCGAAGGTGGTGTCGCGCGGCTGCAGCTCGTCCTCGGCCAGCGCATCGGTGGCCACCTCGGTCAGCGCCGGGTCGAGCTCGAAGCCGCGGGCCGAGGAGACCTGCACCGACGGGTCGTCGCCGAACAGGTTGGGCGCGGCGTAGATCACGCCGATCACCAGCACGGCGATCAACACCAGGTATTTCCAAGCGGGATAACGATTCATCGTGGAACGAGTCCTGAACTGATGGCGAAGGTCGGGCCGTCGCCGCCGCTCGGCGGCGATCCCGTCATAACAGCGGATTCGCGCTCAGGGCGCGGCATCGAAGGTGCCCTTCGGCACGACCTGGCTGACCGAGGATCTCTGCAGCTTCACCTGCGTGCCGCTGGCCAGTTCGACGGCGAGGAAACTGTCACCGACCTCGGTGATCTTGCCGAGCAACCCCCCGGCCGTCACGATTTCATCGCCGACCGACAGGCCGGAGACCAGCTCGCGATGCTGCTTGTTGCGCTTCATCTGCGGCCGGATGATCAGCAGCCAGAAGATGACGATAATGAAGACCAGCGGCAGCAGCGAGCCGAGCAGGCTCGGCTGCTCGCCGGCCGCCTGGGCCATTGCCGATGGAATCAGGAACTCGGACAGGGTTTCCAGCATGGCGGCGGGACTCCTTGATGATCGACGGATTCGTTGGTGTTGACCCCATCGGTCCGACGCTGCGGATCCGCGAGGCGGAAAGCGCCGGATTATCCCATATCGAATGGGGCGATGCCGATTGTCAGGCAAGTCGTCGGACAAGTCGTCCGACAGGTCGCTTGGAAGCTCGGCGGGCCGGTCGCGAGAGGAAGGATGGGGGCGGTGGCCGCCGATTCCCAGCCCGAGCGGCAGCGCGCCACCGGCCGCTGGGCGATCGGTGGCGCGGAATCCGGCCGGGTCCCCGGGGCCGGTGGCGGCTCAGAAGGCGTACTTGCCGGAGAACTGCAGCCGGTTCATCGAGCCGGACCGGCCGCTTTCGATCTCGCGCTCGGCCAGGATGTACTCGATGCCAAAGGTCAGCGGCGGCTTCGGGCTGTAGAGCAGGTTGACGTGGCCGCTCCACGCGTTCTGGCTCACACCCAGGCCGGTCAACGCGACCGGGTTGTCGACGGCGATGTAGCTGAGCACCGCGGTCGAGCGCCACTGTTCGTTCCACCAGTGGCGGTAGGCCGCGAATCCGCCGGTCGAGGTGATCGCCTCCAGATCGCCCGCGCCGTCGAGCACCGCGCCGTTGGCGAAATTGATGCCGGTGTAACGGCCCTGGCCGTCGCCGTGGTTGATCATCCAGCGCAGGTCGTCGCGGCCGAAGGTCATCCGGCCCGACAGGCTCAGGCCCCAGCCCAGCGCGGAATCGTCGATACCGGTGGCCGGGTCTTCGTAGTCCAGCTGGCGGACCAGGCCGCCGAGCTGGACATGGCCCCAGTCGCCCTTCCAGGTGTAGCGGGCGGCCAGGTCCGGCACCAGGCCGTCGTCGGTGACGATCCGGCCTCCGCCGCCGAACGGCGTGACCGTGGTTTCCGGGTTCTCCACGGCAATGGCGAAGTTGCCCTTCTGGAAGCGGACCTGGGTCTGGCGCACGAAGCTCGTGCCCTCGGCCGGACCGATGAAGTCGAGCACCTCGGGCAGCGTGGCGACGTCCATGTAGGTCGACCAGGTCTGGCCGACCAGCCACTCGTTGTAGGTCAGGAATGCGTGCCGCATCCGCGGCTCGTAGGAATTGCTGACCCGCTCGTTGCCGTCTGGCGTGACCAGGAAATCCATTTCGATGTAGGCGCCGAGCTGGTGGTCGTCGCCGATCTGCCAGCGGCTGCCGGCATGGATGCGGCTCTGCCGGGCATGGAAATCCAGGTCGGTGCTTTCCTCCGTGCCGCCGACCGGGATGGTGCCGGGAATGTAGAAGTCGCGGCCGATCGAGCCGGGCGCCAGGTCGCCATCGGAGTAGCGCGATGCGATCACGTCGGTCTTGACGTAGCCGCCCCAGTAGAACGACGGACCGTCGGCCTTCTCTTCGGCGGCGGCGAGCAGCGGGTCGATCTTCTCGACGATCTCGCGGACCTGCTGCCGGGTGGCCGCGGTCTCGGCGCGGACCTCCTCCATCTCGTTGTCGGCCGTAGCCGCGGCCAATGGCGCGCTGCGGGTGTCGACCAGCTGCTGGACCAGCGCCTCGAGTTCGGCGACGCGGGCTTCAAGCTCCGCGACGCGGCCGTCATCGGCCAGAGCGGGCGCGGCACAGAAGATCGCCACAGCCAGGCTCAGCCGCCAGCAGGCGATACGCGGTGTGGGCCGTCGGATACGGTTCGGATTCATCGGCTTCCTCCCAGGGGCCGCGCGGTGCGGCCGGTTCGTTCTCGGGGTTCGGGCCGATCATGCGGGGGCGCTTCATCGGCCAGCAATTCGCCTTTGGTCGAATGCCCTGCCCGCGACGCACGGCAAGGGCTGCGACCAAAGTCGTAGCGGCGGTGGCGGGTTTCGTCTTTACTTGCCGGGCCGGCTTGGTGGACACTGGAACGACGCTGAACCGACGTTCGAGATCAAGGAGCCGAACCATGTCCGACGCCCTGCCTCACCAGGACCTCTTCCCCGTCCCCGACGCGCTGGCCGCCCGCGCGCATGTCGATGCATCGACCTACGATGAACTGGCCGAACGGGCCCGGACCGACCCCGAAGCGTTCTGGGACGAGGTCGGCAAACGCATCGACTGGATCCGGCCGTATTCGCGGATCAAGGACGTCTCCTTCGATCTCGACGATCTGCACATCCGCTGGTACGACGACGGCACGCTGAATGTCTGCGCGAACTGCGTCGATCGCCACCTGGCCACCCGCGGCGACCAGGTCGCGATCCTGTGGGAAGGCGACGACCCGGCGCACGACGCGAAGATCACCTATCGGGAACTGCACGATCGGGTCTGCCGCTTCGCCAACGTGCTGAAACGGATGGGTGTCAAGAAAGGCGACCGCGTGACGCTGTATCTGCCGATGATCCCGGACGCAGCGATCGCGATGCTGGCATGCGCCCGGATCGGCGCGGTGCACTCGGTGGTCTTCGGCGGTTTTTCGCCCGATGCGCTGGCCGGTCGCATCATCGACTGCGATTCGAACGTCGTGATCACCGCCGACTTCGGCCGGCGCGGGGGGCGTTCGACGCCGTTGAAGGCGAACGTCGATGCCGCACTGAGCAACGCCGAGGCGGCCGAGCGCGTCGATGCGGTGCTGGTGGTGCGCAACACCGGCGATGCCGTGGCCTGGGACAGCGAGCGCGACCACTGGCTGCACGAGGCGCTCGAGCACGTCGACGCGGATTGCGAACCGGAGGAAATGGACGCCGAGGACCCGCTGTTCATCCTGTACACCTCCGGATCGACGGGCAAGCCGAAGGGTGTGCTGCACACCTCGGGCGGCTACCTGGTCTATGCCAGCTACACCCACGAGATCGTCTTCGATTACCACGACGGCGACATCTACTGGTGCACCGCCGACGTCGGCTGGGTCACCGGCCACAGCTACATCGTCTACGGCCCGCTGGCCAACGGCGCGACCACGCTGATGTTCGAAGGCGTGCCGAACTACCCCGACTCCAGCCGCTTCTGGCAGGTCTGCGACAAGCACCAGGTCAACATCTTCTACACCGCGCCGACCGCGATCCGCGCGCTGATGCGCGAGGGCGACGCTCCGGTCGAGGCAACGCCGCGGAAATCGCTGCGGATACTGGGAACCGTGGGCGAGCCGATCAATCCCGAGGCCTGGCACTGGTACCACGCGGTGGTCGGCGACGAGCGCTGCCCGATCGTCGATACCTGGTGGCAGACCGAGACCGGCGGAATCCTGATCA
The DNA here is from genome assembly GCA_964548715.1 of uncultured Halomonas sp. GTDB lineage: Bacteria > Pseudomonadota > Gammaproteobacteria > Xanthomonadales > Wenzhouxiangellaceae. The sequence continues at coordinate 2,904 of CAZJSH010000120.1, read as the reverse complement.
GTCCGCTGCCCGGCGCGACCGCGCTAAAGCCCGGCTCGGCGACGAAGCCGCTGCCGGGCGTGCTGCCGGCGCTGCTCGGCCCGGAGGGCGAAATCCTGGACGGCGAGGCCGAGGGCAACCTGGTCATCACCGACAGCTGGCCCGGCCAGATGCGCACCGTCTACGGCGACCACAAGCGCTTCGGCGAGACCTATTTCTCGGCCTACAAGGGCTACTACTTCACCGGCGACGGGGCGCGACGCGACGCCGACGGCGATTACTGGATCACCGGCCGGGTCGACGACGTTATGAACGTCTCCGGCCACCGCCTGGGCACCGCCGAGGTCGAATCGGCGCTGGTCGCCCACGAGGCCGTGGCCGAGGCCGCGGTGGTCGGCTTCCCGCACGACATCAAGGGCCAGGGCGTCTACGCCTACGTGACGCTGATGGAGGGCCGCGAGGCGGACGACGAGCTGGCGAAGGAACTGGTCCAGTGGGTGCGCAACGAGATCGGCCCGATTGCCACCATCGACCACCTGCAGTGGGCGCCGGGCCTGCCCAAGACCCGCTCCGGCAAGATCATGCGCCGCATTCTGCGCAAGATCGCCGCCGACGAGAGTGACCAGCTCGGCGACACCTCGACGCTGGCCGACCCGGACGTGGTCGATCACCTGGTCGCCCACCGGCGCGGTTCGAGCTGACGAACCGCAATGCCGGGTGCGGCTCGTGCCCGGCGCCGGAAGCCGCTATCATCCGGCCATGGATACCCCGCCCGCCGGAGCCGAGGAACGTCTGGTCGTCGTCGACGACCATCCGCTGTTCCGGGAAGCGCTGAGCGCTGCGCTGGGTCGGCACCGCCCGCACTGCACGATCGAGGCGCTGGGCAGCTTCGACGCGCTGGCCGAACGCCTCGCCCGGGATGCCGAACTGGACCTGATCCTGCTCGACCTGCACCTGCCGGGCAACCACGGCCTGTCCGGCCTGTCCTGGCTGCGCGGCCACCACCCGGAACTCCCGGTGCTGATGATCACTGCCCACGACGACCCGGGCATCGCCCAGCGCGCGCTGGCCGACGGTGCCGCCGGCTTCCTGTCCAAGTCCGCCGACGCCGAGACGCTCAGCCGGGCCATCGACCGGGTACTGGCCGGTGAGACCTGGCTGCCGGACGGCTACGACCCGGCCGGCGCGGACGGCGAGGAGGCCGCACTGGCCCGGAAGGTCGGCGACCTGACTCCGCAGCAATACCGCATCCTGTGCATGCTCGGCGAGGGTCTGCTGAACAAGCAGATCGCCTGGGAACTCGACATCACCGAAGCCACCGTCAAGGCCCACATGACCGCGATCATGCGGAAACTGGGCGTGAACAACCGGACCCAGGCCGTGACCCTTTTCAATCGGCTGGGCGTGAGGAAGCAGGACATGGAGTGAGGCCCCAGGAACGAGGGGCCAGGGACGAGGGACTAGTACAAACCAACACCCGACCCGTTGGCCTCACCAACCCCTCTCCCCTAGCTTGCCCCTAGTCACACACCAGCCCCCTCGCCCCTTCCCGCTAGCCCCTCAGAAGGTGCTTCATCACCGCCCGCAGCGCGGCCGGTTTGAGCGGCTTGAACAGTCGACGCTCGCCGCGTGCGGTAATGTCCCGGCCCAGGGCTTCGTCGCGGTCGGCGGTGACTACCAGCACCGGCACGTGGTGACCGATGGCCTCGCGCACCGCGTCGCTGACCTCCAGCCCGGACTCGCCGCGGCCCAGGTGGTGGTCGGCGATGATCACGTCGGGCGTCGGGTCGCAGGCCGCCAGCGCTTCGCTTCGCCGGCGGGCAGTGGCCACGCTGCAGCCCCACCGCTCGAGCATCGCGCGCATGCCGTCCAGGATGTCGGGGTCGTCGTCGATGCACAGCACGTGCACACCATCGAAATCGGCATGCGGCGCGTGCGCACGAGCCGTTGTCGTTTCAGCGTCCGTGGCCGCCGGGACCTGCTCGACGCGGCCGGCCAACGGCACTTCGACGGCGAACACCGTGCCGCGGCCGGTCACCGAGCGCAGCGTCAGCGGGGCGTCGAGCATGCGGCTGATCCGCTGGCAGATCGACAGCCCCAGGCCCAGGCCCTGGTCATACGGATCGGGCGGCTCGCTGCCGCGCCCGTCGTCGAGCCGCTCGAACTCCTCGAAGATGCGGGCCTGCTCGTGTTCGGCGATGCCCGGCCCGGTATCCCAGACCTCGATCACGACCCGGTCGCCGCGCAGCCGGACCCCGACCAGCACGCCACCGGCGCGGGTGTAGCGAAGCGCGTTGCCGACCAGGTTGAACAGCACGCGCTGGAGCAGTCGAGCGTCGGACCGGACCCGGAATCGGCACGGTCGGATGCGCAGCTTCAGCCCCCGCCTCTGCGCAAGCGCGCCGAACTGTCGCTCCAGCCGTTCGAACAGCGACTGCAGCGGGAACGTGGTCCAGTTCGGCTGGAGCGCACCCTGATCGAGGCGGCTGATATCGAGCAACGAAGACAGCAACTCTTCGGCCACGCCGAGACTGTGATCGACCCGGCGAGCCAACCGGGCCTCTTCTTCGGGCAACCGATCAGACGACTGCCTCAGCGAGGACGAGAACAGCCGGGCGGCGTTGAGCGGCTGCAGCAGGTCGTGACTGGCAGCGGCCAGGAAGCGGGTCTTGCTCTGGTTGGCGGTCTCGGCCTCGCGCTTGGCCTCGCTGATCGCCTCCATGGCCGCGTTCAGTTCGGCCGTGCGGTCGGACACCTGCTGCTCCATCGTCGCGTAGGCCCGTTTCAGCGCCGCCTCGCTGGCCTTGTACGAGGTCACATCGGTATAGGTGGTCACGTAGCCACGCTTGGGCATAGGGTTGCCCCGGATCTCGATCACTCGTCCATCGGGATGACGACGTTCGAACACGTAGGGCGTCCCGCGGC
>CAZJSH010000119.1:0-8335 GCA_964548715.1 uncultured Halomonas sp. | reverse complement strand
CCCCCGAGAGGTGGTCCGGCGCGAGCTGATCCGGCTGGGCCTGATCGATGGTGAAATCGGCGAACAGGATCGGAAAGCGCTGAGCCTCGCGGTGTCGCTTTCCGCGAACGCGGACGGCGAGGCCGGAACGGTGTTGCGCCAGCTTCGCAGGTCCTTTCCGACCAGCAACGTCAACCTGGTCCGCTCGCCCGATCCGCTCGGCGCCGTTGCCGACGCGAGCGTGCGGCTTGCGCTGGTCAGTGCCCCCGCGTTCTTTGCGCCCGGTGCTGTGGATCCGGCGACCGGCGTACCACCGTTGCGGCCGGGGTTCGAGGCCGTCGCCCTGGTGGGTACGAGCTTCCTGCAGGCCTTTGCGCTGAACCCGGACATAGACCGCCTCGCGGACGCCACCTCGGTCGCCACCGGCCCCGTGGGTTCGAGCGGTTTCAGAGCGGCCGAATCGCTCATCGATGGCTTGCAGTTGTCCGCCGAGCTCAGACCGGTGAAGGGCGATACCCCCGAGTCGCTGGCGGATGCGCTGATCGAAAGCGGTGCCGACATTGCGATCCTGATGCAGCCCCTCGGCAATTCAACGGCCCTGACCCTGCTGCAGCGCGACCTGCCGCTGATCGACGTGGACGGCTGGGTGCAGCGCAACAACCGGATCGTCTATCCCTACCTTCAGCCGGCACGGCTTGCGCCATCGGACTATGAGCGATTCATCACCGGTCGGCGCGGGAGTCCGGGCATGGGCGGTTTCAGCGAGCCCGTCGAGACCCTCGCAACACAACTCGTTCTGGCCGGCCCCGCCGCGCCCGAAGAGGTCCGGCTCTCCACCCAGGGACCGGGCGCCAGTTTCATACCGCGCGCCCTCCCGTTGACCGACCAGGCGGTGGAGCGCATCAATTCGGCCACCGGAAAATCCGAAGCCATCTATCCGGTTCTGCCGCAGGCGAGAATCCTGGCGCCCAAGTTGCCGAAGCCCCCCGAGCCCTTGAACGGCTCGCTGGCTGAAGCGGTCCTGTCCACGCTGGCAATCGCATTGCTGGTCTGGGTTGCCTGGCTGCTGCTTCGGCCACTGACAGAAGATCGCCCCGAATGAGTGAAATAAAGCGTTGACTCTCGCGCCGAGAGGAAAAAATCAGCCATGAGCAGGTTTTCAGGGACTGCAGGACTCTTGTTGTTGTTCGGTTGGTCGGTCGACGGTCACGCCGCGACCGGCGATTCTCGTTTCGAGAATACGGTCACGTTTTCGACCGGCGCCCTCTTTCATAAGGCCGATGCCGCTTTCGGCGCAACGCTGGATGACAATCCGGTCGTCGACCTGACGCTGCCGGACCTCGGCGTCGGCGACGATAAATCGGTTTTCTGGGCCGATCTGTCGTGGAAGATGAGCCAGCGCTGGAAATGGGACTTCACCTACAGCTCGTTTGCGGGCAACGGCCTCATCGAAGCGCGCAGAAGCGGCAATTTCGGCGAGATCGAATTCGATGCCGGTGCATCCCTGAGTTCCGACATCGATGTCGATGTCTTCATCACCGACATCACCTACGACCTCGTCAGTACGGACCGCGGCCGATTCGGGATCGGCGCCGGCTTTCATGTCACCCGCGTCGATTTCGATCTGCTTGCGACGATCGACGTCATGACCGAAGACGGCGGGCTCCAACAGGTCGCACGGTCCCAGACGATGGATGTTCTCGCCCCGCTGCCGACATTATCGATCACCGGCAGCTATCGGCTCCTCGACAAGGTCCGCCTCTCGGCCGATGTGGGCTACCTGTCGCTGAATATCGACAAATACGACGGCGGCATATTCTCGGCACGCACACAAATCGAGTGGCGCCCCTGGCAGCGCATCGGGATCGGCGCCGGATATCAGTTCATCGACCTCGACCTGGACGTGGACCAGGGCCGGATCGACGAGCGCTACGACCTGGAGCTGACCGGTCCGACGCTGTTCCTGACATTCGGCTTCTGACACACGGTTCGCTCCGGCGACCGACACGGAGCAAGGAATCCCCGTCCGGCTCCGGAATCCCTGGCCAAACAAATCAACGAGGCTGAAAAATCACCATGCAGCAGTTCAGTTCCTTCGACTTGCCGCGAGATGGCCGTGACCCGATTGCTCGAACGGCAAGAGTGTTGATGCTGACGCTCGCCCTCTGGACCTCCTTGCACAGCGGAATCGGCTGGGCGCAGGACGACCGCCTGGCGCTGATCGAAACCAAGCGCGAACAGATCGAACAGATCATGAACGGGTTGGATAGCATGCCCGAACGACGCCGCGACGGATTGCTCTTCCGCGCCGACAACCTGGCGCGGGAGCTGGGCGCACTGATCCTCGCCTACCCGGTCGCCGATATACCCTCGAGTGACTCCGCCGCAGAAACACGCGGCGACGCCAGGCCGGAGTTCCCTGCGCACCTGCAGTGGTTCCAGAATTTCCTTATCGAAAGATACGAGAACCTCCAGGCGCGCATCCGGCAGGAGCAGGAGCGATTCGACGAGTTCGACGAAAGCTCCGAGGCTGCGATCTCACGCGCTTTTCAGCAGGACCTGCGCGCAGTGGTGGCCTCCCACGCCGGCCAATTGATCAATCTGCTCCAGCTCAGCGAAAGAATCGGACGCGAGGATGAGGAACTGCGGACGCGAATCGGGCGGACCCTGTCACTGGCCGCTGAAGGCACGAGCGGGCAGATTCTACTTGACGCAACGACCCTCAATGAGTTGCGCAACATGATACGGGCCGATCCCGCCAATGCCGCGCTGATCAAGGCCGAGCGCGCGGTCGAGCGCAAACAGGTGCGCAACATCGCCAGGCTGGAGCAGCTCGTCGGCCTGATGGACACCGTCGGGATCAATGCCGGCAGCTATCGCGCGCTGCTGCTCAGTCAGCGCGGATCGATCGGAGTCGATATCCTCGATCGTGAAGTCTTCATGAGCCTGCTTGGAAGCCGTATCGAAAGCGCCCGGGAGAGCCTGCTGACGCAGGGCCCGAACGCCCTGCTCAAGACGATCGTATTCCTTTCCATCGTGCTGCTCGCCTGGCTGCTCGCGAAGTTCGTGCGCGGCATCGTCACCGCACTGCTCCATCGGCAATCGGTTCAGCTTCACCAGCTGATGGAAGCCATGCTCATCTCGCTGTCCTTCGGTATCGTATTCTCGATCGGCCTGCTGATCGCGCTGTCGACGATCGGAATCTCCCTGGTGCCGATGCTTGCGGGCCTGGGCGTGGCGGGCATCGTCGTCGGTTTCGCGCTTCAGGACACGCTCGGCAACTTCGCATCCGGCTGGATGATCCTGATCTATCGCCCCTACGACGTCGATGACCACGTGATCGCCGGCGGGGTCGAAGGCACCGTCAAGCGGATGAACCTCGTATCGACCACGATCGCAACGTTCGACAACCAGCGCCTGGTCATTCCGAACAGCAAGATCTGGGGCGACGTGATCACCAACCTCACCGCCAATCGCATCCGGCGCCTGACCATTCCGGTCAGCATCGCCTATGGCGAGGATCTCGATCACGCCGAGGCCGTTCTTCGCGACGAGGTCGCAGCGCATGAAGGGATCCTGCGCAAACCGGAGCCGAATGTGTTCGTCGACGCCATGGAACAGTCCGACGTCCTCATGGTTACGCATGCATGGGTTCGAACGGCGGATTACTGGCCGCTCCTGCGCTCGCTGACCAAGCGACTCAAACAGCGCCTGGACGAAGAGGACATCGAGATTCCGTTTCCGCAGCAAGACATCTACATTCGCGCGCTGCCGGGCTCCGGAACCGAAAAGCGGCCGCTCGAGAAACCGGAACAGGCACCCCGGTCGGAACCGGATCCCGAGAACGCCTGAACCCGTTACCGCAAGGCCATGGAGCGACTGCGCAGGGATAGCGCGCAGGCCATCGCTCGGCATTGCAGCAGCGGCTTTCTCGTCCGGACGGGAGGATCGGCCATTCGGGTCCTTTCCCGTTCCACCCGGGCCGCCCGGTGATGCCTCGCGCCTCCTTCAGGCTATCGAGCGACATCACCGCACTTCGCATCGCTTGGCGCGCAGCGCCAGGACAGCGCCGCCAACCGCGGTCGGCAGTGCGGCAACGAGCGCCGCGACCTACCTGGAATGAAAATGCGGGTCACGATCGATCGGTGTTCGGCGCCGGTAGGAAACGGGTCGGAAATCGACGCTTCGCCGCCCGATCAGACCATCGATCGTCGCAAGGCTTTCATTGGTGGCGCCGATCCAGGGCGTGCGCCGATCGGCCTGGCGGACAAGTCGCGATCAGACGAGTCGTAGCTACCAACTGTATCCGAGGCGGAACCGGTAGGTCTGGTCCACCGACGCCACGGGGGCTGCGGAGCTGGAGTCGTATTCCACCAGCACCTCGGCGGAACCGATGATCCTCGCGACCAGCGGGAACGTGACGCCTGCAGTCGTATCGACCACGACATTGGAAGTACGTTGCAGGTTCAGGATGCCGGTCTGGCGGAAATAGGGCTGGAAGCGCTCTCCGAACCAATCCGAAGTCAGGTCGACGGTCCACACCATGCCCGCATAGTCATTGTCCTCGCGAAGTATGAAGTATTCGCGGATGTAGGACATTCCGAGCTCGAGCTCGACATCGGCATAGTCGTTCCAGGCGAGCTGGCGGCCCACGTAGGGGCCCAGATAGCTCCTGAGATTCAGGTCGGCGAACCGGTCGCGCTCCAGCCGACCCGAAACGCCCCAATACCAGTCCTCTTCCAGGAACCGGTCGTACTTGCCGGTTACAGTCCAGTCCGAACTGTTCTTGACCCCGTTGACTCGGTCGATCTCGCCGGCCGCGCGCAACGTGTACCGGTCCTCGAGCCCGGTCAGGCGTGTATCGAGCCGATAGTCGGCTTCTTCGGTATCGGTATTGCCCTGTTCGATGACCAGTGCGAAGCTGGCGGTGCCGGTCCACTCGTAGCCCTTGCCCAGCTCCCAGGACTCCGGATCGATTCGCTGCAGGTCGACGAGGCTCACCGGCTCATCCTGGAGAATCAGTTCGCCGTCGCGCACCTCGATCGGCACGGCGTCGAGCACCCGGCCGTCGACCAGTTGCAGGGCGTGCTCGCTGTGTACCGTCATCTCGACGATCTGCGCCTGGTCAAGCTCGACCCTTCCGGCAAAGTCGGTCTCGAGATAAACCTTTCCCTCGGCGACGTCGGTGACGGTGCCGATCAGGATCGATCCATTGCGCAATGCCACGCGATCCGGTTCGGCCGGCGCCTGCGCGGTTTCCTCCGCGCGCGCATGCGCGCCGGACAGCGCCGTGACCACGACGATCGAGAGTGCCGCCAGACGGCGTATCCAGGTCAGCATTCGAGCACGCTCCGTTGCTACGAGGAGCATTCCCGGTTGCCCCGCGGCAAGCCGGGCAGCCGGATCGCGAACGCCGGGGCCGAACCGGCCGGCGCCCGCGCGCAGCCGGCCGGCCGGGACGTGCCGGACAAGCTGGAAAAACCATGGAAAATCATCAGAACATGATCTCCAGGTTGGTGTGGAAGACCAGACCGTTGCCGCCCAGCGCGAACGGCACGCTGGAGTACCCGACCGGAGAATCGTCGAGGTACAGCAGCTCCGAATTGATCCGGAACAGGCGGCGCTCGTTCGGATACCAGTTGAGACCGCCGGCGAGATCCCAGGGGTTTCCGTACTCGCCGAAGACCTTCGAGCCGGCAAGGTAGGCCTGCAGCTTGTTCGGCACCAGCATGCTGCCGACCTGAAGCTGGAAACCGTGATCGAACAGGCTGTCGACCGGAACGTTGCCGACGGTCGCGAAATCATCCACCCAGCGCCAGAAATACTCGCCCTCCAGCGACCAGCCGCGGTACTTGACGCCGGCGTCTGCCGCGGCCATCAGGTAGGTGGCACGGTTGACCCTTCCGTCCGTGCCGAACGCGCCGGGCTGGAACAGCAAGGTGCCGTCGGAAAGACGGATCTGGGCGTTCTCGATGTCCTCGGTGCCCGGTTGACTCTGGCGGTCCTCGCGCGAGCGGGTCAGGTGGATGCCGAAGGTCGTGGCCGGGTCCTGGTGGTATTCGAAGTCGCCGAAGCCGCCGGCCGGGCCGTATTCCCCCTGCGGCGTCCACCACAGTGCACCGGACCAGGTATTGAGGCCGTTATCGAGCTGGTCGGCACTCACGCCCACCTGGCTGAGGTTGTTTCCGAGCATGACGCGATAGTTCAGATTGTTCTCCAACGCCCCGGACGCCCAGATCCCGGTCGTGTAGCTGGGCCGGAAGAACTCGTCGGCGATCGTGCGGTTGTCGACCTTGTTCCAGTAGGGAAAGGTGCCGCGCAGCGTGCGAGTGCCCGGCAGACCGCCGATACCCACACCCAGGTCGAATTCCGGGGCGAACCGATAGCTCAGGTTGCCGGCGATGACGACCGATGCGGACTCGCCCTGGCTGGCATTGGACGTCCAGGTATAGAACGTGTATCGCAAGGCGGGATCGAACACCCAGCCCTTGAAGTACAGGTTGATCTTGTTGAGCTGGAAGTCGTTTCGCTGATTGATCTGGCGCTCGCGCCCGAACGCATCGACGTAGGTATCGTCGAGACCCTCCTGGTTGAGATAGCGGATGTAGGCCCAGGCGCTGAAGTTCAGGTCGCCGTGGGGCGTATCCACCAGCTTGAATCCCTGCCCGCCCGGCTGAAAGAGCCCGTAGCTGTCGCGATCGGGCGCCGGGTCCACGGCCGGCGGGGTGCGCGGGCCGCCGGTCGTCGTCTCGGCCGCGATCTCGGTTTCCGGCGCGCCGATCCCGTCGGTCAGGCCGGGCGGCAGCTCCCGGCGCGGCTCGGCTGCCGGTCGGCCGTTGGCGCCAGTGCTTTCGAGCTCCCGGATTCGCGCATCGCGCTCGGCCAGTTCGTTCTCGAGTTGCTTCTGGCGCGCTTCCAGCGCCTCCAGGCGCTCGAGGATCTCGCCGGCATCCGGCGGTGTATCGGCCGCCGCGGTGCCGAAGGCGAGGATCGTGGTGACCGCCAGCACGAGCATGCGCGCTCGGCCGGAACGATTCCGGCTGGCAGAATCAATATGGGTTCGTCTCATGACAATCTCTCTTCGTTTCCCGCGGATGCCGGCGCCGCCCTGTGAGTCGCGGACGCATGGGCATGGATTAGTGGCTAAAGCAGATCGAACTCGTAGTTGAGGATGATCCTGAAATCGAAGAAGTCATTTCCTCCGACTGCTTCGTCCTGATCGATATAGGCGGCGCGCAGCCGTACCCATAACCTCTCGGCCCATTGCTCCTGAAAGCGATAGTCGACCGTGAGGTCGTACTCGGTTTCGTCGGGACTGGCGCTGCTGCCGGTATCCGGCGTATCGCCGGACACCACATTGGCGAACAGGCTGAGGTCTCCCGGGCCGATCCGGCTGAAGTCATAGGAAAAGCCCAACAACCAGGCATCTTCGCCCGCACGGTCGAAGTCCTCGACAATCACGGACAGGTAATTGGCGGGGTTGCCGTACGGCTTCTGAATCCCTTTTTCATCGTCGGTGGTGCTGGCCGCCGCCCGCCAGACCCAGGGCCCCTGCTGGAGCTCCAGTTTTGCCGACGCCATGGACGTATCGAAACGACCGATCAACGCATCCTCATGGCTGCTCTGATCGGTGTATTGCACGAAGGTCTTCAGCGTCGCCCTGTCATTCAGGACAATGGGATATTCAGCGGTGGCATAGAGCGTGTTGAACGTCTCGAAGGAATGCTGATACAGCACGCCGATATTCGCGCCACCGGCTGTCTTGTAGCGCGCGCCCGCGTACGCCAGGCCCTGGTCACTCCCTTCAGCGCCGGCCGCTTCCGACATGCTGATGAACTCATCGTCGTTCTTGCGCTTGATGCCATCCACGTAGCCGGTCATATAGGCGAAGCCGGTGGGCGAAACGCTGCCCAGCGACACCGCCTCGAATGTGTTCGGGACCATTCGAATGTCATGAGCGCCGAGATAGGGCAGGTCCAGGCGCTGCCGCCCCAACCTGATGCCGGAATCTTCCGTGAGACGCAGATCGACACTTGCCTCCGCCAGGGTGGAAAACGACTCCGGTCCCGGCTTGAACAGCAGCGTCCCGTCCTTATCGCTCGGCCCATAGAGCTTCTGCGACGAATAAGCCGTAGCCGAGAGCCGGATGCGACCCAGCCACCAGCCGGACCGATACGCCAGGGCGCCGCCGAGCGCCAGGCCCGAAACGTCAGCGCCACGGTCGCGCGAACGGTCCAGCAGGTAACCGCGCGGCCTGACCGACAAGCTGCTGCCTTCGATGAAGCCGCGACGCTCCCGCAGATCCGGGAGGACCGGCTCCAGATTGCTTTGCTGGTCGGGCTCCTCGTCGATCCTT
>CAZJSH010000118.1:0-8503 GCA_964548715.1 uncultured Halomonas sp. | reverse complement strand
TACCTGCTGCCCGATTCGGGGTTCATCCACGAAAAGGACGCCGCGTTCGCCAACCGGCACGGCTTTTCGAAACACCAGCCGGCCCGGCCGCTGTACACCCGCGCCGACGCCGAGCACTGCCTGTACCGATTCCGCGACCAGCCGTTCCATCATGTCTTCGAGCCTGCGCCCGGCATCACCGCCCGGTTCAGCCGGGCCGGACACATTCTCGGCGCGGCCAGCGTCCTGTTCGAGCTCGGCGGCGTGCGCGTGCTGTTCAGCGGCGACCTCGGCCACGGCAGTAACCCGACGATTCCGCCGCCCGAAGCACCGCCCGAATGCGACGTGTTGATGATCGAATCCACCTACGGCAACCGCGACCGCAACAACGGATCGGCCGAGGATACGCTGGCCGGCATTGTCCGCGAAACGGTGGGCCGTGGCGGCTCGGTCATCGTGCCGGCGTTCGCGGTCGGGCGCACCCAGCTGCTGCTCTATTACCTCGAGAAACTGATGCGAGACGGCCGGATTCCGCACGTCCCGGTGTTTCTCGACAGCCCGCTCGCGATCGCGGCGACCGAAGCGTTCGTCGATCACCCCGACGACCATCGATTGACGCCAGAGCAGGCACGGGCGGCGTGCAGCCTGCCGCGCTACGTGCGCGACGTCGAGGAATCCAAGGCGCTGGACGCCGACCCGATGCCGAAGATCATCATCGCCGGTTCCGGCATGGCGACCGGCGGGCGGGTGCTGCACCACCTGAAGGTCTATGCGCCCAATTCGCAGAACACCATCCTGTTCGCCGGCTACCAGGCCGGCGGCACGCGTGGCGCGAAGATGATCGCCGGCGCCGAATCGATCAAGATCCACGGGCAGTACTGGGACGTGAAAGCCGACGTGCACAACCTCGACATGCTGTCGGCCCACGCCGACCGCAACGAGCTGCTCGCCTGGCTGGAGCAGACGCCGCGGCCACCGAAGCAGGTCTACGTGGTTCACGGCGAGGCCGAGGCCGCAGATGCATTCCGCCAGACCATCGAGGAGCGGCTGGGCTGGCCGGCGACGGTGCCGGACCATGGCGAAACGGTGATGCTGGACCGGCGATGAACGACCCAGACCCGCACGAGCGCAGCAACAACCTCCGCGTTCGCTGCCTCGATCTCGACACCCGCGACCGGCCCCTGATCGTGCTGCGCAAGGACTCCCCGGTCTGCCGCGCCGAGGGCTTCGTCTCACACGCCCGCGTTCGCGTCGACAGCCCGCAGCAGAGCGTGGTCGCCACGCTGTACCAAACCGGATCGGAACTGCTGGCACCCGACGAGATCGGCCTGTCGACGGCCGCCTGGAAAGTGCTGCAGGTGCGTGACGGCCAGCAGGTGCATGTCGCCCACCCGCATCCGCTGCGATCGATATCCAGCGTGCGCGGCAAGGTCCACGGCCGGAAGCTCCGGGCCGGCGAGTTCGACGAAATCATGCGCGACATCGTGCGCGGCCGCTACGACGACATCCAGCTGGCGATGCTGCTGACGGCGATCGCGGCCCGCACGCTCGACGACGACGAGCTCTACGGGCTGACCGACGCCATGGTCAACGTCGGCGAGCGATTGCGCTGGGATATGCCGATGCGCATGGACAAGCACTGCGTCGGCGGCCTGCCCGGCAACCGCACCACGCCGCTGGTCGTCGCCATCGTTGCGGCCAACGACCTGGTCATCCCGAAGACCTCGTCGCGGGCGATCACCTCGCCGGCCGGGACCGCCGACACGATGGAAACGCTGGCGCCGGTCAGCCTCAGTCTCGGCCACATGCAGCGCGTCGTCGAGCGCACCGGCGGCTGCGTGGTCTGGGGTGGGTCGGTGGGCCTGAGCCCGGTCGACGACCTGCTGATCCGGGTGGCCAAGGTCATGGACCTGGATGCCGAGGCCCAGCTGGTCGCCTCCGTGTTGTCGAAGAAGGTCGCGGCCGGCTCCACACACGTGGTGCTCGATCTGCCGGTCGGCAGCACGGCCAAGATCCGCAGCCGCGAAGAAGCCGAGCAGCTCGCCCGCCGGCTGTGCACCACCGCCGAACGCTTCGGCATGTCCACCGACATCGTGATCTCCGACGGGCGCCAACCAGTCGGCCGCGGCATCGGCCCGGCGCTCGAAGCCCACGACGTTCTGGCCGTGTTCCAGAACCACGACAACGCTCCGGCCGACCTGCGGCAGCGGGCCGTCCGGCTGGCCGGCATGCTGCTCGAAGCCGGCCAGCGGGCCCCAGCCGGGCAGGGCACCGCGCTGGCCGAGCACACCCTGGATTCCGGTCGTGCCTGGCAACGCTTCCAGGCCATCTGCGAAGCCCAGGGCGGCCTTCGCGAGCCGCCTGTGGCCGAGCGCAGCGAGGCGGTCTGCGCGCCGCACTCCGGCCGGGTCGAGCACATCGACAATCGCCGCCTGGCCCAGGTGGCCAAGCTGGCCGGCGCCCCCGGCGCCCCGGCGGCCGGAATCGAACTGCACGTGCACCTCGACGACGAGGTGAATAGCGGCGATCCGCTCTACACCATCCACGCCGAGACCGACGGCGAGCTCGGCTACGCCCGCGAGTTCGCCGGCAACAATGGTGACATCATCGCGCTGGAGACCGACGCATGAACCGTGCCGTAGTGATCGCGCTGCCCGGCAACGAGGCCCGCGCGAACCGCCTTGCCCACGCAATGCAGGCCGAGCGCATCGGCCTGGTCTACCGCCGCTTTCCCGACGGCGAAAGTTTCCTGCGCATCGACGCCGACCTCGCCGACCGCGACGCGGTCCTGGTCGCCACGCTGGATCGTCCCGACCCGAAGATTCCGCGCCTGCTGTTCGCCGCCGACCTCGCGCGCGACCTCGGCGCGCGTCGAGTGGTGCTGGTTGCGCCGTACCTGCCGTACATGCGCCAGGATCACCGCTTCGACCCGGGCGAGGCGCTGACCTCGGTCAGCTTCGCGAAGCGGATTTCGGCAACCTTCGACGGGCTGGTCACCGTCGACCCGCACCTGCATCGTTATCCCACACTCGATGCGGTCTACACGATTCCCAGCGAGGTTGTCGCCGCCGCGCCGGCGCTGGCCGAATGGATCACCGCGACTGTCGATCGTCCGCTGGTCGTCGGTCCGGACGAAGAAAGCGGGCAGTGGGTGCGGGCGGTGGCCGAAGCGCGCGGCCTTCCATGGAGAGTCATGAGCAAACAGCGCTTCGGCGACCACGATGTCCGCATCGAGGCGCCCGATCTCGACGGCCTCGACGGGCATCACCCGGTGCTGGTCGACGACATCCTGTCTTCCGGTGCGACGCTGGCCGACGCCGCGCGCGTGCTGGCCGAGGCCGGGCTGCCGATCCCGGCCTGCGCCGTGGTTCACGGCCTGTTCGGTGAGCGGGCCCGCGACACGCTGGCCGCGGCCGGGATCGAGACCGTGGTCTGCACCGATTCGGTCGATGCGCAGGAAGCACGAATCGACCTGGCCGAACGGATCGCGCCGGCGGTGCGCACGCTGCTCGACGCGGGCGGCTGAGTCCTGTCTTTCGGCGGCGCGGCTCGGCGCGGGTCAGAAGCGGACGTCCGACCCGCCGGCCGACTCGACGTCCCGCGCGCCGAGCTCCTGGTCGGGAGAGAACAAGAACGGAATCCGGTAGGTTCTCGATGCGTCCGGGTCGTCGGACGCATTCCATTCGACTTCGAGCACATGCAGTCCCGGCGTCAATCCGGTCAGCGGCAGCACGCCGGTCAGACCACGCTGATTCAGATCGCGCCGCTCGGTCGGCAGCAACGTCGCGGGCGCCGTCTGCAGATTCCCGAGCCTGAGGGTCCAGAGGCCACGGAGGCAGTCCACCGGATCGAGTTCGACCGGACACCGATCGTCGAGCACCGGGTTGTCGCGCATCGGATAGTAGGGCAGAAAGACGCGGACGAAGGCGCTTCGCTGCTCGAAGCCGTCGATCGTCGGCACGGGGCGCAGCCGGTCCGGCGCGCCGCGCAGGCTTTCGTAGTGCGCGCTGTCGATGCCGCCCTCGATCGCCTCGTCGCCGAGATACCGGAACTGGTCGGACAGCGTGAACGAGGTCCAGGCCTCGTAGCGCACGAAGCCCAGCGTCACGATGAAGATCGAGCCGGCGGCGGTCAGCAGCGTGAACAGGAACGGCCGCGTGTTGGTCTGTAGCGTCAACTGGACCGGCAGGATCAGCCGCTGCGGCCAGATCCATGCATTGAACCGGATCAGCGCGCGAACGGTGCTGCGGAAGAAGGGCCGTTCGGCCAGGCCGGGGACGCGCTCGCCGAGCACCGCATCCAGGAGCCAGAGCAGGCCGGGGCCGCCGATGAAGGCCGAAAGCATGATCCAGAGCGAGATCTCGCTCAAGCGCTCGGGCTGATCGACCAGTTCGCCGAGTGCCTGGCCGGCCAGCAGGATCCCAAGCATCAGCACGGAAACCCACAGGATGCCCAGCGCGATCATGCTGATCACCGAGAACAGGGCGGACGCCGCGTGATCGGCCGACGCGATCGCGCGGCGCAGGTCCGGCAGGTTGCTGCGGTAATGTTCCCGGGTCATCCGGCCCACGCCGGGCACGCGCTTCCAGACGATGCCGCCGGGATACACCGACCTC
The DNA here is from genome assembly GCA_964548715.1 of uncultured Halomonas sp. Taxonomy (GTDB): domain Bacteria; phylum Pseudomonadota; class Gammaproteobacteria; order Xanthomonadales; family Wenzhouxiangellaceae. The sequence goes on along the minus strand of CAZJSH010000118.1, from coordinate 3,908 downwards.
AGTCCTACCAGCCCGGCCCAGTAGGCGCGGATCATCAGGTGCACGGCAAAGCAGCCCCCCAGCGCATAGAACAGGCCGGGCAGGATCACCAGCAGGATGTCCACGATCTGCGAACCGGCGAAGGACTGGTGCGAGAAGCGCTGGCTGAAGGTCTCGAACAGCATGCCGGGCAGCGTGAACAACGCCACGGTGGTCAGACCGGAGATGATCAGTTCGATCTCGTCGGTACGGTCGCGCAGCCGCTCGATCCGGTCGAGCTCCTTCGGATCGAGGCCTTCCGGATCGTCCGGTTCCCGGCCGGCGGTCTGGTGCTCGCTCATCGGGATCCCCTGACGGCCGCGATGGCCCCGAAATTGAAGCACTGGAACCAGTCGACGACGGTCTCGAATCCTGCGGTTTCGAGTCGCGCGTGGTGCCGCTCGCGTGTTTCCGGGACCAGCACGTTCTCCAGCGCCTGGCGCTTGCGCGCGATTTCCAGGTCGGAATAGCCCTGGCTGCGCTTGAAGTCGTGGTGGTGGGTGTTCAGCCAGGCCTGGCGGGCCGGCGGCTCGAACGCCAGCTTCTCGGCCAGCACCAGCACCCCGCCGGGACGCAGGCCGGCGTGGATGCGGCGGATCAGCGCATCGCGCCGAGCCACCGGCACGAACTGCAGCGTGAAGTAGACCAGCACCACCGACGCGTTCTCGATCGGCACCTCGAGCAGGTCGGCCTCCAGGACCTCGACCGGGACGCGGGAGTTGTCGGCGGCAATCAGCTCGCGACAGCGCGCCACCATGTCGGGGGCGCGGTCCACGGCGACGATGTCGACGTCGTCGACCTGCACCGCGCGACGCGCCGCCAGCGTGGCCGCGCCCAGCGAACAGCCGAGATCGTAGATGCGGCTGCCCGGCTGCACCGCGCGCCGCACCAGCAGCGGGGTCAGGTCCAGCAGCAGGCGGTAGCCCGGCACCGAGCGCTCGATCATGTCGGGAAAGACCTTGACTACGGCCTCGGAAAATTCGAAGGGCGCCGCGGGCCGATCGTCGTCCCCGGTGCGGTAGATTTCGTCTCGAGCCATGCATGGAAGGCCGGGTGCGGTCCCGGCGTTACGAACCTCCGATGATTGTATGCCCCGAACCGACCCGGCGCCGCGCGACCGGATGAACGGCAACGTCCGCATCGAACGCTTCGGCGCCGCACATGCGGCGGAACTCGACGCGGCGGTGGCCGACGCCACGCGCCCCGGGCGGCACGGCCGCCTGGCCGAGTGGCAGGCCGCGCTCGACGCATTGTCGAATGCCGCCCACGGCTGGCGGATCGACGACGGCGTGCTGGTGGCCGGGGGGCCGCTGGCCGACCCCGGCCCGGCGGCCGAAGCGCTGCGGGGCCTGGTCCCGTGGCGGAAGGGGCCGCTCCGACTGGCCGGAGTGGACATCGACACCGAGTGGCGCTCGGACTGGAAATGGGGTCGCGTCGCACCGCAGGTCGAACTGGCCGGGCGGCATGTGCTCGACATCGGCGGCGGCAACGGCTACTTCGCCTGGCGGATGCTCGCCGCCGGCGCCGCCAGCGTCACGGTCTGCGACCCGACCCTGGTGTTCTGGATGCAACATCGCGCGATCGCCCGGTTGGCCGGGCCGGCGCCGCTGGACTTCCTGCCGTTGCGATTCGAGGACCTGCCGATCGTCGGCGCGTTCGACGCGGTGTTCTCGATGGGGGTGTTGTACCACCGCCGCGATCCGCTCGAACACCTCGACCGGATCCACTCGCAGCTCGTCCCCGGCGGCACGCTGGTGCTCGAGACGCTGATCCTCCCCGGCTCTGGTGACGGCGAGTTCGATCCACCCGACCGCTACGCCAACATGCGCAACGTCCACCGCCTGCCCACCATCCGGCGGCTCGAGCACTGGCTGGAGCGTTCGGGATATTCGAGCATCGAGGTGCGGGACCGGACCTGGACGACGGTCGACGAACAGCGACCGACCGCCTGGATGCCGTTCCATTCCCTTGCCCACGCGCTGGCCGAAGACGGCCGGACCACCGTCGAGGGCCATTCGCCCCCGCTGCGCGCAGTGGTGACCGCGAGTCGTGCATGAAAACCCCGGCCGCGAAGGCCGGGGTCGATCGCGATTCCGAACGTGGCGATCCGTTCCGATCACTCGTGACGAGTGCGGTACCGGGGCCCGGAAACGATCAGTTGCCGGGTCAGCTGCTGAGTTCGACCACGACGTCGGCGTCGAGCTGGCGGCGCTCGAAGAAGGCCGGCGTCATGTCGCCCGTCACGCTGACTCGGTCACCGGTGTCGATCTGCAGGAATCCCTGGTCATCCAGTGGATCGGCCGCCAGATTATCGACGTCGACGGTGAGATTGCTCATCCCGGTATCGATGACGAAATCATCGGCGCCGACCGTGATGACGCGACCGTTGACGATTGTCTCCGACGTGGTAATCGGCTGGGTCATGCCCTGGTTCATTCGGCGCTCGGTGGCTTCGTCGGCGTAGAAGGTCGTATCGAGCTTGTCGACCTGCACGCTCATCGCGTCGATGGTGGTTGTTTCGAGGAAGTCGTCGTCGACCCGGCCCATAACTCGAACCTTGTCGCCTTGCAAGAGCTTGTAGGCATCGGCATCGCGGTCGCCGTCTGCCATTTCGACAGTCACGCTGCCGTCGCCGTACTGGAGTTCGAATTCGTTTCGGTCGACATCGCCCACGGTGCCGCTGATCGAAATCCAGCTGTCGTCCGGCGCGCCGTAGGGCGAAGTCTGGTGGTCACCGTAGCGGTCCATCGATTCGCCGTTCGATTCGGACGCGGAGGTCCTGGTCTTCGTGTCGGTCATGCTGCCGTGCTCGTTCCAGTCTTCGCCGGCCTGCAGCGCGACAGGTGCAGACATGGAGGCAGTGATCGCGGTTGCGAGAATTCGGTTCTGGAGTCTCATTCGAGTCCTCCTGATTCTGTTTGAGTGAACGCAACGCGGAACGCTTTTCGCCCCGCGCCACGAGCAAAGACCTTCCACCGCGCCCCCGGGGTTTCAACCCGTCCCGGCGACTCGAGATCGGGAACCAACGGTTCCACGGTGTAGGGAGAGTGGTTCCACGCCCGGCGCTTGTCGCGGTATTTTTCACTCCGATTTCGTTTCACGCCCCGATGCCGTGTTCCACACCAACCAATGGCACGTGTCCCGTTCACCGGAACGCCGCAGAATGCTCCGCTTGACCACCGCTGATGGACTCGAACATGAAACACTACATCCTCGCCCTGCTGTTGGCCGGCTTGAGCGCCGGCGCGAACCTGATGGCCCAGACCGAAGCTCCCGATGACCCGTATCTCTGGCTCGAAGAGGTCGAAGGCCCGAACGCGCTGGCCTGGGCGCGCGGCCAGAACGAGCTCGCGGTGGCCGAGCTCGAAGCCCATCCGCTGTTCGTACCGATCGAGGAACGGGCACTCGAGATCCTGACCTCCGAGGATCGCATCGCCTATCCCTCGCTGCAGGGTGGAATGATCTACAACTTCTGGCGCGACGCTGAGCACGTGCGAGGCCTCTGGCGGCGGACCTCGGTCGAGGACTACCGGAGCGGCGATCCGGACTGGGACGTTCTGCTGGATCTCGACGCGCTGGCGGAGCAGGAAGGCGAGAACTGGGTCTGGGCGGGCGCCAATTGCCGCTATCCGGACTACGACCGCTGCCTGGTTTCACTCTCGATCGGCGGTGCCGATGCGTCCGTGACCCGCGAATGGGACATGGAAACCCGCCAGTTCGTCGACGGTGGATTCGCGCTGGAGGAATCGAAGAGCGGGATCAGCTGGCGCGACCGAAATTCCGTGTTCTACGGCCCGGCCTTCACCGAGGACCAGGTGACCGATTCCGGCTATCCGCGAACGGTCCGAATCTGGAACCGCGGCACGCCCGCCTCGGACGCGACCATCGTC
>CAZJSH010000117.1:0-8594 GCA_964548715.1 uncultured Halomonas sp. | reverse complement strand
TTCAAGCTGACCCTGCAGCCGCAGCTGATCATGCTGCAGAAGACGCTGCTGAACATCGAGGGCATGGGCCGCGACCTGTACCCGAAGATCAATATCTGGGAGGTCGCCAAGCCCGAACTGGAATCGATTTTCCGCGAACGCTACGGTTTCCGGCGCACCGCGCGCAAGGTCGGCCGCGAGCTGCCGTCCTGGGTCGCGCGCGGTCCGGAGATTCCGAACCTGATCCACGAGGCGCTGAAGTTCGCCGCGCGCGGCCGCATCCGCGCCGAACTCGACAGCCGCGACCTGGAAGCGATCGCCGATCGTGTGACCACGCACAACCGGCGTACGCCGGGCGCCGTCCTCACCGCCGGTCTGCTGGTCGCATCCTCCCTGCTGGCCGCCAACGAGGTCGGCCCGTTCCTCGAAGGACACTCGGTGCCGGCAATGATCGGCTTCGCCTTCAGTGCGCTGATCGCGTGGCGGGCGATGCGCTGAAGCGCAATCGATCGGACCTGCCGACCCGAGATCAGGGCGCCGCGGAGTCGGCAGTCTCGGCGTTGTCGGTCTGGTCCAGGCTCGCGATCAGGAAGAGCGCGACGTCCGGCTGCGAAGAGTGCAATTCGATGGCCGCGCCATTGGTGACGCGAACCGTCGGCTGAGAGCCGGGCGATGGGTCCGGTGGTCCGCTCGGCGGCGTGAGCACCAGCGTCGCGCCGACGATCACGGCGCCGAGAAGCGCGACTCGAAGGCCGCGGGTCCGACGCTGCCGGATCCGCCGACGCAGCGTGTCCAGGCCGTCGGCCGGCGGTTGCAGCCGGGGTCCGAGCCAGGAAGGGTCGTTCATGACAGCCTTCTCCTCAGTATGTTCAGTGCTGCGTTCTTGCGCGAGGCCACCGTGCCCGGTGCGATGCGCAGCAGGTCGGCGATCTCGCGCTGCTTCAATCCGGCGAACTCCGACAGCAGAACGACGTCACGCTGTTCGTCCGACAGGCTGTCGAGGGCGCGTCGCAGTTGCGCGAACAGTACCGTCGCTTCCGCGCTCCGGCCGCTCCGATCCACGGGCTCGCGGTGTGTCATTTCCGGACTGCGCCTTCGCGCTCGCGCGTGATCGTGACAGAGATTCAACAGGCATCGATAGGCATAGGCGCCGGCGCGGTCGCGGCGGATGACCAGCCGCCGCGACCAGAGCCGAAGGAAGGTCTCCTGGACGATCTCCTGTGCCGCAGCCGCGTTCCAGGTCCATCGGAGGGCGATGTTGTAGAACGGCCCTTCGCACTCAAGGTACAGCGCCTCGAAGTCTGCCCGGTCCAGCATGACGAAGAAGTCGCTGCAGCGTCAGTCCAGGTCCAGCCGAATCACGAACAGGAGCAGGGCATCCGCCTCGTCGCTACCGGTCTGCGCCAGAAGGACGGTCTGGCCGTCGGTCAGGGTCGCGGTCGTATCGAACGAGGCTCGGGTGTCCAGTGCTCTCATCCTGACGTCCGCCGAGATTCGCCCGTCGTCGATCATTTTCAGTGTCGAGTTGACATTCAGGGCGCTGCCCATGACCTGGGAAGACTCGCCGCGAACCTCGGTGTGCTGCCGCAGCTGCTCGACCAGGTCGAACCGGAGCGGTCCCATCTCCTCGGTCAGCTCGTCGAGCGCGGTCCGGATCGCGTCGAGCCGGCGCGGAATTTCCTTGGCATCGGCGCTGGTCGCGCGCACGAGCCAGTAGCGGAGCGCAGCGCTGGCCGCCGTGGATTCGTGCTCGAGTTCGCGTTCGATCAGGCGATCGAGATCGCGATGGACCGAGGCCGGCGCCAGCACCGCGATCCCGCCGCTGGGAAGCTGCTGGACCCGCCCCAGCATCAATTGCTCGGCCGTGCCTTCCATCGCCGGCCCCTCCAGCAGGCGGCGCAGCAGGCGGGCGAGATCGGCGCTGTCCCGCTCTCCGGCGGAGTAGACCTTCAACTCCAGCGCTGCATCGGTGCTGTTCGTGCCAGGTGACGGTTCGTTCGAACAGGCTGCGAGCGATGTCAGGAATACGATGGCGGTCAGCATGCGCAGTCCGTGCTTCATGGTCGATCTCCGATTTCAGGCGTGGTCTTGTCACCATAGACGCCGGGCGCACGGTTTTCTTCGATCGGATTTCGTCGGTCGAGCCCTGCGGGTCCCGTGAACATTCGAAGCCGTTTGTCGTAATGTGGCTACGGGGCTCGGCGCTGCACGAGCAGGGTGTCCATTCAGGCGAGCCATTTCGGGGAAGGACAGGGGCGCCGATTGATTGATGGGCAGGCCCGCGCGTTGCGGGCGTGACGCCTCGAGGACACGAATCTGCAGTACAAGTGCACCCAAACTGGGCGAGCAGGACTAGCCGTTCGGGCACCCGAATTCTATACTCGAGACTGATGTGTTGGAAATCGAAGATCATGCCGAACTCCAATCCTTCCGTCTGTCGGCTGCGCACGCTGACAATCGTGCTGCTTTCGCTGGGCCTCCTGGCTACCCTTGCCGGATGCGGTAGTACCAAGGTGATGACTGCGCAGAAGTCCATCGCCTACAAGGACCGCATCTACAACATCAGCGTGGTACGCGAGGTCAGCGGCGTCCGGCAGCTGATCGTGCCCGGCGCGACCTGTTCGAGGCGCACGATGAACTCGAGGCGCGCATGGTCGTGATGCTCGACGATCGCGAACTGGTGTACATCGATCGATCGGTCGACAACCGCAGCGACCTGGCGGCCCTGGAGCGCCGTTTCGACAACGCGATGGAACGCATCCGCAGGTTCATGGCCAACCGGCGCCAGACCCAGCTCGATCTCGACTGATCCCGCCAAGCCGGGGCCGCGGCTCTGGCGCGCCACCGCGTCGCCGCGATGCGACGCACCTCACAGGAGTTTTCATGTCTTTTACCTCCCGACACCATGCGGCAGCGCGTCTGGTGCTGCTGTTTGCCGCCCTTTTTCCGACGACCGACCTGTTCGCCGAGGACCAGGTCTTCTTGAAGAACGGTGACCGCATCACCGGTGAGATCCAGCGAATCTGGGACGGTGAGTTGCTGATCGAGCCGGCCTATGCCGACGAGTTTCCGATCGAGCTCTCGGCCATCGAGCGGATCGTGTCGGATCGCAAATTCGAGTTCGAACTCGATCGCGAGCGCAAGATCATCGGATGGCTGGAGGCGGATGGACCGGGCCGCGCGGTGCTTGTTACCGGCGAGGGGCGCCGATCGATTGCGTTGACCGAGATCGAGGAGCTCGAAGAGATCACCGAGGGCTGGGACTGGACCGTGCGCACCGACCTGTCGTTGAATGGCAGTTCGGGCAACTCGGACGATAACCAGTTCAGCTGGCAGGGCTACGGACGGATGGAGAACGCTCGACATCGGCACGAGGTCGATGTACGGGTCGACCAGGCCTCCCGTGACGGTGTCACGTCGCAGGACCGCACGCGGGCGAACTATGTCTACAGCTGGTTCATGTCCGACTACTGGTTCCTTCGGGCCGGCGTCGGCGGCGAAAGGGACCCGGTGCGCGACCTCGACCGACGGATCAGCGCCGGCGGGGGGCTGGGCTACCAGTTCTTCGACGATGCAGATCGGCGTTTCGAGGTTTCGCTGTCGGCCGTCGGGATCGACGAAGAGCTGGGCGACCGAACGAGTCAGTCGCTGGCGGCGCGCTGGAACACCGACTATCGGCAGGAACTGCTGAGCGGCGACCTGGAGTTCTTTCACCGCCACGCAGTCTGGCATTACATCAGCGGCCGCAATACTACGCTGATCCAGACCTCGACCGGCTTCCGTTGGGACGTCTGGGCCGATATCTACTTCAACACCCAGTTCGACTACGACTACGAAACGGACCCGGCGGAGGGCGCGGAGAACGAGGACATCCGCTACATGATCGGGCTCGGCGTCGAGTTCGACTGATCAGCCGCGATCTTCGCCGAGCCCGGCGCGATGCCGTTCCACTGCACTCCGGGGAGGTTCAGTATGCCGCGTAGCTCTTTTCTTCGATGATGTTGGATCCGAGCAGGTGGTTGATTTCGCGCTTGATCTCGGCACGTCGGTCGTTGGTGCGATAGACGGCGCGAGCCAGCTCGACGAAGCGGTCGCCGAAGTCATCGTTGCGTTCGCAGTCGCGGATGGCGTCCTCGGTGTCCCACAACGATTCGTTGATGCGCTTCAGTTCGGCGCGTTGGGCGGTGACATCGGCGGTTTCCAGCGAGGTGGCGTGCCACAGGCCGGTCAGCAGATCGAGCTCGCGCTCGACATTGTGGCGCTTGTTCGGATCGGCGATGCGCTCGGACTTGATCTCGAGAATGGAAATCTTGTCGAGAAGTTCGCCCGGCGAGATCGGGACGGAAAGAGTCTTGGTCATGATTCGAGAGTCCGGAAATGAAAAGGCCCGGGGCGCGGGGCGCCCCGGGCCGGAACGATGGTCTCGGTCCGAGGGCGGATCAGCCCTGGTCGATGTCCTTCATGCTGAGCCGGATGCGGCCCTGCTTGTCGACTTCGAGGACCTTGACCTTGACCTTCTGACCTTCGGAAAGTTCGTCTGTCACGTTTTCTACGCGCTGATCGGAGATCTGCGAGATGTGGACCAGTCCGTCCTTGCCCGGCAGGATCTGGACGAAGGCGCCGAAGTTCATGATCTTCTGTACCGTGCCCTCATAGATCGTGCCGACTTCGACATCGGCCGTGATCTGCTCGATCCGGCGGCGCGCCTCGTCCGCGGCGTCCTTGTTGGCCGAGGCGATGGTGATCGTGCCGTCGTCGGCGATGTCGATCTGGGTGCCGGTCTCCTCGGTGATCTGGCGAATGGTCGAACCGCCCTTGCCGATCACGTCGCGGATCTTGTCCGGGTGCACCTTCATCGTGAACAGGCGCGGTGCGTACTCGCTCATTTCTTCGCGCGGCTTGTCAAGCACCTTGTTCATCTCGCCCAGGATGTGCAGCCGGCCGTTCTTGGCCTGCTCCAGCGCGGCATGCATGATCTCGCGGGTGATGCCGTCGATCTTGATGTCCATCTGCAGGGCGGTGACGCCCTCGGCGGAACCTGCGACCTTGAAGTCCATGTCGCCGAGGTGATCCTCGTCGCCGAGGATGTCGGTCAGGACCGCGAACTTGTCGCCTTCCTTGATCAGGCCCATCGCGATGCCCGCGACCGGCGCCTTGACCGGAACGCCTGCATCCATCAGGGCCAGCGAGGTGCCGCAGACCGACGCCATCGAGCTCGAGCCGTTCGACTCGGTGATCTCGGAGACCACGCGCAGCACGTACGGAAATTCTTCCGGCTTCGGAACGACCGCCATCACGCCGCGGCGTGCGAGGCGGCCGTGGCCGATCTCGCGGCGCTTCGGCGCCAGCATATGGTTGGTTTCACCGACGCAGAACGGCGGGAAGTTGTAGTGCAGCATGAAGGGGTCCTTGTACTCCCCTTCAATCGCGTCGATCAGCTGTGCGTCACGACCGGTGCCGAGTGTTGCGACGACCATGGCCTGCGTTTCACCGCGGGTGAAGATCGCCGAACCGTGGGTTCGGGGCAGGGCGCCGACCTGGACATCGATCGGGCGCACCGTGGTCAGGTCGCGGCCGTCGATTCGCGGCTTGCCGTTGATGATCTCGCCTCGGACATAGGACTTCTCCAGCGCCCCGAACGCTGACTTGACGTCGTCGATCGACCACTGCGATTCCTCGCCTTCCGGGCACAGTGCATCGACGACCTTGGCGCGCACTTCGCCGATGGCTTCGTGGCGCTGCATCTTGTCGGTGTGCTGATAGGCGGCTTCGAGGCCGCTCTGGCCCAGTTCGCGGACCTTTTCGTCCAGGCCTTCCGGCTTGGCCGGCGCCTGCCAGTCCCACTTGGGCTTGCCGGCTTCGGCGACCAGTTCGTTGATGGCCTGGATCGCTTCCTGCAGGTGGTCGTGGCCGAAGGTCACCGCACCGAGCATCTCGTCTTCGGACAGCAGGTCGGCTTCGGATTCGACCATCAGGACGGCCTTGTCGGTGCCGGCAACCACCAGGTCCAGGCGCGATTCCTCGAGCTGCGACGCGGTGGGGTTGAGCACGTAGTCGCCGTCGACGAAGCCGACGCGAGCGGCACCGATCGGGCCCTGGAACGGGGCGCCCGAGATGGCCAGAGCGGCCGAAGCGCCGATCAGCGCGGCGATGTCGCCGTCGACTTCCGGGTTCAGCGACATGACGGTCGCGATCACCTGAACTTCGTTCAGAAAGCCCTTCGGAAACAGCGGACGGAGCGGACGGTCGATCAGGCGCGAGGTCAGCGTTTCCTTCTCGGTCGGACGGCCTTCACGCTTGAAGAAGCCGCCGGGAATCTTGCCCGCGGCGTAGAACTTCTCCTGGTAATTGACCGTCAGCGGGAAGAAGTGCTGATTGGGCTTGGCTTCGGGGCGGGCGACTGCGGTGACGAGGACGACGGTGCCGCCCATCGAGACGAGCACGGCGCCTGTGGCCTGGCGAGCCAGGTGGCCGGTTTCCAGCGTTACGGTGTGTTCACCGTACTGGAAGGATTTCGTGACTTTGTTGAACACTGCGAATTACTCCAAGGGACGGAAGGGGACACTCAAGGGTTTCGATCCGGGTGCCGGTACGGCGACGCGCGCGAACTCGAACTCCGGATACGACGAAGCACCGGTCGTTGATCAGCAACAACCGGTGCTTCGTGAAATCACATGCGTCGCGGGCAGCGCTTAACGGCGCAGGCCGAGGCGCTGGACGATGTCGCGATACCGCTGGACGTCCTTGTTGCGGACGTAGTCGAGCAGGGAGCGGCGCTGGTTGACCAGTTTGATCAGCCCGCGGCGGGAATGGTGATCACCCTTGTGGTCCTGGAAGTGACCGGTCAGGTGCTTGATGCGTGCGGTCAGCAGCGCGATCTGTACTTCCGGCGACCCGGTATCGCCACTCGACAGCTGATATTCCGAAACGATCTGCTGTTTCTGTTCTGCGCTCAAAGACATTTCGTCTCAACTCCAGATGCAATTGACTGCGATTACTTCTTGTTGCAATCGGTGGTTGCAGTCGGTGGTTGCAGTCGCGAGGGTTGTTTCGCGAGTGCATTCGAACGGCGACCGGGCTTTTCCAGAAAACCCCCTCGGCGGTCGGCTCAGGGCCGAATCCAGTGTGTGTCCGAAGGCGGGCTTTGTGCAAAAGCCCCGATCACCATGAATCAAGCGCGCCATTATACGGCGATTGGACGGGGCGGGGCAAGAGGGTGCGCCGATCCGGGAACGGGCGTCCTCCGCCGCGCGCCCGATCGCGGCATGCCGTCAGTCGAGCAGCCGCTGGCGAGCCCGGGCAAACATCGAACCGTCCGGGAATCGGCCGTCCAGTGCCTTGCCTGGATGCTGTCCGGTCAGCAGGTCCAGCGCCTGGCCGACCGTGCCGATCGCCTGGAGCTGGAAGCGTTCGCCGGTCGCGGCCTGCACCAGTCCGGGGCTCAGCATCAATTCGTCGCGCTGGGCGGCCGGAATGACGACGACCGGCGCAACGCCGCGCTCGTCGAGTCGGGTGAGTTCGAACAGGCTCTCGATGCGCGCGTTGAGTCCGTCGACCGGGAGGATCCGGCCCAGCAGGTCGACCCGGCCGATCAGCGCGACGTCTTGGCGAAGACCGTCGCCGGTCAACCGACTGAGCAGCGCGCAGATCGCGGCAAGCGCGAAGCCGTCCCCGGGAGGTGGGGCATGGTCCTGGGCATCGGGGGCATGGCTGTCGATGACCGCGCGCAGCCGGGGGGCGCGCTCCAGTCCCAGCAGGCTGGCGATCATTGCTTCCAACCGCTCTGGCCGATCGCTGGCTTCGGCCGGAACCGATATCCGGGTGTCGTCGGCGGCGACGACCGCGGCCTGGATCCGGATCAGTCGGCCGGTGCCGCGCGCGCCGTCGTCGCGCAGCGCGACGGTCCAGGTCTGGCCCGGCAGGTCCTGGCTGCCGGGAAATCGACCGGGCCCGACGCCCGATGCGCTCCCGACCAGGCGGGTCGTCGTGACGGTCGCCTGTTCGATGGCGGCGTTGACGTGCTCGGCATCCAGCTTCTTCTCGCCGGCTTCGCGTGCGATCCGCGCGGCAGCCCGGGCGCGGGCGATCAGGCGATCGATCGAGGTCGACAGGCCGCCTCGGCCGTCGAGCCGGGCGGCTTCCTCGACCAGGCGTGCGAGTGCTGCGACGGTCGGTTCCGGCAGGTCGTGGCGGCCGCATTCGGAGCGCAGCAGCGCGCCCAGGGCGCGAACGTGCGCCTCGTCGCGCTCGACCCGATCGGGCAAATCGATGACCTGATCGATCGAGCGGGCCAGTTCGGGATGCGCACGATTGAGCGCGCGCCATGCATCCGCCGAACCGATCAGGACCAGCTGGACCAGCACCGGGATCGGGTCGGGCTTCAGCGACGCGCCGGGCGCGCTGCGATCCAGCGTCTCCAGGGTCAGTTCGCCGCTGACCAGCGTTCGCTGCAGGCGATGGACGCATTCGGAGTGCTCGAGCAGCACGTCGGCGTCGAGCACCAACAGGCCGCCGCGGGCCTGCAGCAGTCGCCCGGCCCGCAGGCTCTGGAACGTCGCCTTGCCGTTGCGGGCCTCGTCGACACAGGCGTGCCCAAGAGTCTAACTCACCAGGCC
>CAZJSH010000116.1:0-8704 GCA_964548715.1 uncultured Halomonas sp. | reverse complement strand
CGGCCGGTTCGCGCGCGAGCGCCCTCCAACAGTCGGGGTTATCGCCAGCGCCGGACCGAAGGCCTGTTGGAGGCCGCTTGCGGGCGAAGGGTGGCCCGACCGGTTCGCGCGGAATCCGCCCTCCCACAGTCGGAAGGATCACCGGGTTCGAACGAAGGCCTGTGGGAGGCCGGCTGTGCCGGGCGAAAGGGGCGCTCAGGTCCCGCAGAAGGTCTGCGTCACGCGCTCTTGAGCCTCCGGCGGGTCGCGCAGGTCGGCGAATTCATGGTCGTAGTCGAACGGCTTCGCCGACGCGCGCTGCAGCTGCTCGAACACGCTGAAGTCGTCGTGGTCCTCGGCAGCGCGGATGGCGCGTTCGACGAGGTGGTTGCGCGGGATGCGGTCGGGGTTGACGGCGCTCATCGCGGTGCGCGCGACCTTTTCGGATCGACCGTCCCCGGCCACCCGGGCGCGCCACTGCGGCAGCCAGGCATCCAGCGCCGAGCGGTCGGCGAACAGGCCGGCCAGCGCAGGCGGCGTGGTGCCGTCCAGCGCCTCGGCGAGATGGCGGAAGGCCAGGGTGAAATCGGCGTTGCCGGTGTGCAGCGCGTCGAGGAAGCCGCGGATCAACGCGGCGTCGTCGGGACCCGCCTCGGCCAGGCCGAGCTTGGCGCCGAACACCGTGCGCCAGTGGCGCTCGAACACGGCGGGAAAAGCTTCCAGCCGCTGATTGACGGCAGCGATCGCGGCGTTCTCGTCGGTATCGATCCGCGCCAGCAGGGTCTCGGCCAGCCGGGCCAGGTTCCAGTGCGCGATGACCGGCTGGTTGGCGTAGGCATAGCGGCCGTGGCGGTCGATCGAGCTGAACACCTGCTTCGGGTCGAATTCGTCCATGAATGCGCACGGCCCGTAGTCGATGGTCTCGCCCGACAGCGCGCAATTGTCGGTGTTCATCACGCCGTGGATGAAGCCCACACCCATCCACTTCGCGACCAGCGCGGCCTGCGCCTCCACGGCATGGTCGAACAGGGCCAGCGCAGCGTTGTCGCCGGGCTCGATGCCGAGCCGCTCCAGCGAGAAGTCGATCAGCGCGCCGACGGTCTCGACGTCGCCGCGCGCGGCGAAGTACTGGAAGGTGCCGACCCGCACGTGGCTGCGCGCCACGCGCGTGATCACACCGCCGGGCAGTGGCTGCTCGCGCTGGACGTGTTCGCCGGTGGCCACCGCCGCCAGCGCGCGCGTCGTCGGAATCCCGAGCGCATGCATGGCCTCGCTGACGAGGTACTCGCGGATCACCGGGCCCAGCGCCGCTCGACCGTCGCCGCCGCGCGAGAACGGCGTCGGTCCCGACCCCTTGAGCTGGACGTCGAACCAGCGGCCTCGGCGATCCTGCAGCTCCCCGAGCAGCAATGCCCGGCCGTCGCCGAGCTGAGGCACGAAATGGCCGAACTGGTGGCCCGCGTAGGCCATGGCCAGCGGCGCTGCCCCGTCGGGCACCCGATTGCCGGCGAACAGTTCGAGCAGATCGTTCGTCGCTTCGCCCGGCATGCCCAGCGACTCGGCCAGCGGGCGATTGAACGCGATCCACCGCGGCGCAGCCACCGGCACCGGCGGCTGCAGCACGCGGGCGTGCTCGGGAAGTCGGGCGTACAGCTGCTCGAAAGAAATCATTGCGTACGGTGAACACCAGGCATCAAGCGACCGGTCACGCAGTCTAACGTGACGCCGCGACCCCCGCGACCGATCGGCCCTGTGCGAACGCTTCCGAATGCGCGGACCAGGCCCGATGGCTCGAACACCGCGCTTGTGGGAGCGGGCCTGCCCGCAAATTGCGGGGCAGCAATCAGCCGCCGAAGCGGTCCGGCAGGCGGGTCACGTTGGGCGGCTGGTCCAGCCGGCCCAGCCCTTCGTCGAGCAGCGCCTCGGCTTCGTCGCCGAAGCGCGGAATCTGCATCGCGAAGACCACGTCGAGATCGATGCTGACGTTGGGGAAGCGCGCCGGCTGCCGCGGCAGCGAGCGGCGCAGGCGGTTGCAGAGGATGCGCGCACCCTCTTCCGAGGTGGCCGGGAGCACCAGCGTGAACGCGTCCGGCCCGCTGCGACCGACCGTGTCCTCGATCCGCACCTCGCGGACCAGCGCCCGTTCGAGATGGCGCATCAGCGACTCGCCCCAGCGGTTACCGTAGCGCGCCGACACGTCGGCCCGGTTGAGCAGCCGGGCGTGGACCAGGCTCCAGGGCAGGCCGACCCGATCGTGCAGGCTCAGGGTCTGCTCGATCCGCGCCAGCAGACCGGACCGGTTGCGCTCGATGTTCGGCGAAGCCATCGTCGAATCGTCGCCGCTGTCCTGTTCGTCGATCTGGCGCAGGTAGTTGGTGACCGGATCGAGCAGGTCGCTTTCGGTGAACGGTTTCGGCACCAGTTCGTTCGCCCCGGCATCGATGGCGGCGCTTCGCCCGTCGGACTCCTCGAGACTGGTCACCACCAGCACCGGCAGATCGCGCAGGCGTTCCGAAGCGGCCGAACGGATGCGGCGGATCAGTTCGATGCCGTCGACGCGCGGCATCATGAGGTCGGTGATCACCGCGCGGACCGTGGTGTCCTCGCGCAGCGTCCGCCATGCCGTCTCGCCGTCGGCGGCGAGCACCACGTCGAAACGCTTTCGAAGACAGCGTTCGGCGACGAACCGCATCAGGCGCGAATCGTCCACGAACAAGACGCGCGCCGAATCGGGCCCGCCTGCGTCGTTGCGATCCTGCGTCTTCAACATGGCACGGCTCCGCGGTTCATCCATCGCTCCCGGAACGGCGAGCGGACCGGGGCGCCCGGCCCCGTCTTCGGCTCGACTATAAACCAAGTGCACCGCGAGCCGCAGCCCGGGCCCGACCATGACCTTCGCCACCTTCCATCGGCGCCCGCATCCTGACAGACTTCCGTGGTTTCACTCTGCCGTTCTTCACGCGCGTCGCGGAAGCTCCACGCCCGACCGCTGATCCAGCCCCGGACCGACGACCACCATGCGCAAACTCCTTCCTGTTCTCCTGATCGCCGCGGCGCTGCTCGCGGCCTGGTGGTTCTGGCCACGAAGTGGCGGCGCCGGCGCCGTCGAATTCACGACCCAGGCGGTCGATCGCGGTGACATCACGCGCATCGTGTCCTCGGTCGGCTCGGTGCGGGCGCTGAACACCGTCGAGGTCGGTTCCCAGCTCTCCGGCCAGGTCATCGAGCTGGTCGCCGATTTCAACACGCCGGTCGAGGCCGGCGACCTGCTGGCCCGTCTCGACCCCCAGACCTTCGAGCGCCGCGTGCAGGAAGCCGAGGCCGACCTGGCCGTGACGCGGGCCAACGTCTCGATCCAGGCCGCCAGCATCGAAAAGGCCCGGGCCAACCTGGTCAACGCTCGGGCCGAGTTCGAGCGCCAGCAGGCCCTGGTCGAGCGAGGCAGCGTATCGGCCTCGGCGCTCGACAACGCCCAGGCCGCGTTCCTTTCGGCGCAGGCCGACCTATCGATCGCCGAGGCGCAGTACCAGAATGCGCTGGCCACGGTCCAGCAACGCGAAGCCTCGCTGGAAGCCGCCCGGATCGATCTCGAACGGACCGAGATCCGCGCTCCGATCGACGGCGTGGTGATCAATCGCGACGTGGACATCGGCTCGACCGTGGCGGCCAGCTTCCAGGCCCCGGTGCTGTTCGCCATCGCCCAGGACCTGACAGAAATCCAGATCGAGGCCAGCGTCGACGAGGCCGACATCGGCAGCGTGCGCCAGGGCGCCTCGGCCGAGTTCACCGTCGATGCGTTTCCCGGGGAGACCTTCGAAGCCGAGGTCGGCCAGGTCCGGCTTGCCCCCAACGAAGAACAGAACGTGGTCACCTACACCGTGGTCATCAACGCCAGCAACCCGGACCGCAGACTGCTGCCGGGCATGACCGCCAGCATCGACATCGTGACTGGCCGGCGCGGGGATGCGCTCCGCGCCAGCAACGCCGCGGTGCGGTTCCGACCGCCGGAGGACCTGATGCCCGAGACGCCCGGCGAGTCCGATGCGCGTGGCGGCGCGGGCCGCGGCAACCCCGGCGAAGCGATGGCCCAAATGCTCGCCGAGGCCGGCGTCGACGAAGCGACCCGCCAAGCCGTCGGCGAAGAACTCCGCGAGGGGTTCCGCGGCATGATCGGCCTGTTCCAGTCCGGCGCCGACCGCGAGACCATCGGCGAGCGCGTGCGCGGCATGACCCGTGAGGTGCTGGTCCGCAACCTGACGCCGGAACAGCTCGATCGCGTCGAGGCGCTCCAGCGCGAGCGTGAAGCCACCCGCGCCGGCACCGTCTACACGGTCAACGACGACGACACCCTGACCGCCCACGCCGTCCGGCTCGGCATCAGCGACGACCGGTACACCGAGATCGTCTCGGGCGACGTCGAGCCCGGGATGGACCTGGTCACCCGCGTACGCATCACGGATCCGGACGAGTGAGCGCCGACACGCCGCTGATCCGCGCCGAAGGCGTGTGCAAGGACTACACGATGGGCCGCAACGTGGTCCGCGCGCTGATCGACGTCGACGTCGACGTGCAGGCCGGCGAGTTCGTTGCGGTCATGGGCCCTTCGGGCTCCGGCAAGTCCACGTTCATGAACCTGGTCGGCGCGCTGGACCAACCGACCCGCGGACGGCTGACCATTGCCGGGCGTGACCTGGCCACGCTCGACGACGACGCCCTGGCCCGCCTGCGCAACGAGACGCTGGGGTTCGTGTTCCAGCAGTTCATGCTGCTGGCGCGGACCAACGCGCTGGACAACGTTCAGCTCCCGCTGATGTACACCTCGATGAACCGGCACGAAAAGCGCGAGCGGGCCGAGGCCGCGCTCGAGCGGGTCGGGCTGGCCGAACGCATGGACCACGGCCCGGCCCAGCTGTCGGGCGGCCAACAGCAGCGCGTCGCGATCGCCCGTGCACTGGTCAACCGGCCTCGGATGATCCTGGCCGACGAACCGACCGGCGCACTCGACTCGGTCACCGCCGAGGAGATCATGCAGCTGTTCGGCCAGCTCAACGACGAGGGCGTCACCGTGGTGCTGGTCACGCACGAAGAGGAAATCGCCGAGCACGCCCGTCGCATCCTGCGGTTCCGGGACGGCCGGCTGCTCAGCGACGAAGCGAGGCAGGCGGCATGAGCGCCGTCGTTCGAACCGAGCGTTCCGGCCTGCAGCTGTCGGCCAGCCTCGCGATCGCGCTGAAGGCGATCCGGACCAACTCGGTGCGAAGCCTGCTGACGATGCTCGGCATCATCATCGGCATCGCGGCTGCGATCGTCGCCGTGTCGATCGCGCAGGGCGCCGGCAAGCAACTGACCGAACAGATCGAGCAGTTCGGCACGCACGTGCTGCAGGTCCGCCCCGGCGCCAGCTGGCGCGGCGGCCGCTCGCAGGGCGCCGACTCGGAGCGCGCGCTGACCGACGACGACGTCGATGCACTGCGCGATCTCGACGGCATCGAGGCCACTTCGGGCCGGGTCCAGGCCAGCGTGACCGCAGTCGTTGGCGGCCGCAATCGGCCGGTGTCGCTGTTCGGCGTCGGGGCCGACTTCGGGCTGGTCCAGGACTGGGAAATCGCCGAGGGACGCGGCATCACCGAGGCCGAGGCCCGGCGCGGCGCCAAGATCGCCGTGCTCGGCACGACCGTGGTCGAGGAGCTGTTCGACGGCGCCGATCCGATCGGCCAGCGGATCCGACTCAACCGGACGTCAGCCACGGTGGTCGGCGTACTGGAGGAAAAGGGCGCCGGCTCCTGGGGCCAGGACCAGGACGACGTGGTCTGGATGCCGCTGGAAACCGTGCGCAGTCGGGTCTCGCGCTCGCCGCAGGCCGTCGCCGACGACGCCGGGCGCATCTACCTGAAGGTCTGGGAAGATCGCGAAGTGGCCGAGGTCGAGGCCGACGTCGAGCACCTGATGCGCGTCCGGCGCGACATCCAGCCGGGGGCCGAAGACGACTTCCGGATCGCGAACTTCGCCGAGTTCATCCGCGCCCGCAACGCCACGGAGAGCCTGCTCGGCTTTCTGCTGGCCGCGTTCTCGGCCACCTCGCTGGTGGTCGGCGGCATCGGCATCATGAACATCATGCTGGTCTCGGTCACCGAGCGGACCCGCGAGATCGGGCTTCGCCGGGCGGTCGGCGCGCGCTCGCGCGACGTACTGACCCAGTTCCTGGTCGAGGCCACCGTGCTCGGCCTGATCGGCGGCCTGGTCGGACTGCTGCTGGGCATCGGCGGCACCATGCTGGCCGCGCGGCTCGGTGAATTCCCAGTGCTGCTCTCCCCGATCACGCTGGCCGGGGCGGTCGGCGTCGCGGTGCTGATCGCGGTGTTCTTCGGCTACTACCCGGCCCGCCGGGCCTCGAAGCTCGACCCGATCGACGCGCTGCGGTTCGAATAGCCCGCGCGCATCGGCACCGGGCACGGCGTCCTCAGCCGGTCACGCCTGCCGCCAGCGGCACCACGTTCGCCGCCGCATCGTCGGGTTGCGGCTGCATCAGCCGGACCGCATCGACATGGGTCTTCAGCAGGTGCGTCCAGAGCGCCAGGTCGATCTCGACCTGCCGACCGCGGATCGCGAACTGCTGGCTTTCGAACACTTCGCGCAGCCGCAGGCGCAGCGCGCGGGCGCCGGCCTCGCTGGTCGCCGGCAGCAGCAGCATGAACTCGTTCGACCCGGTCCGGCCGACGGTGTCCTCGATCCGCACCGTGTGCGCCAGCACCCCTTCGACCAGGCGCATCGCGGCGTCCCGAACCGCGCCGCCGTTGCGGCCGCCGGTGACGTCGGCCCCGTCGATCCGGACCCGGATCACCGCCAGCGGAAGATCATGGCGCTGGTGCAGGCTCGAGGCCTGGCGCAGCCGGCCGATGAAGCCGCTCCGGGTGCGCTCGACGTTGGCCGGCGCCGGAACCTCGACCGGCACCAGCACCTCATCGTCCGCCGAGTCGGTGCCGAGCATCCGTTCGACCCGAAGCTGCAGCGCATCGTCGCGGAATGGCTTGGTCATCAGGTCATCGGCCCCGGCCTCGCGGGCCTTCCGGCGCTCGGCCGTACCCGCCGAACCGCTGACCACCAGGATCGGCAGCTTGCGCACGACCACCTCGTCGGCGCGTCGGATCCGGCGGATCAGTTCGTAGCCGTCCATGCCCGACATCGACAGATCGGTAACCACCGCGCTGATGTCCGGGTGCCGGGCCATGACGTCGAGCGCGTCGCAGCCGTCCACCGCCAGCAGCACGTTGTAGCGGGACCTCAGCGCCTTGTGCGCGGCGAACCGCATCAGCCGCGAGTCGTCCACGAACAGGATCGTGTCTTTCGTTTCGTCGTGCGTCCCCAAGGTTGCCCCCTCAAGCGTTCGCTTCGTGAATGAATGGCCGCTCATCGAGCGGGTGGATCCAAGCTTCCGTACTCCGCCATGCGTGACGTAGATACACGTTTTGTGCCAAATTTTGTCATTATGTGACGTAAATCACTTCTTTCTTCCACCACAAACGAAGAATCAGGGGGTTGCGAAGGCCGGGGACGGCGCCCGTGGACGGCCGGATCGCGCGAAAACCGTCACATTCCGCCGCATCCGACTCGGTTCCGGTTCGAACGGCAGGCCCCGGAATGACGGCTTCCTCATCCGGCCTCGTTAGCCTCGGGGCCGAATCCGCATCGGTTTCTTCCCATGAATGCACCCATCGTCATCATCGGTGCCCGCGGCGGCATCGGCGAGGTTCTGGCGCGTCGGCTGGCCGAGCGCGACGTTCCGCTCGTGCTGACCGCCCGCGACCCGGACACCCTGGCCGACCTGGCCGAAACCACCGGCGCACGCACCGCGGCCCTGGACGTCACCGAGCCCGAGCAGGTCGAGTCGGTGCTGGGCGACCTGGACGCCGACGAAGGGATCGCCGGGCTGGCCTACTGCGCCGGCTCGATCGTCCTGAAACCCCTGAAATCGGCGTCGGCCGACGACTTCCTCGACACCTTCCGCCTGAACACGCTCGGCGCGGCGCTGGCCGTCAAGGCGCTGCAGGGACCGCTGAAGAAGACCGGCGGCAGCGTGGTGCTGTTCTCCACCGTGGCTGTCCAGCAGGGCTTCTCCAACCACAGCGTGATCAGCGCGGCCAAGGGCGGCGTCGAAGGCCTGACCCGCGCCCTGGCCGCCGAGCTGGCCCCCGACATCCGCGTCAACGCAATCGCACCGAGCATTACCGACACCGGCATCGCGCAGAAGCTGCTGTCGAGCGAACAGATGGCCAAGGGCCTGGCCGCCATGCACCCGCTCGGCCGCTACGGCAAGCCCGAAGATATCGCCGCCATGGCCGACATGCTGCTCGGCAGCGACTCCGGCTGGATCACCGGCCAGGTCTTCCCGGTCGACGGCGGCCGCGGCGCATTGCGAACCCGGAACCAGTGAGGCTCGGCGAGGCGGCGAGGCGCGAAGCCGAAACCCGGGCGGGTCGCACGACGACCCGGCGAGGTCCGGGACCGTTGCCTGGACTCGGACCGATCGCCGGCGCCGGACCGAAGGCCTGTTGGAGGCCGCTTGCGGGCGAAGGGCGGCCCGGCCGGTTCGCGAGCAAGCTCCCTCCAACAGGCGGATCAGCGCCCGCGCCCGACCAAAAGCCTGTTGGAGGCCGCTCGCGGGCGAAGGGCGGCCGAGCCAATTCGCGAGCAAGCTCCCTCCAACAGGCGGATCAGCGCCCGCGCC
>CAZJSH010000115.1:0-8870 GCA_964548715.1 uncultured Halomonas sp. | reverse complement strand
TCTTGCCGATGGCCACGCCCATCTTTTCGCTGCCGGCCTTGTCCTTCGGCGCCACGGCGATCGAGATCACCGGCTCGGGGAAGATCATGGCCTCCAGCGTGCAGGGGTGCTTCGGATCGCAAAGCGTGTGGCCGGTCTGGACGTTTTTCAGGCCGACGCAGGCGAAGATATCGCCGGCCTGCGCGCGATCGATCTCGTTACGCTCGTTGGCGTGCATCTCCACCATGCGGCCGACGCGCTCGGTCTTGCCGGTCGCCGAGTTCAGGATGGTGTCGCCCTTGTTGATCGTGCCGGAGTAGACGCGAACGAAGGTCAGCGCGCCGAAGCGGTCGTCCATGATCTTGAACGCCAGCGCGCGGAACGGTTCCTCCGCCGATACCACGGCGTGTTCACCGGTCGGGTTGCCTTCTTCGTCGGTCAGGTCCTGCGGATCCACTTCGGTGGGGCTCGGCAGGTAGTCGACGACCGCATCCAGGATCAGCTGTACGCCCTTGTTCTTGAACGCCGAACCGCAGTAGGTCGGGAAGAACTGCAGCGTGCGAGTGCCGTCGCGGATACAGCGCTTGATCTCGTCGATGGACGGTTCGTCGCCTTCCATGTACTGCATCATCAGGTCGTCGTCCATCTCGACCGCGGTCTCGATGAGATCCTGGCGGTAGGCTTCGACATCGTCGACCATGTCGGCCGGGACATCGGTGATCTCGTAGTTCTCCGGCAGCCCGGTATCGTCCCAGATCCAGGCCTTGCGGGTGAGCAGATCGACCACACCCTTGAACTCGCTCTCGGTGCCGATCGGGAGCACCATCACCAGCGGCTTGGCGGCCAGGACGTTCTTGACCTGGTCGACGACCCGGTAGAAGTCGGCGCCGATGCGGTCGAGCTTGTTGACGAAGATGATGCGCGCAACTTCCGAGTCGTTGGCGTAGCGCCAGTTGGTCTCGGACTGCGGCTCGACCCCGCCGGACCCGCAGAACACACCGACGCCGCCATCCAGCACCTTCAGGGAGCGATAGACTTCGACGGTGAAGTCCACGTGCCCCGGGGTGTCGATGATGTTCAGGCGGTGGTCCTTCCAGAAGCAGGTCGTGGCGGCGGACTGGATCGTGATGCCGCGCTCCTGCTCCTGCTCCATGAAATCGGTGGTCGCTGCGCCGTCATGGACCTCACCGGTGCGGTGGATTCGGCCGGTCAGCTTCAGGATGCGCTCGGTCGAGGTGGTCTTGCCGGCGTCGACGTGCGCGAAAATGCCGATGTTGCGGTAGTGGGAGAGGTCGCTCATGATTCTGTCCGTCCAAAGGGTACGTTCGTGTAAAAGCATCGCTACGTTGCAAGATCGCCCGTGACTGCCTTGCCGCTGGCGATCGGGAACATCCAGCCGCGCTGGAACCGGAAAATGCGCAAAAACGGCGCTCACCGCGGGGTGGCGCCGTCGGGCACTTCATACTCAGCCGCACTTTATACACCAATTCGGCTGCTACGCGGAGGAATCCCGCTGTTTTTTTTCACTTTTCGTGCGAAGCCATGACCTGAAGTCCCTGAAAACGCGTGATTTTCTGATTTCGGGCCTGACCGGCGGCCTCGTGTCGAATCTCGGGGTCGGCGCGGCGCCGGTTCTTGCGCTCGTCGTTCCGGGGCCGTCCGTGGACGGGGGCCCGAATGGTGCCGCGGACCCGATCGGCGGGAGGGCCGTCAGTAATGCGGTGGAGGCTCGTCCGGTCGGTCACTGATCCCGGTGTCGCGTTGCAGGCTGCCCAGCTGTTCCTGCAGTCCTTCCAGTTTCCGGTTCAGTATCCGAGTCGCGCTCTGCTGGGCTTCGAGCTCGCCGGCCAGGATCTCGACGGTGTGTTCCAGGAAGGTCAACTTGGATTCCAACTGGGCCAGGCGGCCGTTGTGCTGGTCGGCGTCGTGGTCGTCGGAAATGCTCATGCCTGCTGTACCTGCGGTTTGAATGGATGCACATCGAGGACACCTCGACCCTCTGGCTGGATATGGTACTCGCCGCCCGGTGCGGCGCACGAGTCCGTTCTGTCGCGCACGTACCGGCACTCGGGTCGATCGGCCGATGAGCCAGGAACTCGATTACAATGACCGGCTTGGTCGCTCTTTCTTCCTGAACGCCGGTCCGCAGCTCCGTTCAGGCCACTGCGCCCGTTTTCCCACCGCAGATTCCGACTCGGATTTCGCTCGAATCGCCGCTGCCCGGCCACCGTGCCGCATCGGCCAGGACCTTGTTTATGCTGTTGTTGCACAGAATCCGGCGCGACTGGTTCTCCAGCCTGCGCGGCGACGCCCTTTCCGGCCTGGTGGTCGCCCTGGCGCTGATCCCCGAGGCGATCGCCTTTTCGCTGATCGCCGGCGTCGATCCCAAGGTGGGGCTGTACGCCTCGTTCTGCATTGCCGTGGTCATCGCGTTTGCCGGCGGACGACCGGGCATGATCTCGGCCGCCACCGGCGCCATGGCGCTGTTGATGATCACGCTGGTCCGCGATCACGGCCTGCAGTACCTGCTCGCCGCCACCGTGCTGACCGGCTTGCTGCAGATCGTCGCCGGCTACCTGCGTCTGGCCGACCTGATGCGCTTCGTGTCCCGCTCGGTGGTCACCGGCTTCGTCAACGCGCTGGCGATCCTGATCTTTCTCGCCCAGCTGCCCGAGCTGATCGATGTGCCGCTCGCGGTGTATCCGATGGTGGTCGGTGGGCTGCTGATCATCTACGGCCTGCCGCGCCTGACCCGTGTCGTGCCTTCACCGCTGATCGCGATCGTTGTTCTGACCGGACTGTCCCTGGTGCTGGGCATCGACGTGCCGACGGTCGGCGACAAGGGCCAGCTGCCCGATGCCCTGCCGGTGTTCCTGCTACCCGACATTCCCTGGAATCTGGAGACCCTGATGATCATTCTGCCGGTCTCGGTCACGCTGATGACCGTCGGCCTGCTCGAGTCGTTCCTGACCGCGCAGATCGTCGATGAACTGACCGACACCCCCAGCGACAAGCATCGTGAAGCCAAGGGGCAGGGGCTGGCCAATATCGTCTCGGGCTTCTTCGGCGGGATGGCGGGATGCGCGATGATCGGCCAGTCGGTGATCAACATCAAGTCCGGCGGACGGGGCCGGATGTCGGCACTGCTGGCCGGCGTGTTCCTGTTGCTGATGGTGGTGTTTCTCGACGACTGGGTCGGCCGGATCCCGATGGCGGCGCTGGTCGCGGTGATGATCATGGTCTCGATCGGCACCTTCAGCTGGCAGTCGATCGCCGACCTGCGGGTCCACCCGAAGACCTCGAGCCTGGTCATGCTCGGCACCGTCGTGGTGACCGTCGCCACGCACGACCTGGCAAAGGGCGTGCTGACCGGCGTGCTGCTGTCCGCGCTCGGGTTTGCGCGCAAGGTCGGTCAGGTACTGGTGGTCGATCGGTTTCTCGACGAAGACGGCGCCCGGCGGACCTATACCGTGACCGGCCAGGTGTTTTTCGCCTCGGCGGACCGGTTCCTGTCGGAATTCGACTTCCGCGAAGTCGTCGAAACGGTCCGCATCGACGTCACACGCGCGCATTTCTGGGATTTGAGCGCGGTCGGTGCGCTCGATCGTGTCATCCTGAAGTTCCGGCGCGAGGGGGTGGAAGTCGAGATCCTCGGCATGGACGAGGCCAGCCGGACGCTGGTCGACCGTCTCGGCGTGGCCGACAGGCCCGACGCCGAAAACCTGTTGGGCCACTGAGGAGCGTTCATATGACCAGCACAACGAAGGACGCGAACTACGAAATCCCGGTCGACGGCACGGTCATGGCCTGCCTGGACGTGTCGCAGTACAACCGTTCGGTCGTCGACTACGCGGCCTGGGCGTCGCGTCGCCTGACCGCCGAGCTCCAGTGCCTCCACGTGCTCGACGACAAGACCAGGCGCTCGGCCGGGGTGGATTTCAGCGGCAGCATCGGCATGGATGCCCAGAGCCACCTGCTCGACGAGCTGGCCGAGCTGGATGCCCGGCAGGCCCGGATCGAGATGCAGCAGGGACGCGCCATGCTGGCCGAGGCCTGCGCCCGGGCCGAGGCGGCCGGTGCGCATCGGCCCGTTTCGCTGCAGCGCCAGGGCCCGTTGCCCAGGGCGTTGACCGAGCTGGAGGACGGCGTCCGGTTGTTCGTGCTCGGCAAGCGCGGCGAATCTGCCGATATCAACCGTGATCATCTCGGCGCCAATCTGGAACGCGTGGTTCGCTCGGTCCACCGGCCGATCCTGGTGAGCCCGCGTGCGTACCGGGACGTCCAGCGCTTCGCGATCGCGTTCGACGGCAGCGCCACTACGCGCAAGTGCGTCGAGATGGTCTGCATGAGCCCGCTGCTGGCCGGGTTGAGCTGCCACCTGGTCACGGCCGGCAGCCCGCCCGACGGGCAGGCCGGGATCGACTGGGCCGTCGAGCGCCTGCAGGCGGCCGGCTTCGATCCGCAGACCCACGTGGAGTCGGGCGACGCCGACCGGGTCATCGCCGATCGGGTCGAGCAGCTCGACATCGATCTGCTGATCATGGGCGCCTACGGCCACTCCCGCATCCGCCGGATGATCGTCGGCAGCACCACGACCACCCTGCTGCGCAACTGCCGTATTCCGATCCTGCTGCTGCGTTGAACTGCGCCCCAGCCGGGCGCGCGGCCGGAGTCTGCGCTCCGAGTCAAGGCCTGGATCGTCGGGCCTTGATCAGAGCCTTCAAGAACGCGAACTGGCTCGGCAGGAACCGCTGGTACTTCGGCAGCGCATCGTCCGCGTCGTCTACCCGCGTCTCGTAGAAGAAATGCGCCACCGGCGCCGGCAGTTCGGCGTCCGACGGATGCATCGCCCTTGGCACCATGGTCAGTTTCGGCAGCAGCGGCATGTGGAAGGTCTCGATGGCCGCGGCGCCGCAGTTCGCGCACTGGCCGCGCTGGACGTTCGGCGGGGGTTTCCAGGTCGAAAACGCCACGCTTCCGGCCTCCGGCAGCGCGACGTCGCGGGCGCGATAGACCAGCACGTCGGCGAAGGGTGCGCTGTTGAAGCGCTGGCAGATCGTGCAGTGGCAGAGCATGCGGAAGCGCGGCGGTGCGTGGGTGGTGAGGGTCGTGGCGCCGCAGGGGCAGGAACAGGGCGTGGTCATGGTCGGATTCCGTTCATCGGTGCTTCCTGTCGGACGCCGGCCCGGCCTCTCCGGTTGATTCGATCGGCGCGGGCCGGCTCAGCCCGCCAGCGCCCTCGGCGTCCACAGGCCTTCGCGCACCGGCGCGTGACCGTTCTTCCGGAAGCGTCCGCCGACGGTCTGGCTGCCGCCGGTGACGACGCGCCAGAGCTTGCGGCCCTTCGACGTGTAGGCCCGCCGGGCCAGGCCCTCGGAGCCCTTCCTGCTTACCTGCAGGCCGATGTCCCGGTACACGCCGCGCGCGGTGGCGATGGCCCAGGCCGCGCGGGCGGGCAGGGCGCGTTCTCCGATCCGGGCCGAGGCGTAGTAGGGCTCGGCCAGTTCGACCAGCTGGGCGGCCAGCGGGTGGACGTCGCGGGCGCGCTCGGGTCGGGCGAGGTCGGGGAGGTCGAGCCGGGCCAGCGTGCGCCAGTCGCGCGGCAGGTAGCAGCGGCCGGCCCGCGCGTCTTCGACGATGTCGCGGCTGATGTTGGTCAGCTGGAAGGCCAGCCCGAGGTCGCTGGCGCGGCGCAGGGTGGGCACGTCGCGCACGCCCATGATGCGGGCCATGAGGATGCCGACGGCGCCGGCGACGAAGTAGCAGTACTCGAGCAGGTCGTCGGTGGTCTGCGGTTGCCATCCGGCAGCGTCCTGCTCGAAACCGGAGATGTGGTCGAGCACGATGTCCTCGGGCAGGTCGTGGCGCTTCGCGACTTCGGCCAGCGCGCGGTAGGGCAGTTCATCGCCGGGCTGGCCGCGGCAGGCGGACAGCGAGTCCTGCTTCAGGCGCTCGATGGCCTTTGGCGTCGCGGTGCCGCGCTGATCGCGCCCGAGGTCCTGGCCGTCGGCGAGGTCGTCGCAGTGGCGGCACCAGGCGTAGAGCAGCAGCACGTCGCGGCGCATGGCCGGGCGGAACAGCTTCGATGCGGTGGCGAAGCTCTTCGAACCTTCCGCAATCGTTTCGGCGGCCTCGCGGCCCAGCGCATCGTCGCGCGGTGCGCGAGCCGACCTCATGGGCTAGTTCGCCTGGGCCGGGAGGCCGAAGTCCTCGAGCATCAGGCCGGCCGTGGCTCGGGCCGAACCGACCACGCCCGGAATGCCGGCGCCCGGGTGGGTGCCGGCGCCGACCAGGTAGATGTTCGGGATCTTCTTGTCGCGGTTGTGCGGGCGGAAGAAGGCCGATTGCCACAGCACCGGTTCGACCGAGAACGCCGAGCCGAGGTGCGAGTTGAGCTCGTCGCGGAAACCGAACGGCGTCAGCGTGCTGCAGGTCACCAGATCGTTCTTCAGGCCCGGCAGGTAGTGCTCCTCGAGGTAGTCGAGGATGCGGTCGGTGTACTTCGGGCCGACCTCGTCCCAGTCCAGGTCGGCCTTGCCGAGGTGCGGCACCGGCGAGAGCACGTAGTAGGTGCTGCAGCCCTCGGGCGCCAGCGACGGGTCGGTCAGCGACGGGTTGTGCAGGTACAGCGAAAAATCGTCGGGCAGGTCCGGGCCTTTGAAGATGTCCTTGATCAGCTCGCGGTAGCGCGGCCCGAACAGGATCATGTGGTGTTCGAGGTTCTCGTGCACCCGGTTCAGCCCGAAGTAGATCACGAACAGCGACATCGACCAGCGCTTGTTGGTCAGGGAGCGGGTCTTCTTGACGCCCTGGTCGGTGTGGCCGAGCAGGTCGCGGTAGGTGTGCAGGACATCGCCGTTGCTGGCCACGGCGTCGAACTCGCCGTGCCAGCCGTCGTGGGTGCGCACGCCGGTGGCCTTGCCGTTGGCCGTTTCGATCTTCGCGACTTCGCTGTTCAGGCGGATCGTGCCGCCCAGGTCTTCGAACAGCTTGACCATGCCGCGGATCAGCGCACCGGTGCCGCCCTTGGCGAACCACACGCCCCACTCGCGCTCCAGCGCGTGGATGAGGGTGTAGACCGACGAGGTCTGGAACGGGTTGCCGCCGACCAGCAGCGGGTGGAACGAGAAGGCCTGGCGCAGGTGCTCGTCGGTGATGAACTTCGAGACCTGTTTGTACACGCTGTTGTGGGCCTGCAGCTTCATCAGGTCGGGCGCGACCTTGACCATCGAGCCGAAGTTCAGGAACGGCTTGTGGCCGAGGTCGAGGTAGCCCTTCTCGAAGACCTTGTAGGAATACTCGAGAAAGCGCTTGTAGCCGTCGACGTCGGCCGGGTTGAATCTGCGGATCTGTTCTTCGAGCCGGTCGGGATCGTTGGTGTAGTCGAACACCTTGCCGTCCTGCCAGCACAGCCGGTACATCGGGTCGACCGGGAGCAGTTCGACGTAGTCGTCCATCTTGCGGCCGGCATTTTCCCACAGCGCGCGCAGCGCGGACGGATCGGTAATCACGGTCGGGCCGCCGTCGAAGGTGAAGCCCTTGTCCTCGTAGACGTAGGCGCGGCCGCCGGGCTTGTCGCGCTTTTCCAGCACGGTGGTCTGGATGCCGGCGGCCTGCAGGCGGATGGCGAGCGCAAGGCCACCGAAGCCGGAGCCGATGACGGCGGCGGTCCGGGGCGCGGTTCGAGTGTCGGTCATCGGGGGGCGAGCTCCTTGAATCAGATCCCTTTCTGCGCTTCCCGCTGGAGGAAACGCCGTTCGCGCACCATCGGCAAGGCGTCGAGAATGGGCAACGGTTTGCCGACCAGAATACGCAGCTTCTGGCGAAGTGTCAGCTTTGTCGCGTAAAAGTTCGTGACGAGCGGCTCCGGCAGGCTGTAGAAGGTCTGCAACACCTTGTAGCGGTGCTCCGGCCGGCCGACCCGGAACAGCATGCGGTTGAGCAGCCGGTAGAAGGCCGTACGGTCCCAGAACGCCTCGGTGAATTCGCGCGTGAAGCGGGCCAGCTGCGCACCGTCCATCGGTCCGTGCTCGATCATCCGGTCGGCAATCGCGTCGGCCAGTGCCACGGCCTGCGGCAGCGAGTAGCCGGTGGTCGGCTGGAACAGGCCGGCGCGCAGGCCGGAGCGGGCGACCGAATCGTCGGCGGGCCAGAAGCGGTCCAGGTCGCAGGCCATCAGGATCGGCAGCACACCGTCCTCGTCGCGCAGGGTCTCGGCCACGGTCCAGCCGCGCGCGACGGCGTAGCGATCGATGGCCGCGTGAAGCTCGTCGGAGTCCAGTGCCTCGCCGTCGGAGTACCGGGTGTCCTCGATCAGCACCGTGTCGTCGGAAAACGGCAGCAGGTAGACGAAGCGGTAGCCGTCGTGCTGGTCGACCGTCGCGTCCATGATGGTCGGCACGGTCAGCCCGTGCGGTTCGGCCAGCCGGACCTCGCGGCCGACGAACTTCTGGAAGCCCAGCACCAGGCCCTCGGACGGGCCCGGACCGCGGCCGTCGATGACTGCAGCGGCGGTCAGCCGTTCGCCGCGCTCGGTCACCACGGCGTCGGCTGCCAGTTCGGCGGCCCGCACGCCGGACTTCAATTCGAACCGGCCGGCGGCTACCATGACGTCATGCAGCCGATCGGACGTGATGCTCAGGTACGGCTCGGAGAAATTGCGACGACAATCCGGAAACCGGATGTGTTGCCCGGGCCAGCGATGCACGACGAAGGGCGCCATCCAGGCTCGCTGGTCCGGCGTAAGGTCGTCTTCGTGAAACGACCAGGTGTGATTGCCTCCGAGTCGCTCGCCGGCCTCCAGAATCGTGACCCGGGTCTCCGGTCGACGCTGGGTCAGCCGCCAGGCGATCAGGCTGTTGGCGAGGCCGCCGCCGACCAGCAGCAGGTCC
>CAZJSH010000114.1:0-8960 GCA_964548715.1 uncultured Halomonas sp. | reverse complement strand
TCGCCGGTCAGCGTTTCTCCGGCGGGCGTGACGGCCTTGTACTCGAACAGCGGCACGGCGAGGTCAGGATTCCTGGGTGACGCGCAGGACTTCCTCGACGCTGGTCGTGCCGTTCAGCGCCTTGAGCATGCCGTCGGAGTACATCGTGCGCATGCCCTCGGCCACGGCCTGGCGCTCGATCTCGCCGGAGGTGGCCTGCTTCATGACCATTCGACGGATCTCGTCGGACATCTGGAGCAGCTCGATGATGCTGGAGCGGCCCTTGTAGCCGGTCGGATTGATCTCGGAGGTGCCGGGCCGGTACAGCGTGATCGGGTCGGCGTCGGTCAGTTCGCGCAGACCGAGCTCGTCGACCATTTCGGGCAGCGCCTCGAACGGCTCCCGGGTCTGCGGATCGAGCCGGCGCACCAGGCGCTGGGCCATGATCGCGTTGACCGTCGAGGTCAGCAGGTAGTCCTCCACGCCCATGTCGAGCATCCGGGTCACGCCGCCGGCCGCGTCGTTGGTGTGCAGCGTGGAGAGCACCAGGTGACCGGTCAGCGCCGACTGGATCGCGATCTTCGCGGTTTCCAGGTCGCGCATCTCGCCGATCATGATGACGTCGGGGTCCTGGCGCACGATGGCGCGGAGTGCAGCGGCGAAGTTCAGCCCGATCGACGACTTGGCCTGGATCTGGTTGACCCCCTCGAGCTGGTACTCGACCGGGTCCTCGACCGTGATGATCTTGCGCTCCGGCGCGTTGAGCTGGCTCAGCGCGGTGTACAGCGTGGTGGTCTTGCCCGAGCCGGTCGGCCCGGTGACCAGGATGATGCCGTGCGGCATCTCGAGCTGGCGGATGAACTTGTCGCGGGTGTCCTCGGCGAAGCCCAGCGCGCCGAAGTCCAGCGTCACGGCTTCGCGATCGAGGATACGCATGACCACGCTCTCGCCGTGCGAGGTCGGCACGGTCGACACGCGCAGATCCAGTTCCTTGCCGGAGACCCGGTGCATGATGCGGCCGTCCTGCGGAAGCCGCCGCTCGGCGATGTTGAGCTTGGCCATGATCTTGACGCGCGAAATCACTGCAGCGGTCGAGCGCGCCGGCGGCGCTTCGACTTCCTGCAGCACGCCGTCGATCCGGTATCGGACCTTCAGCCGGTTCTCGAACGGCTCGATATGGATGTCGGAGGCCCGCGCCTCGACGGCGCGGCCGAGAATCAGGTTGACCAGCCGGATGACCGGCGCTTCGGAGGCCAGGTCGCGAAGATGCTCGACGTTCTCTTCGTCGTCGCTCTCGACCTCCGAACCGAGCCCTTCTGCGATCTGGCCCATCGCGCTGCGGCCGCCGCCGAAATAGCGTTCGATCGCGTTGTCGATCTCGGAGGTGATGCCGACGCTGGGCTCGACCTCCAGGCCGGTGGCCATTCGAAGCGCCTTGAGCATGCTGGGGTTCTGAGGGTCAGCCATGACGACCTGCAGCGTGCCCTCGTCGACCCTGACCGGCACCAGGTGCTGCTGCTTCATGAACCGCACCGAGATCGAATCGATGTCCGGCGCCTGCTCGGGGTAGTCCTTTTCGGAAAACAACGCGACGCCGAGCAGTTCCGACTGGGCCGAGGCCAGGTCGCGCTCCGAGACCAGGCCGAGCCGGACCAGCAGCGTCAGCAGGTTGCCGCCGTGCTGTTCGCGGTAGGCGCGGGCTCGGGCCAGGTCCTCGGACCGCAGCCGGCCCTGGGCCATCATCAGCTTGCACAGGTCGGCGGCGCGATCCTCGAGATGATCGCCGACCTGAGGCAGCAGGTCGGTTTCGCCGGTAGCAGTCAGAGCGTGTTCCATGGCGCGATTATACGGAGTCCTCGGCAGGTCGCCTGCAATGGACCACCCTGGCGGCAGGGGGTTCCGTCGAACCGACCACGGAGGGTCAGCGCTTGCGGGTGAACACGACCTCTTCGAGGAACGGCCGATTCATCAGGATCCAGGTCGCCAGCGGAACGACCGCCGGCAGCATCAGGTAGCCCAGCTGGTAGAACAGCGCGATCATGGTCGGTGAGACGGCGGTCTGAGCGATCGCCGCCACGCCCTCCGGCTGGATCTTGAAGGCGACTTCCTTCATCGCGTCCCAGAACGCGCCCCACGCAGTCACCAGGGAAACGACCAGATAACCGATCCCGAGCTGGGCGAAGCGGCGCTTGATCGACATCGGCGTGGCCATGATCAGGCCGAAAAGCAGCGCCATTCCCCAGGCATAGATCATGATCTCGCGGTCGGCCAGGGCAATTCGACCCTCCGGGCGAACGAACTGCAGCTGGATTTCCAACCGGTAGCCGAACTGGACCACGTCGCGGAAGATCTCCGGGAACAGGCCGGTCAGCGCCAGATCGGTCAGCCGGGTCGGAAACCACATCAGCGCCGAGGCCAGGTAGAACCAGAGAAAGAAGCCCATCGGCAGGTAGAGCAGCGCCAGCAGGAACATCTCCTTGACCGGGTTGTCGCTGATCACGACCTCGTCGGACTTCGGCTTCGGTTCCGTGGGCTGCTGTTCGCTCATCGATTCTTCCTGGTTTCCTGGTCGCCTAGTCTACCCACTGCCGGGCATTTTCGAACATCCGCATCCACGGCGACCATTCACCCCACTCGACCGGCGCCCAGGAGTAGTTGACCGCGCGCAGCAATCGCTCGGGATGCGGCATGAGGATGGTCGCGCGACCGTCCTCGGAGGTCAGGCCGGTGATGCCGCCGGGCGAACCGTTGGGATTGTCGGGGTACTGCTCGGCCGGGCGGCCGTGACCGTCGATGTAACGCACCGCGACGTGCGCGGCGGCGCGCGCGGCCGGGTCCGCGAAGGCGGCGCGACCCTCGCCGTGGGCCGTGGCCACCGGCAGCCGGCTGCCGGCCATGCCGGCCAGCAGGATCGACGGCGATTCGACGATCTCGACCAGGCTCAGCCGGGCCTCGAACTGGCGCGAACGGTTGTGCTCGAAGCGCGGCCAGTGCGTCGCACCCGGAATCATCGGAGCCAGCGCCGAGAGCATCTGGCAGCCGTTGCAGACGCCCAGCGTGAAGGTCCCGGGATGCTCGAAGAAGGCCTGGAACGCGTTACCGAGCCGCCGACTGAAGCGAATCGAGCGGGCCCAGCCATTGCCGGCGCCGAGCACGTCGCCGAACGAGAAGCCGCCGCATACCGCCAGTCCCTGGAAGCCGTGCAGCGACTGACGTCCGTGCTCGAGGTCGCTCATGTGGACATCGACCGCCTCGAAGCCCGCGGCACGGAAGGCCTGGGCCATTTCCCGCTGGCCGTTGACCCCCTGTTCGCGGAGGATGGCCACGCGCGGCCGGGCCATTCCGACCGCCGCCGGCGGCGCGGCGTCGAAGGTGACCACCGGCGACAGGCCAGGACGGTTCCAGTCGGCGAGCTGACGATATTCCTCATCTGCGCAGTCCGGGTGGTCGCGCAACCGCTGGATCCGCCAGCTGGTGGCCGACCAGGCTCGGTGCAACTCGGCCAGCGGCCGGTCGATGCAGATGGCCCCGGACTGCCCGACGCGCAGGCGTTCGTCGCCGGTCACGCGCCCGAGCACGGTCAGCGCATCGACGAGGCCGGCCTCGTCGAGCGCGGCCTCGATGCGGCCCCGATCGGCGGCCCGCGCCTGGATCACCAGGCCGATCTCTTCGTTGAACAGGGCGGCGACAGGGTCGTCGGACGGGCCCAGCTCCAGCTCGACGCCGGCGTGGCCGGCCAGCGCCATCTCGAGCACGGTCACCAGCAGCCCGCCGTCGGATCGGTCGTGCAGCGCCAGGATCCGACCGTCGGCCAGCAGGCGCTGAACCGTGTCGAACAGCGCTGCGAAGGCATCGACCGAGTCGACGTCGGGCACGTCGCCCAGCGCACGCCCAGTCGCCTGCGCCAGCGCCGAACCGCCGAGACGCATGCCGGGCAGAGCCAGCAGCAGCAGCTCGCTCGGGCCGGCGTCGAGCTGCAGCTCGGGCGTGACGGCGCGGCGCACGTCGGCGACCGGCGCGAACGACGACACGATCAGGGAGACCGGCGCGGTCATGACCTGCTCGCCGTCGCCGTCGGACCAGCGGGTCTGCATGGACAGCGAGTCCTTGCCCACCGGAACGGCCAGCCCGAGCACGCGGCAGAATTCCAGCGCCACGGATTCAACGGTTTCGCGCAGCGCGGCGTCCTGCCCCGGCGCGCCGCTGGCTGCCATCCAGTTGGCCGACAGCTTGATCGACCGACGACCGTCCAATGCGACGCCGGCCAGGTTGGTCAGCGCCTCGGCGACCGCCATCCGGCCCGATGCCGGCGCGTTCCAGACCGCCAGCGGAGTGCGCTCACCCATCGCCATCGCGGTGCCGGTGTAGTGCGCGTAGTCGGTCAGGGTCAGCGCGCAATCGGCGACCGGCACCTGCCACGGGCCGACCATCTGGTCGCGGGCGCTCAACCCGCCGACCGTGCGGTCGCCGATGGTGATCAGGAACTGCTTGCTGCCGACCGCGGGAACGGCCAGTACGGCGTCCAGCGCATCATCCGGATCCAGGCCGCCGGTGCCTTCGTCGGCCACCGGGACCGGCGAACGAGTGACGTCCATGATCAGTGCCGGGGTCTTTCCGAGCAGCACGTCGAGATCCAGATCGACCGGCGCATCGCTCGCCTCGGCATCGGTGACATGCAGGCGATGCTCGGTGGTGGCCGGGCCGAGGTCGGCGAACGGGCAGCGCTCGCGCTCGCAGATCGCTCGGAAACGATCGAGGTCCTCGGCCGCAACGGCCATCACGTAGCGCTCCTGCGATTCGTTGCACCAGATCGCCATCGGCGACAGCGAACGGTCGGCGGCCGGGATCGCCCGCAGCGCCAGCTCGGCGCCGACGCCGCCGTCGTGCAGCAGTTCGGGAATGGCATTCGACAAGCCACCGGCGCCGACGTCGTGGATCGACGCGATGGGGTTGGCGGCGCCCAGCGACCAGCAACGGTCGATGACTTCCTGGCAGCGGCGCTCCATCTCGGGATTGGCGCGCTGGACCGAGGCGAAGTCCAGCGCCTCGGTCGACTGCCCGGAGTGCACGCTCGACGCCGCTCCGCCGCCGAGGCCGATCAACATGGCCGGACCGCCGAGCACGATGACCCGGTAGCCGGCCGCAAGGGGTTTCTTCTCGGTCTGCCCCTCGGCGATCATCCCCGATCCACCGGCGATCATGATCGGCTTGTGATACCCCCAGAGGCGGTCATCGATACGGCCGGCGAAGGTCCGGAAATAACCGCCGAGATTCGGACGGCCGAATTCGTTGTTGTAGCGGGCGGCGCCGATCGGCGCCTCGATCATGATCTCCAGTGCGGTGGCCAGCCGCGACGGCGGCGGCGGTGCGGTTTCCCACGGCTGGTGCGCACCCGGGATGCGCAGATCGGACACGCTGAAGCCGGTCAGACCGGCCACCGGACGGCCACCGCGGCCGGTCGCGGCCTCGTCGCGGATTTCGCCGCCGGAGCCGGTTGCGGCCCCGGGTTCGGGCGAGATCGCGGTGGGGTGGTTGTGCGTCTCGACCTTGATCTGGATATGCAGGCCGATCGACTCGGCCCGCCAGACCGGGTCGTCGAGACGCGTGTTCAACAGCTCCCCGTCGAAGCCCTGCAGCACCGCGGCGTTGTCGTCGTAGGCCACGATCACGCCCTCGGGCGTGCATCGATGCGTGGTCCGGATCATTCCGAACAGCGAGCCGTCCAGCGGCTGGCCGTCGACGATCCAGTCGGCGTTGAAGATCTTGTGGCGGCAGTGCTCGGAATTGGCCTGCGCGAACATCATCAGTTCGGCGTCGGTTGGATCGCGCCCCATTCCGGCGTAGGCGTCGGCCAGGTACCCGATTTCGTCGTGGTTCAGGGCCAGGCCCATTTCGGCGTTGGCCCGGGCCAGCGCGTCCGCCGGGTCATCGCCCAGCGCGATCCGGCCCAGTGGCTCCGGGGCCATCGGCCGGAACCAGTCGGAAAGCGCCGCCACGTCGTCGACCGTGTCCTCGGTCATCCGATCGAACAGTCGTTGCCGCGCGTCGGCGGAGAGTTCGCCGACCTCGACCCCATCGAGCCGCAACCAGCGGCCTCGCTCGATCCGGCGCACGCCGTCGATGTGGCAGCGAACGAGGATGTCGGCGGCCTTGCTGGCCCACGGACTGACGATTCCACGGCGCGGAACGATGAACAGGTCGAAGGGGGTCAGGCCGGTCGCGTCGAGCGGCTCGGCATCCAGCACCTGCAGGATGCCGGCCTCGTGCTCGGCCCAATCGGCCGGGTCGACGTCGAGCATCAGGAGGTCGCGGCTTTCCAGCCGAACCGTGCGGCCGATCGCACGGCCGAGTTCGTCGCCGAGGGCGGCGGTCTTGAACCGGGGCAGGCCGCCCCGGCCGAGCAGAAACTTCATCGCGGCGGCCCGCTGACTGGACGACCGGCATTATACGGACGCGCCTGCCCCGAACGGGCGCGGCGGACATCGGGGCGGAGACCCCGGCCAGGCCAGGACGCCGCCCGGACCGTGGGCACATCGGTCGAAGGCGGTCGCGCCACTCGGCGGCCGAGCGGCTCGAACCGCGGCGTGTCAGTCGGCGTCGCGCTGTGCCGACAGTTGCTCGAGACGGCCGCGCAGGTCGTCGGCCGGCACGTAGCCGGGGATCAGGTCACCGTCCATGGTCAGCAACGCCGGCGTACCGGTCACGCCCAACGCCTGGCCGAGCCGATACTGCTCCGCAACCGGCGATTCACAGGCCTCGGCGCTCGGGCTGCCGCCCGTCTTGGCCTCGTCCATGGCCGCGTGCTGGTCCTCGGCGCACCACACCGCGTCCATCTTGCGGAAGGTCTCGGAGCCGACACCGGCGCGCGGAAACGCGAGGTAGTTGATCCGGATGCCGGCCTCGCTGTATTCGTCGATCTGTTGATGCAGGCGACGGCAATAACCGCAATCGACATCGGTGAACACCAGCAGTTCGTAGTCCGGTTTCTCGGGGCCGAAGCGAATCAGCTGTTCGGAAGCGATCGACTGGACCAACTCTTTCCGGATTTCGGTCTTGGCCACGTTGGTGAGGTCCAGCCGTGTCTCGAGGTCCAGCAAACGACCCTGCATCAGATAGCGACCGTCCTCGCTCATATAGACGATGTCGCCCCCCAGCCGCACCTGGAGCACGCCCGGAATGGCCGATTCGGCAATGGCGATCTCGGTTTCCGGGCCGGTCAGGCCCTCGATTCGGTCGCGCACGGCCTGGTAGTCCTGACCGACGGCCAGGGTCGAAGCCAGCGCGAGCGCACCCGCGGCCAGCTGCATCGAAAGGGTTCGTTGATTCACGGCATTCCTCGATCTGGAGTTTCGATTACGCAGGACCGCAGACGGCCCGGCATGGGACGGGGGCTTGGAACGAAACCCCGCCTGGAAGTTCCACGACCGATTCCGGCGTCCGGCCTGGCGGACCATTCAGCGCATCGGGCCACACTCACCCAGGGCACCTCTGAACAAATAGTCACAAACTCGACTGCGCCATTGCGGGAGGCCCCGTATCGGCCTCGACCAGTGCGGCCCGGTCATTCCGCGCAAGGGAGCCTGAACGAGGCGGAGACCCCGCAAAGACCCGTCCCGCCGCGAGTTCGGAGAGGCCGCATCTCGCGCAATGTACCGCTCGGTCTTAGCCTGGGCCGCTGTGACGCGCGTTGAAAGGACGGTCCCGGACGGGCCACGACTCGTTGAACCGCCGTTCGCATCGGGTCCGCTATCCCCGGGGGTGGTGCCGGTGGTGAAGGTCCTTCAGGCGGGCCTGGGCCACGTGCGTGTAGATCTGGGTCGTCGCCAGGTCCGCGTGCCCCAGCAGCATCTGGACGACGCGCAGGTCCGCGCCGTGGTCGAGCATGTGCGTGGCGAAGGAGTGGCGAAGCTTGTGAGGCGTCAGGCGCGCGCCGAAACCGAGGATGATCGCGTAGTTGCGGATCCGCTGCCAGATGGCCTGGCGGGACAGGCCGCGACCGCGTCGCGAAACGAAGACCTGCTCGTCCGAGTCCCGTACCCAATCGCGTCGCGGCCCGTCCATCCAGCGCCCTAACCACTGACAGGCCACATCGCCGAGAGGAACCAGCCTGTCCTTGCCGCCCTTGCCGGTCACTCGGACGACGCCCTGGCGCAGGTTGAGGTTCGAACGCTCCAGGCTTGCCAGCTCGCTGACGCGCAGGCCGCTTGCGTAAAGGGTTTCCAGCATGGCGCGATCCCGCAGGCCCAGCGGCGTTTCGACATCGGGCGCGTTCAGCAGAGATTGCACTTCATGCTCACTCAGGACGCCCGGCAACCGGAGCGGCGCACGAGGCGGCTCGAAGTGCGCGAGCGGATCGCCGGTCATCCGCGCCTCTCGACGCAACCATGCACAGAAGCGCCGCAATGCGCTGAGCTGACGACGAAGGCTGCTGACCTGAGTGCCGCCACGCAGGCGCTTCGCGAAGACATCCATCAGGGTTCGACGATCGACCTCGAGCCTGCCGTCACTGGACACGAAAAGACCTGACCGGGCGAAGCCGGTCAGGTCGTTTCGGTATGCATCGAGAGATTTCGGAGCGAGGCCATCTTCGGCCCAGACCGAATCGATGAAACGGTCGATCAGCGGGACAAGACCGGCGTCGTCCATGCCGGCGTTACTTCCCGGCGATTCTGGCAATACCTTTCTCGGCCATTTCCTCGAGATCGCTGAGCTTTGAACGCGTGGCGCCGACGAATTCATCGATCGCTCGCCTCCCGGCGGCCGCTTCGTGGGCGGCGATCCGGCGTGCCGCGTCCTGCATCATCTCGGCCGCTTCGGCAAGTTGCGTCCAGGGGTCAGCGCTCAGCGCTTTTTTTTTGAGGCCTTTTTTCTGGAAGCCTTTTTCTTGGAAGCCTTTTTCTTGGAAGCCTTTTTCTTGGACGCCTTCTTCTTGGACGCCTTCTTCTTGGACGCCTTCTTCTTGGACGCCTTCTTCTTGGACG
>CAZJSH010000113.1:0-9058 GCA_964548715.1 uncultured Halomonas sp. | reverse complement strand
CGCTTCGCGTGGATCCTGCTGCTGGCCTCGACTACCGTTAGCGCCGCCGACCTTGTCATCGTCGACCAACCCCTACCCAACGGCGATTTCAGCCAGGGCCTGACCGAGTGGACGGCTGAGGTCTCGCCCGACCTGGCCACGCCGCCCGGCACCGTCCAGGTCGTCGGCGGCGCGGCGCGGATCTTCAAGGGCGGGGCGTTCCACGCCGGTCTGTCGCAGACCTTCGACGCGCCCGACGGCCTGGTCGCGCTGCGGCTCCGGATCGCCGAGCTGCCGCAGTTCGCCTCCGACGGCGGGTTCATCCCGGAGAGCTTCGACGTGCACGTCCTCGGCGCAGACGGCTTCAGTCGTGCGGCCACGTTCCGTGCCGACGCGTCGGCTTCGGCCAACGTCAGTGCCGTGCCGGGTGGCTTCAACCTCGGCGCCGGCGTCACGCTGAACGGATCCATGCTGCGGATTCCTCTGGACGGGATCGGCGCCGGTGAGGTGCTGACGCTGAGCGCCGCACTGGTCGGTGCATCAAGCGACACGACGACCACGGTCGCCATCGACGACGTGGTGCTCGAAGTCGAGGAGAAGCAGCCGCCGCCGGATCCGCCGGGACCGCTGAACGCCGATGCCTGCGAACTGTTCCGCGGCGGCTTCGAAGCGCGCCGGGGCGTCGGCACGATTCCGCGCTGCGCGTTGGGCCAGGTGGCCGACACCGGCATCACGGCCTGCAGCGGCAGCGTCGACGGTGGCTGTGCCGTCGCCGGCCTGCCGGGCCAGGACGCCGAGTCCGGGCGCGACGCCGAGGCGGTGGCCGGCATCCTCGAGAAGCTGGATTCCGGCCCGGCCGGCTTCGACTTCACCAAGATCGGCCCGGACGGCGAGATCCTGCCGGCCTCGGCGGCGGAATGGACCTGTGTGGCCGACAACCACAGCGGCTTGATGTGGGAAGTCCACGTCGACGACCCGGCCGACCCGCGCCACTTCGCCCACACCTGGAGCTGGCTGGAGACCGACGGCCAGACCGACGGCGGACTGGCCGGCACGGCGGACGGTGGTGTCTGCGCCGGCGCGTCCTGCGATACCGAGGGCAAGGTGCAGGCGATCAACGACGCGGCCCTGTGCCTGTCGGCCAACTGGCGGATGCCGACGCGGGAGGAACTGGCCAGCCTGGTCCACGCCGGCGAGGTCGACCCGGCGATCGCGATCAGCCACTTCCCGTTCACCGACGGGACCTACTGGAGCGACACGCCGATGGCGGCGATGCCGGACTCGGCCTGGGTGGTGGAGTTCGTCGACGGTGCGGCGGTGGTGGAACTGAAATCGTCCGGGCTCAAGGTCCGGCTGGTGCGGGAGATTCCATGATGAAGATCGAGAAGATCATGACAACGGGGCTGCTGATCGGCGCGGTCACCTTCACCCCCACGGCTTTCGCCCAGTGCGCCGGCGGCAACGAGAACGCCTTCGTGCCGGCCAGCACGCCGAGCGCGGATTTCGTGGCGGAGGGCGACGGGACGGTGCTGCACCGGCCGAGCCGCCGGACCTGGCAACGCTGCGCGCTGGGCCAGGCCTGGGACGGAAGCAGCTGCACCGGCACACCGGATCGATTGAGCTGGTCGGCGGCGCTGGCGGCGGCGGAGTCTCATAGCCAGGCCGGCTTCGACGACTGGCGGCTACCCAACCGCAACGAACTGGCGTCGATCCTCGAGGACCGCTGCTTCAGCCCATCGATCAATGCCGTAGCGTTCCCGGCCGCGCCGATCGACGTCTACTGGACGTCCTCGCCGGTGACCGACGGCCTCGAGCGGGCCTGGCGCATCGACTTCGTCGACGGTCTGATCGAACCGGCATCGACCGGCACGCTGCACGCCGTGCGGCTGGTGCGTGGCGGGCCGTGGTGACGCGCGCAATTCCGTTGTAGCGAAAGCTCGGGCGACACTGAACCAGCCGGACCGGGTCGCCTGCGCGCGACCTGAAAGTCATGCCCTTGCCGTGGCTACCCGCGGCAGAGACAATAGGGGCCAAGTCTGCAGTCCTTACGGGGGTCCCCTTCATGCGTCGTCAACTGCTCGTGCTCGTCATTGCCGGTCTCGTCACCGGGTCATCCATGGCTTCGGATTCCGTCAGCGTGTCGGGTAGCGACGGCAATGCGCGTGTCGACTATGTCGGCGAGGACTGGCGCGTCGGCCTCGGTCTGTCCGACGAGGGCGACGTGGTCGCCGAGTTGCTCGGCGTGCTGGCCATGGGCGAGCGCGATTCCTGGGTGGCCGAAGGCTGGTTCCAGGACGAGGCCGGCGGTCTCAAGCTGAACTACCACTGGCTGCCCGGTGACGGCGATCCGGCGCTGCAGGACGAACTGCCAGGCGTCTACAAGCTCTACGTGGCCGCCGACCAGAACCGCTGGAAGGACCGCAAGCTGAGTTTCGGGGGTGGCTACGAGAAGGAAAACATCTTCTGGTCGGCCCAGGCATCGTTCGGCCTGACCGACGAGCGTCTGGTCGATGACTTCAGTCAGGTCTTCGAAGACTTCGTGTTCGGCGAGGACGCGACCGGCCGTCCGTTCCGCCAGCTGGAAACCACCACCGTGCTGACCGAGACCTTCGAGCAGGCCTACGACTACGGCGTCGGCATGCGGGTGGGCCGGTTCTTCGACCAGCCCAACGTCCGGATCCAGGGCGGCCTGGACTACGAGTGGGGCGATTTCGATTCCGACCAGGTCACCGTGTCGGGAACGGCAGAGAAGTTCTTCACCGGTACCGGCCACAGCCTGGCCCTGTCGGTCGAGCATTTCGAGAAGTCGGGCGATTTCGAGATCGACGATTCCGACACCCGGGCCACGCTGATCTGGCGCTACAGCTTCGGCCGCAGCTATCGGCCGAGAGGTGGGGCGGCCATGGCCGAGGCGATGGCGGCGCCGGTCGAGGCCGCGTCGGCGCCCCGGATGGTCGAGGAGACCACCACACGCGTCGTGCGCAGCAACGTAGACATGGAGGCCGATGCCTTCTTCGCGCTCGACAGCGCCGATATCCGGCCCGACTCGCGCGAACGCCTGCGGAGCGTCGCCGACCTGATCACCCGGGGCGAGATCCTCGGTCGGGTCAGCGTGGTCGGCCACACCTGCGACCTCGGTCCGGAGCGCTACAACGAACAGCTCTCGACCCGGCGTGCAGAAGCGGTCAAGCAGGAGCTGGTCGCGCTGGGCGTGGATCCAGGCGCCATCGTCATCGACGGCCGCGGCGAAGCCGAGCCGCGGGTGCCGAACACGTCCGACGAGAACCGCCAGCTCAATCGCCGCGTCGACGTGCAGTTCATCCGCGTGGTCGAGACCGAGGAAGAAATCGTCGTCGAGCGCATGATCGAACCGCAGGACACGGCGGTGACGGTTCGCGAGGAATCCGTCGAGGAAGTACCGGCCTGGGTCCTGCGCGCGCTGCGCAACCCGGCACAGCACAAACGCACGGTCGACGTCTATCGCTTCGAGCGGACCTCGAGCACGGTGACCCTGGGCGAGCGCGAGCTTCTGAACAGTGCGCCGGAGGCCGAAGACGACACGGCCACGGCCGCGCGCAACGGCGGCGACGTGTTCATCGACGTGCTGGCCAATGACCAGGACCTCGACGGCGATGCGCTGACCGTCGTCAGCGTGACGCAGCCGGCGTCGGGCGCGACCGTTGTCAACAGCGGCGACTTCCTGACCTACACCCCGACCGGCGACTTCCAGGGCGAGGACACGTTCAGCTACACCGTCTCCGACGGCACCGACACCGCGACCGCCACCGTCACGGTGACGGTCGACAACGACGCGCCGGTGGCGCAGCCCGATTCCGCCGATGCGGTTTCGGGCACGCCGGTCGTGATCGACGTGTTGGACAACGACTCCGACCCCAATGGCGATGCCCTCGAACTGGTGGCCGTGTCGGCCGCGAGCAACGGCACCACGAGCCTCGTCGGCGACAGCGTCCGGTACCAGTCGGACGCCGGATTCACCGGCACCGATACGTTCACCTACACCGTTCGCGACGCCGGCGGCGCCGAGGTCAGCGGCGAGGTCACGGTCACGGTGGGTCCCGCGAACGAGGCGCCGATCGCGCAGGACGACGTGCTGGTCACGACGCTGACCGCGACCGTGACGGTTGACGTGCTGGCCAACGACAGCGATCCGGACGGCGACCCGTTGACCATCGTCGAACTGCTGGACGTGCCGCCGACCAGCGTTGCGATCATCACGATCACCGAAGACAACCGGATCCGCTTCGACCCGGAAGCCTGGTTCGGCGACACGATCACGATCCGCTATCGGATCAGCGACGGCCAGGGCGGATTCGCCGAAGCGGTGCTCGAAATTCGCTGCTGATCGGACGGTTCGCGGACGCGGTCCGGAGCGCGGCCGCGTCCGCGACGACCGGACCGGACGACCGCAATCGCAGCTGCGGCCGGTTCGCGTGGCTGCCCCGGTTCAACAGGAGAGCGACCATGCCTCGGATCGCCGATCTCGAACTCGAAGCGTCCGGCCGGCGCCGCCGCGCCGAACTGCGGGTCACCGGCACGGTCCTGTTCGACCGGTCGGAAGCGAGACTCAACGGCGCCTACCTGCGCGTGCGTCTCCACGCCGTCGATTCGAGAATCCGCTCGATCGAGGATGTCGGCGAACTGCGTTGCCTGTGCGATGCCTGGTTCGTCCGCGGACGCATGGAGCGCTATGAGCCCGTGATGCGATGGAGCGGCCGGCACAGTGGCAGCGACAACTGGCTTGGTGGCCAGATCAACGCGAGCGATTCGGATCGTGCGCGATTCCGCTTCACCTGGGACAATCGCCGGGTCGAGGCGATCCCCAGCTTCGAACGGGCCTTCAACGAAGACCGGCCCGGCAAGGACGAGATCGTCGCGGTCGCGCTCTGCCTGCCGAGCCTTCCCGACGGCAGCCCGTTTCCGGAGGGCGAGGCGGTGCCGGTGCTGTCGAACACCGTGTCTCGTCGATTCTGAACCGGGCTCGGGACCCGGGCTGGAACTCGATGGCGACGGATCGCCGGGCCGTCCGACAGGCCGGCGGCGGAAAAGGCGGCCCCGTCAGCGCGCCCTGCGCCGCCATCCCGGCGGCAACGCCCGGCCGATCGCTCGGAGATGTCGGGCTCGTCGGTGGCCTCCGACCAGAACCGTCCGCGCGTCACCCCGGGCGCGGCGCGGGCCCCACGGCAGCAGCAAGATCGACGGTGATGGCGTTCTGCA
Organism: uncultured Halomonas sp.; assembly: GCA_964548715.1. GTDB lineage: Bacteria > Pseudomonadota > Gammaproteobacteria > Xanthomonadales > Wenzhouxiangellaceae. The sequence continues at coordinate 3,844 of CAZJSH010000113.1, read as the reverse complement.
GCTCGGCGGCCTTGTCCAGCGGGCAGAGCAGGCCGATCCGGATCCGCTGCTGGCCGAGCTCGGTGGTCTGCAGACGAACGGCCGGCGAGAGGGTCAGCGGGTCCACGCCGGCCCGCCGGGCCAGTGCGTGGCTGACCTCTTCGGCAGCCGGCCGATGCCCGGCGGTGTGCTTCTCGACGATGTCTTCGATGGTCGAGCGGTGTCGGAACACGTTGGCCGAGGCCTCGAAGGTCACGTCGAAGCTGTGGTGGACATGGTCGCGCTGCGCGCTCAGGTTGCGGACCGGCGTCGAGAGCAGGACGCTGTTCGGGATCACGGCCTTGCGGTTGGCGAACTGGAACGCGCCCGGTTCGAATTCGAAGACGGTGGTCGCGAAGACGCTGTGGTCGATGACTTCGCCGCGGATCCCGCCGATTTCCACCCAGTCACCGACCGAGAACGAGCGCGACGACGAGCGCAGGAACGCGCCGCTGAAACACAGCAGCAGTTCCTTGGTGGCGATCACGATCGCGACCGCCACCGCGGTCAGCGACAGCGCGAAGGTCTGGAGCTGGGGCGCCCAGATCAGCACCAGCGCCAGCACCGCGAGCGCGAAGCCCACGTTGCGCGCCGTGGCGATCCAGCGCCGCTGCTGACTGGCCGGAAGCCGCGGGTTGGAGCGGATCAGGCGGCCGGCGACCCAGCGTGCGGCCACCAGCAGCGCGAGAACGGCTACCGTGGCGACCAGGGAGCCGACCGGCAGTTGGCCTGGATCGAACTCAGGCACGGCGGCGCCGATGCGCGGCGGACGCTTCGCGAGTGGTGCGGCCCATCCGGGTCATCGCACGACGTGCCACTCGGTCTGACGGCCGGCCACGTAGATCACCCGCTCACCGTCGAACACCGAGGTCTGTTCCAGCTTGATCTGCACGTGTTGTCCGTCCCAGCGCTCCAGCGGCACGGCGATGTTGCCCTCGATCGAGAAGCCGGTGTCGGCGAAGACCGGCCAGTCGCCGGTCTCGGGAATCGAGCCCGGCTGGTCCCACATGCCGATCGTCGCGCCCGGGCCGTGGCCGACGAAACCGATCGGGTGGGTGTAGACGTTGAAGCCCCAGGGTTGATCCTGCATCGCGGCCTGTGCGGCGGCCAGCACTTCATTGCCGGTGCGGCCGACCTTGAACTCCGCGGTCAGCAGGTCCTGCCAGCGATTGCCTTCGGCCAGCGCGTCGACCAGGTCCTGCGGTACGGCGGCTTCACCGAAGCGCAGCACGTAGCCCATTTCCTGAGTGTCCGTGCACAGCTTCAGGTAGCAGATGCCGACGTCCGTGTGCAGCACGTCGCCGCGTTCGATGACGCCTTCGACGCCGCAGAACGGGGTGTCGGCCGTGCAGTCCTGGCCTGGCCGCTGGACGTTGACGTACGGCATGAACCAGATCGGAAGTCCCAGGCCCTCGAAACGCTCGCGGATGTACCAGGCCACGTCGGCGGTGGTCGTCACTCCGGGCGTGATGACGCGGTTGGAGAAGGCCTCGGCGATCACGCCGCGGGCCAGGCCCACGACATGGGCATAGAGGTCCTTCTCCTCGGCGGTGCGGGTCTCGAACCAGCGCACGACCAGCTGCTCGGCCGAGACGAGGCGGTCCTCGAAGCCCTCGGGCAGCGCGGCCTGGAGCTTACGGTGCAGGCCGTGGGTCAGGCCGTCGGCTTCCGGCCAGGTGCTGGAGACGTTGATGCCGATGCGCTCGGGATCGAGTTCACCGATCAGCGTGCCGAGCGCGGTCCACTGTTCGTCGAGATCGCCGCCGGACCACTTCGACTCATAGGGTTCACCGAGCGGATAGCGGTTGACCGTCATCGGCTCGACGCGGCCGTCGTCCTGGCGATGGAACAGCAGCATCGTCGTGCGCCGCGCGGCAAAGCTCGGTTGCGGCACCAGCGTGAAATAGACCGGATCCTCCGCGTACTCGCGGTTCAGGACCAGCCACAGGTCGATGTCGGTCTCGGTCATCAGCTCGGGCAGCAGGTTCGCCAGCCGGTCGGCGACGATGGCGTTCTCCACCGCGGGACGTTCGCGCGGTTCGAGCACGGCCGACGGCCGGTCGATGACCCGTCCCTGGTCGAATGCCTGGCCATGGGCGGGAAACGGCGCCGCGCCGGCCAGCAGAACGGCGACGACCAGCGCCGGAACGGAGGCCGGCAGAGCCGCGAGTCGGAAACGTCGTTGGAATTCGGTCATGGTGATCGTCCTGGGAAGAGGCCGGGTCCGGCCGAAGCCGGCCGCGAGCGTGAACTGATCGAGCATTCTGCCGTACCTGGCCCGACCTTGTCATTTTCGCCGCAATGCGCCGAGGAGGCTCCGACGATCACTGCCCCCCGGCCGAACCGGGCCGATGCCGCGAAAGCACATCGGTCCTGATCCGGTCGATTCCGGTACCCGGGGCGACGAAAGACCCAGGCGACGGTCGCCGTGACCCCAGCGAGGTCGCCGTTCCGGTCCTTCGTTGGCATCGTCTCGGCGTCGACAGCGAGGGAGGACAATCAGGCGCATGTGAACGCCATCCCGGTCCGCGCGCTGGCGCGCGCCTGGCCGGTGTGTCCACGACCCGGGTTCTGGAGCAGGACATCGAAAAAGGAGAAGCCAATGAGCGCGATCGAAGAATTTCTGAGCAACAACGAACGCTACGCCGCCGGGTTCGAGAACGGCGATCTGGCGATGCCGCCGCTCAAGCGGATCGCAGTGGTCGCCTGCATGGATGCCCGCCTGGAGACCGGCCGTCTGCTGGGGCTGTTGGAAGGCGAAGCCCACGTGATCCGAAACGCCGGCGGCGTCGTGACCGACGACGTGGTTCGCTCGATCACCATCTCCCAGCGCCTGCTCGGCACGCGCGAGATCATGCTGATCCACCATACCGACTGCGGCATGCTGACCTTCACGGACGACGAGCTGAAGCAGCAGATCGCAGAAGAAACCGGGATCCGGCCATCGTTCGCCATGGAAGCCTTCAGCAATGTCGACGCCGACGTCCGCCAGTCGATCGCGCGAATCCACGCCAGCCCGCACATTCCGCACAAGGACCATGTGCGCGGGTTCGTGTTCGAAGTGAAGACCGGCCAGCTGCGCGAAGTCACCTGATCCCTCGCCGCGGGATCGTCGCGGGATCGCCGCCCGGGGTCGGGGCTGCGCCAAGTACACTGGCGTTCGTTTCCGAGTCTGAAGGTTTCCCGGCCATGGATCAGCGCGACGGCTACCGCATCTGGATCAACGGCGAACTGGTGCCGGAACGGGACGCGAAGGTGTCGGTGTTCGACTCCGGTTTCGTGCTCGGCGACGGCGTCTGGGAAGGCGTGCGGGTGGTCGGCGGCAAGCCGGCGTTCCTCGACGCCCACCTGGACCGCCTTGATGAGGGGGCTCGGGCGTTGATGCTGGCGGGTATGCCGGCGAAGGACGACGTCCGCCGCGCGGTCCGGCAGGTCATCGACGGCAACGCGCTGGTCGACGATGCTCACCTGCGAATCATGCTGACCCGCGGTGTGCGCCGTGAGCCCTATCAGGACCCGCGCCTGATCGCCGGTGGTCCGACGCTGGTCATCATCCCCGGACACCACCCGGTCACCGAAGCCGCCCTTACCACGCCGCTGAACCTGTTCACCGTGCACGTGCGAAGAGGCGCGCCGGACGTGCAGGACCCGGGCATCAACAGCCACAGCAAGCTCAACTGCATCCTGGCCTGCATCCAGGGTGCCGTGGCCGGCGCCGACGAGGCGCTGATGCTGGACCCCGACGGCTTCGTCGCCACCTGCAACTCGGTGCATTTCTTCATCGTGAAGCGGGGAGAGGTCTGGACCTCGACGGGCGACTACTGCC
>CAZJSH010000112.1:0-9151 GCA_964548715.1 uncultured Halomonas sp. | reverse complement strand
CGCTGCGTCGAGCGTGTCCCCGGCGCCGTCCCCGGACCACTGGCGCAACAGGCCGTCGATGCCGGCCAGGCGCTTGTTGATCTCGGGCGATGCGTCGAGCATGTCGCCGGCCAGGGCCGCGAACGTCGCGCCCGCGGCCGTGCCGACCCGGCGGATCGACGGAATGTCGGTTCGCGTCATGTCTTCGGTCACGGCGACCAGGCCGCCGGACTCGGCCGGGTTCATCAGCCAGTCGCGCAGAGCGCGTTGCCAGGCGCGCCGCAGCGCCTCCGGATCGGCGGTAGACGCGACCGGTGGTGCGCCGGGATCCAGCGCGTCGAGCATGTCGCCGGCCGAAGGCGCGGTCGCCGGTTCGTCGCGACCGGCGATGCGGTTCAGGTCGGCGATGCGTTCGGCCAGCACTTCCGGGGTGTCCGGTGCGCCGGTCTCGAGCCGCTCGAGGTAGTTCGGCAGAATCGCCACGGCTTCCAGCACCGTGGTGGCCTGATCTTCGTCGAGATCTTCGGTCAGCTGCTCGAGTGCCGCGGCAAGCGCGCGGGCGAGCCGGGCAGCGCCGTCGACGTTCAAGGTGTCGAGCGTATCGGCGATCTGGTGGCCGTGGGCGCGCGCGACGTCCAGCTGTGGCGCATCGGCCCTGCCGTCTTCTCCGGCCAGCGCCTCGATGGACTGGCGGATCGAATCGCACAGTTCGGCCAGGTGCGGTCGCGTCCACAGGATGCCCTGCGCGCGCGCCGCGGTGGACGGATTCAACATGACTGCCTCATTCGCTCAGATTGCCACTCGTTGCAATGCAGGGACACGCTCAGCCCTGGTCCTCGGGCAGCTTGAAGTCGGACACCGAGTCGCGCAGGTCGCGGACCACGTTGGCCAGGCTGACCACCGACTTCGCGGTCTGGTTCGTGCCTTCCGTCGTCTGCACGGAAATATCGCGAATCGAGTTCATCAGGTTGGCGATCTTGCCGGCATTCTGCGACTGCTGCTGCGCCTGGGTGGAAATGTCCTGAATCAGCCGGGACAGATCGTTCGAGACCTTCTCGATGGATTCCAGCGCTTCACCGGCGTCCTCGGCGGTGCGCGCCCCGCTCACCACCTGCGAGGTGGTGGCTTCCATCGACGTTACCGCCTCGGACGTATCGGACTGAATCGTCTGGACCAGCGTTTCGATTCGTCGCGTTGCGTTCGTGGCACGTTCAGCAAGGCGCTGGACTTCGTCGGCAACCACCGCGAAGCCGCGGCCCGCGCCCCCGGCCGATGCGGCCTGGATGGCGGCGTTCAGAGCCAGGACGTTCGTCTGTTCGGAGATGCCGTTGATCAGCTCGACGATGTCGCCGATCTCTTGGGACGATTCACCCAGGCGCTTGATTCGCTTGGAGGTTTCCTGGATCTGATCGCGGATCGAGTCCATGCCCGAAATCGTCTGGCGCACCATGTCGGCACCACGGTTGGCGATCTCGACCGAGCTCTGGGCGACCTCGGCCGATTCGCTGGATCGCCTGGCCATGTCGTCGAACGACTTGGCCATTTCGTTGATGGTCTCGGTGGCGGTCCGGATCTCGCGGGCCTGGTACTCCGAAGCTTCGGCCAGCTGGGTCGTCGTGGCCTCGGTCTCCTGGGCCTGGGCGGCCACCTGGCGGGCCGTCGAGTTGACGCCCGAGACCAGGTCGCGCAAGGCCTCCACGGCGAAGTTCACTGAGTCTGCGATGGCGCCGGTAACGTCCTCGGTCACCGTGGTTTCGACTGTGAGGTCACCGTCGGCGAGTGACGACATTTCGTCGAGCAGGCGCAGGATGGCTTCCTGGTTGCGCTGGTTCAGCTCGGCGGTCTCGACGGCGCGGCGGCGCTGCGCGATATAGAGGTTCAGGCCGACCAGGAACAGCACCAGCAGCGCGGCGGCGGCCAGCGCGATCCCGGCGGTCAGCGACGGCCACAGCCGGCCTTCGCCCAGCGTGGCGTACTCGTCGGCCAGCGAGGCCGCCTGATCGGTCAGGTCCTGCGAGTCGAGGAAGATTTCGTCGGCGGCTTCGCGCACGTCGAACAGATCGGACGATCCGGACAGAATGGTGTCGACGTCGATCTTGACTTCCTCGAACACCGGCTGGATTTCGGCCAGCGCGCCCAGCACGTCGGGGTTGCGCACGGCCGGCAGATTCAGTTCCTCGTTACCGGTCAGCAGGCCCTGCAGCACCTGGTCGAACAGAACGGCGTCGCGGCTGAAGGCGTCGGCGGCAGTGATCGCTCCGGCCCCGCCGCTCAGGATTTCGTTGACGCGGCGCAGCATGCGGTCGGCGAGGACGAGCTGCCGCGAGGCGACATAGATCTGGCCGACCGGCGTGCCGGTCTGGATCATCATGCGCACCGCCTCGTCGGACAGCGCCTGCAGCTGTGGAATGTTGGTCGCGAAGGCGGCCGCGGAGTCGGCCAGGTCGAGAACCAGGGCGTCGCGGCTCAGGATCCGCTCGGCTTCGACCTCGATGCGCTGCCAGATCTGCTCCAGCGTGGCCAGGTTGTCATTGACGCTGGGCGGCGACGGCGGCAGCCCTGTTTCGGGGTTGCCGTTGCGGAGCTGGCCGATGGCGTTGGAGATGATGTTGCGCGTCAGGGCGAGTTCGTCGAACGCGTCGAAGTTGCCGATGGCGGCTTCACCGGCCGCCTTGGCGAGCTGCTGAGCGCGGACCTGCACCTCCGTAGTCAGCGCAAGGTACTGCGTTTCCTGCTGGTTGCGCTGGTTGAGGAGGAAGAAGTTGACCGACACGGCGGCCACGAGACCGACCAATACCAGGAACAACAGGATTTGTGCAGGGGAAAGTCGGCGCTCGGTGATGGGGGTTCTGCTGCTCATGCCTGGGCCTCTTGATTCGATTCAGTCGTTCTGTCGTTTCGTCGTGTCGGTCGATGCATCGGTATACCGAACGGCCGCCTCAGGCGGATCCGTCCAGGAATCGGGGGTCGGTCATCAACTGCCGGAGCTGGAGTCGCCCCCAGCGGTCCTCGCCCTGCGGGAACTGGTCCTCGACAAGCCGCTGCAGCGATTCCTGGGGCTCGTCCAGCGGTGCGAGATCGTTGCGGTTGAAATGGCGCTGGCCGAACACTTCGTCGACGATCAAGCCGACATAGCGGCCCTGTAGCCGGGTCAGGATCAGGCGGGTCCGCATCGTGATGGGCGTGCGGCTGCCGAACAGGAACCAGCCCAGGTCGACGATGGTGACCAGGTTGCCGCGAACGTTGGCCATGCCGATCAGCCAGTCCCGAGAGCCCGGGACCGGTGTTGCGTTCGGCAGCGGCAGGATTTCGTCGACGTCGGTGATGCCGATCGTCAGGCGCTGTTCGCCGAGGCGGAATACAACGCCGTCCCAGTTGGTCTCGCTATCGCGCTGGCTCGACGTGCTGACATCGTGCGCCATGCTGCGCACCTCGAAGTCGCGCAGCTTCTCGAACAGCCAACGGTTTTCGGTTGCGGACTTGGATTCCATGAATCCGATCACTCCTCCCTTTCATCGGCTGCGACCCCATAGGCCTCGAGCCGGAATCTCCCTGGGCGCGACCGGGCGCCGTTCCTGCCGGTCACGCCGCCTGCTTGCCGGGCGCCTTCTCCCGAACGGCCGACAGCAGTTCGTCCTTGGTGAACGGCTTGGTCAGGTAATGGTCCGACCCGACGATCCGGCCACGTGCCTTGTCGAACAGTCCGTCCTTGCTGGTCAGCATGATCACCGGCGTATCCCGGAACTGCTGATTGTTCTTGATGATCGCGCAGGTCTGATAGCCATCGAGACGCGGCATCATGATGTCGACGAAGACCAGGTCCGGCTGATGCTTGTGGATCAGCGACAGCGCCTCGAATCCGTCATCGGCGGTGATCACTTCGCAACCTTCGCGGCTGAGCATGGTCTCGGCCGACTTCCGGATCGTCCGGCTGTCGTCGATCACCATCACTTTCAGGCCGTCCAGGTCGGTCGAGGCGGAATCGTTCGAGGGGTCTGCGTCGCTCATCGGGTGCGCTCAGTCAATGCTTACAGGCGGTTATAGTACATTCTTTTAACTGAAGTCTAAACCGTTGAAACTTCTGAATCCAGCGCAGTTCTACAATTTCATTGTGCGCTCGGTCAAGCAAAGCCGTCCGCGGATCGAGGCAGTTCTCACTTTCGGCAAGGAGCAGACGCGATGAATCAGGCCGTGTTCGTGATGGACGCGCTCGAGGCGATCAAGCCGGAGAAGGACACGACCTTCGCGCTGATGCTCGAGGCGCAGCGGCGCGGGCTTCCGGTCTGGTATGCCAACGAGGGCGACCTGGCGTTGGAAGGCGGCGACTGCACTGCGCGCCTGCGGAGGGTCGAGCTGGCCGACCGCGATCGGGATTTCTTCCGGGTGGTCGAGGAGGACCGCCGCGCGCTCGGGGCCGGGGACCGGGTCTTCATGCGTTCCGATCCGCCCGTCGACGACTCCTACATATACTCGACGCTCCTGCTCGATCGGGTACAGGCGGCCGGCGGTCAGGTCGTAAACCGGCCCGAGGCGCTGCGGGGGTTCAACGAGAAGCTGGCGATCTCGCGATTTGCCGACTGGATTCCCGACACCCTCGTCAGTGCCGATATCGAGCTGCTCCGAGCCTTCGTCGATGCCCGCGAGCGGGCCGTGATCAAGCCGCTGGACGGCATGGGCGGTCGCGGCATCTTCGTGGTGTCATCTTCCGATCCCAACCTGTCGGTGATCCTGGAGACCCTGACCGACCACGGAAGCACGTTGGCCATGATCCAGCAGTTTCTGCCGGGCATCGCCGACGGCGACAAGCGGGTGCTGATGGTCGGCGGGGAACCGGTGCCGTACATGCTGGCCCGGATCCCGGCCGCCAAGGACTTCCGCGGCAATCTCGCCCGCGGTGGACGCGGCGAGGGCCGTCCGCTGACCGATGCCGAGCGCGCCATTGCCGCCGCCGTCGGACCGGTGCTGGTGGAGAACGGCATCGAGTTCGCCGGACTCGACGTGATCGACGGCAAGTTGACCGAAATCAACGTGACGAGTCCCACCTGCATCCGCGAGCTGGATGCACAGTTCGGCATCAACATTGCCGGACTGCTGTTCGACGCGCTGGAGCGCTGAGCCGCGTTCGATGGCCGTCGTCCGCGAACGTGCCAACCCCGAAGTGCTCACGCTGGCGCTGTTGCTGGCCGTCGCCGTGCACGCGCTGGTCCTGACGCAGTTGCACTTCGACTGGCTGAACGCCAGCCGGGGCGAACAGGCGCCCAGCCTCGATGTCATCCTGGTCGACTCGGCCAGTGAAACGCCGCCGGAGGAGGCCGATTTCCTGGCCCAGGCCAACCAGGTCGGCGGCGGGGACAACCCGGAACTGGAGCGGCCGTCGGCGCCGCCGCCGAGCGAGCCGGCCGCTCCGCCTCCGGAAACCGTGCCCGAATCGGCCGGGGCCGAGGCGCCCGCCGACGCGCCGGCCGATGAGCTCGTGACGGTCGACGATCCCGACCTGGTCCAGCCTCAGGCGCCGGCCGATGATCCCGTCGAGGAGTCGCTGCCCGACGCCAGCGAACTGCTCGCGCAGACCCGCGAACTGGCCACCGCCGTGCCCGACCCGCTGGCCGATCGCCGCGTGACGCCTCGTCGGCCGCGCCGCAAGTTCATCACCGCCAGCACCCAGGAGCACCTGTACGCCGCCTACATGCGGTCCTGGGTGGCCAAGGTCGAGCGGGTCGGCAACATGAACTACCCGGAGCAGGCACGGCGCCAGGGCCTGGATGGGAGCCTGGTCCTGAGTGTCGACGTGCTGCCCGACGGCTCGATCGAGCGGGTTCAGGTGCTGCGCTCGTCCGGTCACGACATGCTCGACGAGGCGGCGGTGCGAATCGTCCGGCTGTCCGCGCCGTTCGCGTCCCTGCCGCCGGACATCCTTGCCGAAACCGACATCCTGACGATCACCCGCACCTGGCAGTTCTCGGCTCGCGGCGGACTGGACTGACGCCGCCGGCGCTTGCAACCGGGCCGAGGCGTCCCGACATCATGAGCAGGCTCCTGCTATTCTGAATCCGTGAATTATTTCAATCAGCAACTCCTGATCGCGATGCCCGGGCTCGAAGATCCGAACTTCGACCACGGCGTGACTCTGATGTGCCAACACAATGACGAGGGTGCGCTGGGAATCACGATCAATCGCCATTCGGATCTGACGCTGAAAGACGTGCTGTCGCAGCTCGACATTCCTTGCGAGGACGAGTCGATCGGCGCCCAGCCGGTGCTGGCCGGCGGCCCGGTTCAGCAGGAGCGAGGGTTCGTGCTCCACACGCCCGACGGCGAGTGGGAATCCACGACCGAGGTGGCACCGGGCATCATGGTGACCACCTCGCGCGACGTGCTCGAAGCCATCGCCGAGCACCGGGGTCCGGAAAAGTTCGTGGTTGCGCTCGGATACGCCGGCTGGTCCGCCGGTCAGCTCGAGGAGGAATTGCGCGATAACGCCTGGCTGAACGCCGGCGCACGGTCCGAGATCGTGTTCGACCTGCCGATCGACGACCGCTGGATGCGCGCGGTCGCGACGCTGGGTATCGACGCCTCCACGCTGCAGCCAGTGGGTGGCCATGCCTGAAGTCGGTCGGGTCTGGCTCGGTCTGGACTTCGGCGAACGTCGCATCGGCGTGGCAACCGGTCAGCCGATGACCGGCACCGCCCAGCCCTTGCGTACGCTTCGCCACAGCGGCGACCCGCTGCCTGAACTGGCAAAAATCCTGGCCGAGTGGAGGCCGGCGGGCGTGGTCGTCGGCCTGCCGCTGGCGGCTGATGGCGGCGAGTCGCCGATGAGTCGGGCGGCGCGCGGCTTCGCCGAGCGCCTCGGGTCCGCGCACCCGGGCCTGCATATCATCCTGCACGACGAGCGATTCTCTTCCCGCGAAGCCGACGCGCGGTTCCGTGCTGCCCGTCGGGAGGGCCGCGCCCGTCGTCGCGATGCCGCCGAGCTGGACAGCCACGCAGCGGCGGTGATCCTCGAGTCCTGGCTGGCCGATGCGGCCGGTACGGTAATCAGTTGATGCGTCATCTCATCGATATCGAGTCCCTGAAGCCGGGCGAGGCCGAAGCGCTGATCGGTCGCGCCGTGGCCCTGTCGCGCGGCGCGCCGCCGACCCCGCAGGCCGGCGAAGTGGCCCTGTTGTTCTGGGAGCCGAGCACGAGGACCCGGGTTTCGTTCGAACTGGCTGCGCGGCGCGTCGGCCTGTATCCGGTAACGGTCGATCCCGGCCGCTCATCCTCGATCAAGGGCGAGACCATCGACGACACGGTCAGCACGCTCGCGGCGATGGGCATCGGGGCCCTGGTGGTCCGGCACGCCGATGCCGGCATGCCCGCCCGGATTGCCGAGGTGCTGGCCGAAGATGGCGGCGTGGCCGTGATCAACGCCGGTGACGGCGCGCACGCTCACCCGAGTCAGGCGCTGCTGGATGCCGCGACCCTGGTCGACGAAGGCATCGACTGGCCGTCGGTGACGATCGCTCTGCTCGGCGACCTGCGCCACTCCCGGGTCGCTCGATCGGCCTTCGCTCTGTACCGCCGGCTCGGGGTCCGCGATCTGCGGATGGCTGGCCCGCCCGAATTGTTGCCGGCCGTGGACGACCCTGCATTCGAGGGCGTCGTTCGATTCGACGAGCCTGATGCAGCGCTCTGCGGTGCCGATGTGGTCGGTTGTCTGCGCATCCAGCGCGAGCGCATCGAAGCACTGGACCTGCCCGATGTAGCGACCTTTCACAGCGCCTGGGGCCTGACGGCGAGCCGCGCCGAACGCCTGCGGCCCGACGTACGCGTGCTGCATCCCGGCCCGGTCAATCGAGGCGTGGAGATCGATCCCGGGGTCGCCGATGGACCGCGCTCACGTATTCTGCGCCAGGTACGTATGGGCGTGAGCCTGCGCATGGCGGTATTCGAGTGGGCGATGGGAGGGGTCGATGAATGAAGTTCCTTCCTGACACGGCGTGCGCGGCCAGCGCGCGAGTTCCGGTCGCCGGTCTTCCGGTCGGCGCTGGGCGTGCGTGGTGAGCGTTCCGCCGGACGAGGCCCGTCGGCGGGTCCGGAGTTTCGTCCGCCGGCCCGGACGCTTGACGCCCGCGCAGCAGCGGGCGCTTGATGAGCTGTTGCCGGTCTTTGCGGTACCCGACGGCGCCGGGTCGCTTGCCGGCGGGTTCAGCCGTGCAGGTCCGTTGGTTGTCGAAATCGGTTGCGGCAACGGCGACGCGCTGTGCTGGATGGCCGCGCACGAGCCCGGTTCGAACTTCGTCGGAATCGAGGTCCACGAGCCCGGCGTGGGCCGCCTGCTTCGCGGGATCCGGTCGGCCGAGCTGCAGAATGTGCGCGTGCTCATGCGTGACGCTGTCGAGGTGCTGCAGGCGCAGCCAGTGGGTTCGATCGATATGCTCCGGGTGTATTTTCCGGACCCGTGGCCGAAGAAGCGCCACCACAAACGCCGCCTGGTGTCGCCGGCATTCGCCGCGTTGGCTGCCCGGGTGCTCAAGCCGGACGGCCGCCTGCATCTGGCCACGGACTGGGTTCCCTACGCCGACTGGATGCACGAGGCGCTGGCCGCGCAGCCGGCGTTGGAAAACCTCGGCAGCCCGGACGTGCCGAAACCGGAATGGCGGCCAGAGACCCATTTCGAGCGTCGGGGGCTGAAGCGCGGTCACGAGGTGCGCGATCTGTTGTATCGGCGACGACCGGACGTCGCCGTCCGGAGCCCTGCAGACGCCTGATTCTGAACGAGTTCATGCGCTGTCCCGAATTTACCCTGAAAAAAGTCCGCGAAAGCTGTTGACACCCTCTGAATCCTCTCTATAATTCGTCGGCTCGTCGGGTTGGAACGCGACTTCGACGGCGGCACCGCCCGGAAAGAATTTTTCCAAAGGTGTTGACCGAAACCGAAACCGCGTTATACTGCTCGGCCTGCTTCGGCGAAATGCCCAAGCGCGAACGAAAGTTCAACGTTCATTAACAATTGATGCAGATAACTTGTGTGGGCGTCCCGATTGGACCACTAGTGGTGCCAAATCGGTTCGTCCCGCCCTGAAAGAAATTTCAGAGTGGGGATCGTTCCGAAGTTCGAAAACTTTAGCTTTTGAACTGAAGAGTTTGATCCTGGCTCAGATTGAACGCTGGCGGCATGCTTAACACA
>CAZJSH010000111.1:0-9291 GCA_964548715.1 uncultured Halomonas sp. | reverse complement strand
GCCCAGGCCCACTGGAAGTTGTGGCCGCCGAGGTGGCCGGTGACGTCGACGACTTCGCCGATGAAGTACAGGCCCGGGAAGTCCTTGCACTCCAGGGTCTTCGACGACAGCGCGTCGGTATCGACGCCGCCGATGGTGACCTCGGCGGTCCGGTAGCCCTCCGAACCGCTCGGCCAGACGGTCCAGTGGCGGATTCGCCGGTCGATCTCCTCGACTTCGGCGTCGGACAGGTCGGCCAGCGGCTTGTCGGTGAGCCAGAGTTCGCACCAGCGCTCGGCCACGCGCTTGGTCAATCGATCTCCCAGCCAGGTCTTCAAGGCCTTCTTCGGCTGCTCGCGCCGGGCCGTCTTCAGGTCGCCGGCCAGGTCGGTGCCGGGTGCGAGGTCCAGCGTCATCGGCTGGCCGACGTCCCAGTACGAGGAGGCCTGCAGGACGGCAGGGCCGCTGAGGCCCTTGTGGGTGAACAGCATGGCCTCCCGGAAGCTGCCTTCGCCGGCGCTCACTTCGCTGTCCAGCGACACGCCGGCCAGTTCGACGATCTGGTCGAGCTTGCGGCCCTCGAAGGTTACCGGTACCAGCGCCGCGCGGGTGGGGTGGACCTTCAGTCCCAGCGAGCGGGCGAAATCGAAGCCGAATCCGGTCGCGCCCATCTTCGGAATCGAATAGCCGCCGGTGGCGATGACCAGCGATTCGCAGGTGGTCTCGCCTTCCGGCAGGCGCACGCGGTGCGGCCGGCCTTCGTTCCGGTCCCCGACCTCCAGGATTTCGACCGGGCAGTGCGTGCGCACCGTCACGCCGGCCGCTTCGCATTCGGCCAGCAGCATCCGCACGATGTCCTTCGACGAGCGATCGCAGAACAGCTGGCCCAGCGTCTTCTCGTGCCACGGGATTCCGTGCTTGTCGACCAGCGCGATGAAATCCCATTGGGTGTAGCGGGCCAGGGCGGATTTGACGAAGTGCGGATTGGCCGACAGGAAATTCTCTGGCCCGCAGTGCAGGTTGGTGAAGTTGCAGCGCCCGCCGCCGGACATCAGGATCTTCTTGCCGACCTTGTTGGCGTGGTCGGCCACCAGCACCCGCCGCCCGCGCTGGCCGGCCGTGATCCCGCACATCAGCCCGGCCGCGCCGGCGCCGATGACGATGACGTCGAACGCCGCTGTGTGGCTGGAGGATGGGACGGGCCTGCTCATGCCCGGAGTGTAGTGGGCGGCGCGGCGGGCGTGGCCCTGCGGCGGACCATGCATGACGTCGCGGACGCTTGGTGTAGACTTAATCCCAGTGATCGCGATCCCGCAGCACCCGGGCCGCCCCATCCAGAAAAACCGGAAATTATCTTGAGTTATCAGGTTCTTGCACGAAAATGGCGCCCGCGAAGATTCGCCGACCTGGTCGGTCAGCAGCACGTGGTGCAGGCCCTGTCGAACGGCCTCGACGAGGGCCGGCTCCATCACGCCTTCCTGTTCACCGGCACCCGCGGGGTGGGGAAGACCACCATCGCGCGGATCCTGGCCAAGTCGTTGAACTGCGAGACCGGCGTCACCGCCGAGCCCTGCGGCGAGTGCGCGCACTGCGTGGCGATCGACGAAGGCCGCTTCGTCGACCTGATGGAAATCGACGCCGCCTCGCGGACCAAGGTCGACGACACCCGCGAGATCCTCGACAACGTGCAGTACGCGCCGGCCCGCGGCCGGTTCAAGGTGTACCTGATCGACGAGGTGCACATGCTCTCGACGCACAGCTTCAACGCGCTGCTGAAGACGCTGGAGGAGCCGCCGGACCACGTCAAGTTCGTGCTGGCCACGACCGACCCGCAGAAGATCCCGGTCACGATCCTGTCGCGCTGCATGCAGTTCAACCTGCGCCGGCTGGGTGTCGAGGAGATCGGCGGGCAGATCCGGAAGATCCTCGATGCCGAGGGCCTGGGCTACGACGACGCCGCGGTCGGCCTGCTGGCGCGGGCGGCCGACGGTTCGATGCGGGATGGCCTGAGCCTGCTCGACCAGGCGCTGGCCGCCGGCTCGGGCACACTGCAGGACAAGCCCGTCGAAGACATGCTCGGCACGGTCGAGCAGCGCCACCTGGCCGAGATTCTCGAGGGCCTGATCGCGAACGACGCCGGGCGGGCGCTGGCCGCGGTCGACGAGGTGTTCAGCCTGGCCCGCGACCTCGGCCGGCTGCTCGGCGACCTGGCCGAGACGCTGCACCGCGTCTCGCTGATCCAGCACGTGCCGGACTACCGCGACGACAGCCGCTCGGACTGGGAGCCGCTGGTCGACTGGGCGGCCCGGATGGATGCCGAGGACGTTCAGCTCTATTACCAGATCGCGGTTACCGGCAAGCGCGACCTCGGGCTGGCGCCGTCGATGCGCACCGGCTGCGAGATGACCCTGCTCCGGATGTTCGCGTTCACGCCGGCCGGCGAGGGCGAAGCCAGCCGTGCCGGTCGCACCGCCAGGCCGGCTGCAGCCGCGCAGACCGGTGGTGCGGCCGCAGCGTCCCGGGCCCCGGATGACGCCGTGCGCGAATCGGCGCCGTCGGCTTCAGGGCCGGTTGCGCCAGCGCCGCAACCCGCGCAACAACCCGTACCGGAACCGACTCCGCCGGCCCCCGAGCCATCGGCCGTGGGCGCGCCACCGGCCGTCGCCGCGCCGACGCTGGCGCCGGAAACCTGGGCGCAGGTGCTCGAGGGCCTGGACCTCAACGGCTCGGTCCGCGCCGTGGCCGGCCTGTTGGCGCTGACCGCAGCCGAGGGCGACCGACTTGAATTCCGCGTCTCCCGGGACGATCTTCCCCTGATATCAGACCGGTTCAAGGCCAGCCTGGCCGACGCAGTGGCCCGGCAGACCGGCGGCGAGCGCCGGATCGACGTCAAGCCGGTCGATGACGACGAGCTGGTGACCCCGGCCCGTCTGGCCGAGGACGACCAGGCCCAGCGCCAGGCCGACGCCGAGGCCGCCGTGGCCACCGACCCGGTGGTTCGCCGCCTGCAGGACACCTTCGATGCCGAAGTCGTACCCGGCAGCGTCCGCCCCGGCGAGCCGACCCGGCACTGAATCCCGAATCCCACGTCCGGGCCTGATGCCCGGACCTACCCGGAGCCCCCCATGAAAGGCAACATCGCGCAGTTGATGCAGCAAGCGCAGAAGATGCAGGAAACCATGAAGAAGGCGCAGGCCGAACTGGCCGACCTCGAAGTCACCGGCGAAGCCGGTGGCGGGATGGTCAAGGTGGCCATGACCGGCCGGCACGAAGTGCGCAAGGTGCAGATCGACCCGACCGCCGGCGACGACCTGGAAATGCTCGAAGACCTGGTCGCCGCGGCGATGAACGACGCGGTCAACCGCGTGGCCGAGGCCAACAAGGAGAAGATGGCCTCGATGACCGGCGGCCTGCCGCTGCCGCCGGGCTTCACGCTGCCCTGAACGCCCACTGCTTCGAGCCCCGACCCGCGTGAACGATCCGCTGCTCGACGAACTGCTGCAGGCCTTGCGCTGCCTGCCCGGCGTCGGCTCGCGCACGGCCCAGCGCATGGCGCTGCATCTGCTCGAGCGCGACCGCGCCGGAGGCCGTGAACTGGCCGAAGTGCTCGGCCGGGCAATGACCGAGATCAAGCGCTGCAGCCGCTGCCGCAACTTCACCGCCGCCGAGCTGTGCGGCATCTGCCGCAGCGACAAGCGCTCTCGCAGCGTGCTGTGCGTGGTCGAGACGCCCGGCGACGTGCTGGCCATCGAACAGGCGACCGGCTTCGACGGCCAGTACTTCGTGCTGCTGGGCCGGCTCTCGCCGCTCGACGGCATCGGCCCCGAGGATATCGGCCTCGACCAGCTCGAGCGGCGCCTGGCCGACGAGCCGATCGAGGAAATCATCGTCGCCACCAACTCCACCGTCGAAGGCGAGGCCACCGCGCACTACATCGGCGGCATGGCGTCCAAGCGCGGCATCGCCATGACCCGCCTCGCCCAGGGCGTCCCGCTGGGCGGCGAACTCGAACACACCGACTCCTCCACCCTGGCCCACGCCTTCGCCTCCCGCCTGCCGGTCCGCGGCGACTGACTGCCCGGGTTCGGGCCCTGGTGGTTCCGGCCTTTAGATGATGAGCGCGAAGACGCGAAGGCGCAAAGAGAACCTCCTGAAATCACTCGATGAAACTGAAGTGCGAATGGGAATCCGATCCAGTACCGGAAATTCGGATCGGAAGGTCTACCGCGCCCCGGAAACAGTCCCGTTTCTTGTCTTTCCCTTCGCGCCTTTGCGTCTTCGCGCTCATCATCTAGAAGAAACGGTCGAACAGTTCTCTACGCCGCGCATCGCTGCGTCATACTGGACGCAGTCCCGACGACTTCGGTAGTCGACCATGACGATTCACAATTTCAGTGCCGGGCCGTCGGCCCTGCCGCGGCCGGTGCGGGAGAAGCTCGCCGAGACCTTCGCGCTGGATTCGGACTTGACGCCTTCGGTGGTCGAGATTTCGCACCGGGGCCAGGAGTTCATCGCCATCGCCGAGCGGCTGCAGGCCGGGCTGCGGCGCTTGATGGGCGTGGGCGAAGAGCACGAGGTGCTGCTGCTGCAGGGTGGGGCGCACCTGCAGTTCGCGATGCTGCCGATGAATTTCGCGCGCGGCCGGACGGCGGCCTTCTCGATCACCGGCCACTGGGGCGAAAAGGCGTTCGCCGAAAGCGCGAGAATCGTCGAGACCCGCCTCGTCGGCAGCAGCGCCGAGGACGGCTACCGCGACCTGCCGGAACTCGGCCACCTGCCGGCCGATGCCGCCTACCTGCACTACACCGGCAACGAGACCATCCACGGCGTGCAGTACGCCGATCCGCCGGCCGCCGCCGTGCCGCTGGCCGTTGACCTGTCCAGCGAGTTCCTGTCGCGGCCGTACCCCTACGCCGATCTCGGCATGATGTACGCCGGCGCGCAGAAGAACCTGGGCGTGGCCGGCCTGACCGTGGTGCTGGTCCGCCGCGACCTGCTGGAGCGCATCCCCGACGACCTGCCGACCTACCTCGACTACCGCACCTGGGCGAACTCGGACTCGATGAAGAACACGCCGTGCACCTTCGCCTGGTACGTCGCATTGGAGGTGATCGACTGGATCGAGTCGCTCGGCGGGCTCGAGGCCGTGGGGAAGCGCAACCGCGACAAGGCCGACCGCCTGTACGCGGCGATCGACGCCTCGGACTTCTACGCCAACCCGGTCCACCCCGACGCGCGCTCGATGATGAACGTGCCGTTCGTGATGGCCGACGAGGGCCTGACGATGCGCTTCGTCGAGCAGGCCGAGGCCGAGGGCATGCCCGGGCTGAAGGGCCATCGCGCGGTTGGCGGCCTGCGGGCCAGCCTCTACAATGCGGTCGAACCGGACGCGGTGACCGCGCTGGTCGAGTTCATGCACGAGTTCGAGCGTCGCCATGGCTGATCAGAAACCCGATCCCACCCGACTCGCCGAGATCCGAACGCGGATCGACGAGCTGGATTCGAAGATCCAGCACGCGATTTCCGAGCGCGCCAAGCTGGCGCTCGAGGTCCGCGCCAGCAAGGGCGACCTGGGCCGCGGCTCCGAGTACTACCGGCCGGATCGCGAAGCGCAGGTCCTGCGCCAGGTCATCGAGCGCAACGACGGCCCGCTGTCGGACTCGGTCATGCTGCGGCTTTTCCGGGAGATCATGTCGGCGTGCCTCGCGCAACAGGAGCCCATGAAGGTCGCCTATCTCGGCCCCGAGGGGACCTTTACCCAGCAGGCCGTCTACCGCCAGTTCGGCCATTCGGTCCAGGGCATCGCGGCCGAGAGCATCGAAGACGTGTTCCTGCAGGTGCAGAGCGGTGAGGCGGACTTCGGCGTGGTTCCCGTCGAGAACTCGACCCAGGGGATGGTCAGCCACACGCTCGACATGTTCCTGAATGCCGAGGTCAAGATCTGCGCCGAGGTCGAGCTGCGCATCCATCAGCACCTGCTGACCCAGTCGCGCTCCCTGGCCGGCATCGAGACCGTCTATGCCCACGCCCAGTCGCTGGCCCAGTGCCGCCACTGGCTCGCCGCGAACCTGCCCGAGGCCGAACTGATTGCCGTTTCGAGCAACGCCGAGGCCGCTCGTCGCGTGCGGACCCGGCCCGAAGCCGCGGCCATCGCGGGCCGCCACGCCGCCGAGGTCTACGGGCTGCCGGTTCTGTTCGGCAACATCGAGGACCACGTCGACAACAGCACGCGCTTCCTCGTGCTGGGTCGAGACCTGCTCGAACCCTCGGGCGACGACAAGACCACGCTGATGGTCGCCGGTCGCGATGGCCCGGGTGCGCTTCTTTCGCTGCTCGAGCCGCTGGCCCGGTTCGGCATCAACATGAACCGCATCGAGTCCCGCCCGTCCCGCCAGGGCCGCTGGGACTACGTGTTCTTCATCGACGTCGACGGCCACGTCACCGAAGAGTCGCTTTCCGGCGTGCTGGACGAACTCGAAGGCGAAGCGCGCCTGGTCAAGATCCTCGGCTCCTACCCCCGCGCTGTCCTGGGCCGCGAACCCGAAGCCGCCCGCGAACAGGGCGACGGCCCTGCCTGATCACGCCACGGCGTTCAGGAACCTCTTGCAGAGGCGCAGAGAAGGAACCGGGATCGAGCAGCGGTCCGGCGGCGTCCGAGGGCACGGAACATTCCACCGCAAGACCTGCTGCATCATGCCGGCCAACACGCATCATGCTGTCCTCCTGCATCCCTGCGCCTCTGCGAGAGCTTCCCGAATCGACCGTCGAGATCTCAGGGGGTTAGTCAAAGCCGTTGCCAAAGCGGGTTCGTATTCCGAACTACGCCGCACGTTGACGAGTCAGCGCGAAGCATCCGCACCTTCATAACCGTCACGGAACAGGATGTCGGTCTGGTCGATATTTACTGCCCAGAATCCACCGGTCAGCGTCCAGCCGCCACCGGCCAGGTCGATCAACTCGGTCGCATCGGGCTGGCCGATCGCGCCGGAGAGCTGCCAGCTCTGGTCGGCCGTTTCCGATAGCACCTCGCCGCCGCCGTCGATCGTGTGCCAGTCGATCGAAAATTCCTGGGCCAGTGCGGACATGCCTCCACCGATGGCAAGCACAACGGCCGTCACTGTCAGTGGATTGCGCAATCTCCGGGTTCTGCTGTTTCGTGTTCTCATCGGTCGACCTCCTGCGCCACGCGGGGGGCGACGAGCTCGCGGAGGAGGGCGAGTTCCTGCCGCAGCGCCGTCAACTCCCGCTGCTGTTGTTGTTCAACGCCATCGAGCCGTGTCTCGAAATGTGCCTCGGCCTCGTCGAAACGATCACGAAGCCGTTCATTGCGCGCCTGCAGCCTTGCCAGCGCCTCGCCATACGCTTCCTGGTTACCCAGGCCGATCGCGACGTTGATCTTGTGCGCGCCGTTCGAAGCATTCGACTCGAGCGCCTGGCCGACCACGCGTCGAAACTGTTCGGAATCGAGGGTGTCCGGTGACCGAGCGATCGCCGTTCCATCGTTCAGGCTGGACGCCACGACCCAGTCCCCCGCACCCACTGGTCCACGCACCCGCACCGGCACCTGGCCGATGAAGCCGACGCGCGCCCAGTGGTCCTGATCGTCTTCGGCCGGCGCGTTGCCGGCGACGATGGGGCGTGTGCTGACCGCCATCACGCGGATGGCGCCACGGGTGTCCAGTGAAATGCCGTCGGCGTGCCAGCCGACCACGTCGCCGGGCTCGATGGTTTCATCCGGATTCCGCTTGGGCAACCACTCGGCGAAGTCGGCACCCCCGGACGCGAATACGATGCCCCCCGCGCCGTCACCCTCGATCCGGCCGATCGGATTGTCGCTGCCGTCGAAGAACGTAATGAAGTTGGCGGCCGAGTCCGGAACGGCCATCGAGGTTTTCAGCGCGAGAACATCGGGCCCGCCCCCGGTCGATGCCGATGTGTTCTCAATAATCGCGACGTGCGCTGACGAATTGCCGGCGTTGGCGTTGACCGATTCGGTGACGTGGAGCTGGGCGTCCGGGGAATTCGTGCCGAGGCCAACGCCTCCTGCGGCGCGGACGAGGAATTGGTCTCGGCCCGTCGAAGTGAACGGGCCACCTGTGCTGTCGGCCCAGACGAAAGTACCCCGATCTCCGGTTCCTTCGGTTGAAGAAGGTACGCTGTCACATCCATTCCCTGGCCTCGGTGAGCCGGAGGGGGGACGCACGTTCGCGTCGACTCCGCCAACCCATGAAAAGAATCCGCCGGCGCAATTCGCCTGGCCGCCACTGACTGTGCTCGCCACTCCGATCGCTGTGTTCAGCGAGCCCCCCGATATGGAACTTAAGTCTCCAGATGTGAAGTTTGATCCACCACCCGCGACCGCACTAAGGAGGCCTTCCGAGGTGTTTCCCTCACCCCCGCCAACAGAGGCTCCTGGACCAGCAGCGGAATTCGATGCGCCGCCAGCTACGACGCTGACAAAACTCTCAGCAACGTTGCTGTTACCTCCGCCGACTGCGGCGCCGTCGCCGCTGGCTATGTTGCCTTGGCCCCCGCTCACGGTGGCGTTCGGTGAGGTAGTGAGGTTGCTCAGCCCGCCGCTGATTGCCGCATTCGGACCGCTGGCGACGTTGCTCGAGCCCCCTCCGATGGTAGCGCCGGTGTCACTGGCGGAATTGCCGAAGCCCCCGGCGATCGTAGATCTGGAGCCGATCGCGATATTCCCGGATCCGCCGCCGACAGTCGCGTGCTCGGCGCTGTTCAGTGCCCCCGACCCATCTCCAGACCGATTGTTGTTTCCTCCACCTATCGTTCCGTAGTGGTCGGTCACCCGGTTGCTCAATCCGCTTGATCCCCCGCCGCCGATCGTGCCACCTTCAACGCCGCTCTCGACGACATTGCCGCTGTAGCCGCCGATCAGGTTGGGGCTAGTGGCATCGGGCTCCAGCCGGAGCGCGCGGTTGCCGTTGACTTTGAACTCCAGAGGTTGGTTGTCGGTTGTGCCAATGAAATCAAGCCCTGGATTCGTGCCAGCGTTGCCGCCGAGGCGCCAGTCGCTGCCGATTGCATCGATACCGCACACCACGCTGCCGTCCTGATTGACCTCCTGGATGTACTCACCGGCAGGACATGTGCCGACCACACGCAGCTGCACCTCGGATGGATCGACGCTGCCGCCGCCGACCGATCCGCTGGCCAGCCCGGTCGCCAGCAGCGCATACGGCGTCGCGGTGACCTTCTGCCGCGGGATCAGTGGCGAGCCGTCGACCGAGACCTCAAGAAACCGATCGCTGCCGTCGAACGCGCTTGCGCCGAAGTCCAGTTCGACCTGGA
>CAZJSH010000110.1:0-9337 GCA_964548715.1 uncultured Halomonas sp. | reverse complement strand
TGTTGTTGGCGTCGTTGGACTTCTCGCGCATGCGCGCCTTGGCGCCGAACTGGATCCGGCCCGGCGTGTTGCCCCAGAACAGGTCGCGGCCAAGATCGAAGGACAATGAGAACTCGTCTTCCTCGACCTTGTCGCTTTCCAGTTCGACCAGGTCGAGCTCGTAGGCATTCAGGTCGTCGAGCGCGGCGAGGTCGGTGCCGAACAGGTTGGGCGCGCGGCGGCCTTCGCTGCCGCTGAAGTCGAAGCCGATGTCGAGGCCTTCGGCGATGACCGCGGTGCCCAGCGAGAACGGTTCGGACGTGCTGGCCTCCGCATATCCCGCCTGGTACTCGAGCTCCCAGGCATCGAAGATGTTGCTGCCGCCGACGCTGATCGCCAGGATCTCCCGGGTGGCCGTGGTTTCCTTGCCGCGGCGCTCGACTTCACCGTCGCTGAACAGGCCGCCGTTATCGCCGAGCTCGATCGGCGTGGCGTCTTCGAAGATGTATTCGTGCTCGAGCTCGATCTCGTTGTCGGCGAACTCGCTGTAGAGCGTGCGCAGGTAGTACTCGGAAAACGCGGTCGGGCGGTAGTCGAAGTTGAGCACCGCCCCGGTGCGCTCGCGGCTCAGCCGGTAGTCACGCTGTTCGGCGGCCTCGGGGGCGAGGACGGTCTGGCCGCCGGGAGCGTCGAACTCGACCCAGTCGCTCGCCTCGACGTTGTCGACTTCGAAGCGGCGGTCGAAATAGGTCAGCGAGCCGGACACTGCGAGGTTGTCGACGCCGTCGCCGACGCTGAAAAGGCGCGTGCCCGTGACACCGAGCCGCGGACCGACTTGCTCGGCTTTGCCGTTGTAGCTGCCCTCGGCGTTGAAGCGCAGCGAATTGCCGAGGTCGAAGGCGCTGAGCGTGCTGATCTCGATGTTGCCGCCGACCGCATCGGCGTCCTGGTCCGGCGTCAGCGACTTCGAGACTTCGACGCTCTGGACGAGATCGGCCGACAGCACGTCGAGGTTGACCGCCCGGCTGTCGTCTTCCGGCCCCGGAATCCGCAGGCCGTTGATCGTGGTTGTGTTGAAGTTGGCATTTGCGCCGCGGATCGTGATGAACCGCCCTTCGCCCTGGTCGCGCTGGAGCGACAGGCCGGACACTCGCTGCAGGGCTTCGGCGACGTTGTTGTCGGGAAACTGGCCGATGTTGTCGGCCGTGATCACGTTGATATTGTTGATCGCCGAGCGCTCGCGCGATAGCGACGCACTCTGGATCGCACGCTGTCCGATGACCACGACGGTGTCGAGGGCTGCGGCGATCGGGATGATCAGGTCGGTGGTCTGCCCGGCCGAGACCGATGCGGTCACGGTTTCCGGGGCCGATCCGACGTACTCGATCCGGAGTTCATAGGTGCCGGCGGCCACCTCGGAAAAGCGGAACCGACCGTCGCGATTGGTCGCGGTTCGGCGATCGGTGCCGACGATCTGGACAGTGGCGCCTTCGAACGTCACGCGTTCATCGGCGTTGACCACGGTACCGGTCAGCGTGCCGGTCGCCTGCTGGGCAACGACAGCCACCGGGAGGAAGAGGGCGGCTACGAAAGCCAGGAATCGAACGGAGCGCATGGAAAGCACCTGGGGCGTTGAAGACTCGCTCACGCTAGGTGCGCGCGATGTCGCCCAAGTGACCCGCGCGTGACAGAAACATTGCATCCCGACCGGGGCGCGTCGAGTAATGCCGATGTCATCGCGCCGAGGTACCGTAGTCGATGACCGTGTTGGCGGCACGGTTTCGCCGTGATCGCACCGGCCCCGAACCGCCTCGACGGATCGATCCCACCCACCACCGACGGCTCGTCCATGACCTCGCACCATTCCATGCCACCCTCGAACCCGAAACGCCGCCGCCTTCTGCGCGACGGCCTGTTCGCCGCCGGCGTGCTGGCCGTGACCCCCGACCTCTGGGGCAGCGCGACGCAGGGTTCGCCCCGCGCAGCCGCACCGCTGAGCATGAAGCCCCGCGTCAGCAACATCCCGAACCTGGCCGGCACCCTGCACGAGGTCGCGGTGCACAACGATCCGCAGACGCGCATGCTGGTTCCGCGAGGTTTTTCGGTTCGACAGCTCGCACGCACCGGCCAGCGGCCGGTAGCGAGCTCGGAGTACGTCTGGCACGCGGACCCGGACGGCGGCGCGTGCTTTCCGATGGACGACCGCGGCTGGGTCTACGTCTCCAACGCAGAAATCAGCGGCTGGCGGCAGGGCGGCGTCGGCGCGCTGCGCTTCGATGCCGATGGCGAGCTGATCGATGCCTACCCGATCTGCACCGGCACCACCAACAACTGCGCCGGTGGCCCGACCCCTTGGGGGACCTGGCTGACCTGCGAGGAAATCGACGAAGGCATGGTCCACGAATGCGATCCGACCGGCGAACGACTGGCCGTCGCAGCTCCGGCACTCGGCGTGTTCAAGCACGAGGCCGTCGCCGTGGATCCCGTCCACCGCCACATCTACATGACCGAAGACGTGCCCGACGGTGCGCTGTATCGCTTCGTCCCGGACCGGTATCCGGCCGACGGACGCGCAGACCTGCGCTCGGGACGCCTCGAGGTGGCCGTGGTCGATGGCGACGACCCGCATGCGACCCGCTCCGTGACCTGGCAGGCGGTTCCGAACCCGATGCCGCGCCTCGTGGCCGGCAACGGCATGCCCGGCGACGTGCCGACGCGCTACCAGGTGGCCGCGGCCGAGTCGTTCGACGGCGGCGAGGGCTGCTGGTTCCACCAGGGCATGGTGTATTTCACCACCAAGGGCGACAACCGCGTCTGGGCGCTGGACACCAACGAGGCCACGCTGGACCTGGTCTACGACAAGCACAGCGACCAGGCCTTCAACCCCGGAATCGACGACGTCGACAACCTCACCGTATCGGCCGGCGGCGACATCCTCGTGGCCGAGGACGGCAGCGAGATGCGGTTGGTCGTGGTCGGCCCCGACGTCGAGCCGTTCGAGCTGGTCAATGTGATCGGCCAGCGGGAGTCGGAGATCTGCGGCCCGGCGTTCAGCCCGGACGGCGAGCGTCTGTACTTCAGTTCGCAGACCGGCGTGGCCGGCGACCATACGGACGGCCGCATCTACGAGATGCGCGGGCCGTTCTTCGTCGACGCCTGAACCGATGACACCGACGTCGCCAGGCGCGATCTCTAGCGTGTCGGCGATGCTGGCGCTGTTGGCCGCCCTGCTGATCACCGGGTGTGACGCGCCGAACACGCCGGCCGAGCCGGATCGCACCGATGCCGCCGGTGATCGGCAGACCGCGTTCCGGGTCCGCAGTGATTTCGACGCCGATCTGAACAGCCACACCGGCTGGGCCGCCGCCGTCAACGCGCCGGCCACCGTCGAGGCCGACCGACCGTTCCGCATCCGCTTCGAAGTCGAAGCCGGCAAGGATCCGGCACCCCGCCGCTACGGACTGCAGTTCCGCCGCAACGACGGCGACTGGCAGCCGCTGCAGGCCGAGGATTTCCCCTACCCGCAGAAGCGAGTCGAGCTGGCCCTGGACGGCGCCGGCGATCAGGACCTCGATGGCGCCTGGTCGCTCCGACGCGGCACCCCCGACGTGATTCGCCGCCACCCGGAGGACCCCGGCGCAATCCGCGTCGAGACGGCCAGGCAGGCGCTGCACACCGACGGCCGCTACACGATCCACTGGAGGCCGAGCGAGCTGGCGGTGGAGCTGCTCCTGCCCGACGTGCCGGACGCCCGCGCCGGGCTGGTGCTGGCCGAGCGGGATTCCGGCGGCCACCTGTGGCTCGAGCTGGCCGCGCCCGATACGCTCCGCCTGATCAACGTCGACGATGACCGCAACGAGGTCCTCGCCACAACCCGTAGCGACCTCGGCCTTGGCCGCTGGGTCGAGCTGAAGGCGGTCTTCGACGACGCCAAGCTGGCGATCGAGCTCGACGACCGGGCGGTATTCGAACAGCCGCTGCCCCCGGACCTGGCCCCGCGACTTGGCCTGAACATGCCGGCCGGCAGCGTCGCGGAGTTCCGTGCGTTCACGATCGAGGGTGAATCAAGCACGCCCCGGACCAGCATCATCTCCAGTCCCGCGTTTTCCCACAGCGCGCGGACCGAGGACCTGCTGCTCCTCAGCGAACGGCCCTTCACCGGCGGCGCCGGCCTGAGCTTTGCCCCGACCACGCCGGACTGGACGCCCGATGGGGGGCACGGGGAATGGTCGGTCCCGATCGTGATCCGCCGCTTTGCCGACGAAGCCGAAATGAACGAGGCTGGGGATCGCTTCGAATACCGGCTGGTCAGCGCGGACGGATCGCCGATCCCGAGCGCCGCCCCTGCCGTGGTGACGCTGGCCGTGCCCGACGGCCACCTGGGCGGCACCTTCGTCGAAACGCCGATGCGGCTCGGACCATGGCAGTCCGGCAACGGCGATCTGCACTTCATCATGGAGCCGGCGGAGACCTGGAACCGGCCGATGATGATGGTCTCGTCCGACGACGGCCGGCGCTGGCGCGAGGCCGACGGTGCACATCGGCCGATGACCGGCGATCTCGAGGGGCTGGCCACGGCGTTCTCCGATGGCCGCATCCACGTACTGCACCAGATTTCGGAGGCCGTGCTGTACCACGCCTTCGACACGTCGGAGCGCACCGAGGGCGACGGCCACTGGGCGGTCCGCGACGAACTCGTTGCTGAAATGCCGGAGCCGCCGACGCAGGTCGCCGACCTCGCCGTGCGATCGGACGGCACCCTGGTCGCGGTCTACGCCGCCGGCGACGGCCTGCACATCCGGGTCCGTGGAACCGACGGCCGCTGGCGCGAAGAGCAGGCCATCGAGCATCCGTCCGGCCTCGTCCTGTCCGGCCCGACGCTGGCCGTGGGTGCGGGCGACAGCGTCCATCTCGCCTACACCGCCAGCGACGGCAGCGGCTGGCTCCGGACGATGGGCATCGATGAGTCGATCGGCGCCGCCGTGCGCTTCACCGACCAGCTCGGCACCGGCGAATCCGACGTCGGCGCGCTGCTGCCGCTGCAGGTCCTGGAGAAGCCGGCGGGCGACACCGTCGTTGTGCTCTACCGTGCCGCCGACGGCCGGCTGTACGAGCGACGGCTGCGTCCCGATGGGCGGCTGAGCGACTCCGTGCAACTCTCGCCGCAGGCCGTCGCGCAGAACGCCGTCGACTCGGACCAGGTCGGCGCTGACGTGGTCGTCGACGGCGACCGGCTGCACGTGCTGTTCATCGATGCCGATACCGGCCACCTCCATCACGTCCGCGGCCGCGAAGGTGAATGGGGCGCATCACAAGCCGTGATCACCGATGCCACGGTGCAATGGGTGCGCGGCCAGGTGATCGAAACCGAGCACGGTCATCGCGTCTACGGCTTCGTTTACGACGCGGGCTCCAGCGGTGGATCGGGCATGAACCGCTACGCCGAAATCCCGCTGCGTTGAGACGTGTTGCTTTCCGGACGGGATCCGGGCCGTTTCTTCAGAGGATGCACGCGAAAGCGCTAAGAAAGCGGCCGGGTCAAGCTCAAAAACGGCTCTCGCAGAGGCGCAGAGAAAGAACGTTGAACTGACAAGGGCACACATCCTGTGACCCGCCGACCTGTTGGTTCTCCTGATTCTCCGACGAGCGGAACAAAGCGCGTTACCGGAAGCCGAGACTGGCTCCCATCGCGATTCAACAGTCGTTCTTGATTGTCTTTGCCCTGCGGCTCTG
Source organism: uncultured Halomonas sp. (assembly GCA_964548715.1). Classification (GTDB taxonomy): domain Bacteria; phylum Pseudomonadota; class Gammaproteobacteria; order Xanthomonadales; family Wenzhouxiangellaceae. Next base: position 3,625 of record CAZJSH010000110.1, on the reverse strand, counting down.
CGTCTCTGCGAGAACGGCTCTTGATCGTCGTTCTTCTTCGCGCCTTCGACTTTCAACAGAGCATCTTCGCGCGCGTGCCCTCGCGCTACCCAACGGACTCCTCCCTCGCACCCGCCGAAGAACACCCCGTCCCGCGCGCCGGAGCGTTTACGCAATCCATGGACAGCGATTCCGCATGCCTTCCGCAGGACGGATCCGCGCCCGCAGGACGCCCCTGTCCTTGGCCACGGTCCGAGAAGGCTATGGCGGATTCTGCATAATCGGACCACGCTCCATCGGGAAAGGCGGGAGACCCACGCATGAACGCCGACGACTTCCGACGCCTCGACGCCTGGTTCCAGGCGGCCATCGAGGGCGACCGCGCAGCGATCCTCGAACAGTGTCGGGGCCGGGATCCCGGGCTGCTCGAACGACTCGAGGCCATGCTGGTCGCCGACGATCAGGCGCAGCAGGGCGATCGACTTCGCGATGCGGTGCAGAACGAAACACGGGCCGCAGAACCACTGCCTTCATCGATCGGCCCGTTCCAGGTCCTCCGCCGCCTGGGAACCGGCGGCATGGGCGTGGTCTATCTGTGCCGGCGCTCTGGTCCGGATTTCGACCAGTACGTGGCCGTCAAACGTCTGCCTGCGGCCGGCGATTCGGACTTCGGGCGTGCTCGCCTGAGGATCGAACGCCGTGTGCTCGCCAGTCTCCGTCATCCCAACATCGCCCAGCTGGTCGACGGCGGGGAAGAGCCCGACGGTACACCCTGGGTCGCGATGGAGTACATCGAAGGTCGGGCCATCGACCGCTGGGCGGACGAACAACGGCTCGATCGTAGAGGTCGGGTCCAGCACTTCCTGGCGCTCTGCGACGCGGTGCAGTTCGCCCATCGCAACCTCGTCATCCACCGGGACCTGAAGACGTCCAATGTGCTGATCGACCGCAACGGCCAGCTGAAGCTGCTCGATTTCGGCATCGCCAAGCTGATCGACAATGCCGAACCGGAGGACGCGGGCGCCGAGGACGGAATGGCAATGACCGTGGCCTCGACGATGACGCCGCACTACGCCAGTCCGGAACAGGTGCGCCACGAGCCGGTCACGCAGGCCTCGGACGTCTACTCGCTCGGCGTGCTGCTGTTCGAACTGCTGGCCGGCCGCCGCCCCTACGACTTTCCGACCCGTCGGCCGTCCGACATCGAACGGGTGGTCTGCCAGACGGAACCGCCGCCGCTGGGCGGGCGCAACACGATCGATCTCGACTGCATCATCGCGCGCGCCATGCACAAGGACCCGGGGCGTCGCTACGCCAGCGCCCGGGAACTGGCCGACGACCTGCGACGCTGGCTCGACGGACGGCCGGTCGAGGCCCGCCGGGAAAGCACGCTGTACCGGGCTGGACGTTTCCTGCGCCGGCATCCCTTCGGCGCGCTCTTCGGGTCGCTGGGGCTCGTCTTGCTGATCGGCTTCTCCGCCACGATGACCTGGCAGACCCATCGCCTGGCCGAAGAACGCGACCGCGCCTCGCACGAAGCGCAGGTGGCGAACGAATCGGCGCAGTTCATGCTGCAGCTGTTTCTCGACTCGGACCCGCTCCTGCAGAATCCGGCCGAGCTTCGCGCACTGGACCTGCTGAACACGGCAGCCGAACGGCTGCCCGATTCCCTTGCCAGCGAGCCGATGGTGCGCGCGCGGCTGATGGAACAGGTCGGCATGGCATTCGCCGGCCTGGGCGATTTCGAGCAGAGCATCCGGATCCTGCGAGAGGCCCTGGACATCACGCTCGAGGAAACCGGCGAAGACAGCATCGATACCGCACAGGCACGCTCTCGCCTGGGCGACGCCCTGCGACAGCATTCTCAGCTGGACGAAGCCGAAGCCCTGCTGCAGGCGTCGATCGAACGACTGCAGCGCGACGACGCAGGGGAGATCGGCCTGTCCCAGGCCTTGAATGGTCTGGGGATCGTCCAGCGCAACCTGGGCAAGTACGAAGAGGCCGAGCGATCGCTTCGTCGCTCGATCAAGCTTCATATCGAGCGCGACGGCGAATCCTCACTGCCGCTCGCCGCGAGCTACTTCAACCTGTCGCGCACGCTCCGATCACTGGACCGCTACGAGGAGGCACGAACCCTCGCGCTCCGGTCGCTGGCGATGCAGCGGTCCGAAGGGGGCGCGCCGGCCCGGATCGGCCTGACCTTGAGCCAACTCGCCGATATCGAGCGCAACCTGGGCCTGCTCGACGAGGCCGAGTCCCATGCACGGGAGGGGCTGGCGCTCTACATCGAGGTCTACGGCGAGAACAACCACCTGGTCACGCGCCGGATCGACGGCCTGGCGAAGGTGCTGTACGCAAAAGGCGACGTCGAGCCGGTGCGCGCCCTGTTCGAATCCGCGCTGGACATTCACCGAAACCTCGACACGATAGACCGCATTGCCGGCGCGCGGACGATGATGAGCTATGGGCGCTTCCTGCTGCAGATCGGCGAGGTCCAGCAAGCCCGTCCGCTGATCGAAGACGCACACCGCATCGCGCAGGCGTTTCACCAGGCCGACGGCGTCGCGATGCGGTCCTACGACAACGGCCTGCGCGCGCTGCAGGAGACCCTGGAGCAGGCGACGCCCCCGGACTGACCCGGTCGCTCGATCGGGGCGCTGGAGCCCAATGCGCGAGCTTCGACCGAAGGCGAAGCGCCGGCCCAGTCGCCGGCACGGCCTCGGGCTTTGGGCCTCGATGGTCATTCGACCCGAAGAAGCAGGAACCACGGCGGACTTGTGAATCGGCTTTGGCCAAAGTCAGCTCACAGCCTCCGTATCGTCGCCTTCCATTCACTCGAACCCTCCGAAGAACAGGACGTCCTGCGTGCCGGACAGGTTCACGACGCGCGGTCCGTCGGGCTCGTTGCTGTTCAGGACGAGCCGGGCCCGGCGAACGCCCGCGGCCTCCGGATCGAAGCGCACGGTGAAGGCGCAGGCGTTGCCGGGGTCGATGGCGTTTCCACTGCATCCATCCTGACTCGCGACGAGTTCGAAGTCGGCGGCAGCGGGACCGACGATCGCCAGCGACTGGACGTCCAGCACGAAATCGCCCGTGTTGCCCAGGGTGACGAGGCGGTCGGTCGGCGGCTGGCCGATCGGAAGTTCGCCAAAGTCGATCGTTCCCGGATCGAGAACAGCGATGGGTCGAGTGACATTGCCCCAGAGCTCGATCGCGCCGAGCGAAGTCTCGAGCTGCGCGGCCACGGACACTTCACCGACTTCCGGGGTTGCGTCGACCGGCACGAAGCGCAGCGCCACCGTGCAGGCTTCGCCCGGCGCCAGTTCGAAGGGCGGCAGCGGGCAGTCGCCGCCGGTGGTCATGAACGGCGCATCGGGCTGTTCGATCGACAACACGTTCAGCGGCAGGTTGCCGGTGCTGGAAATCGTCAGCAGCTGCGGATCGCTGACCTGGCCCGGGGGAACCGGACCGAAGTCGATGAGGCCCGGCGAGATCGCGACATCGGAGGCGATGCCGCGCTCGAAGGCACCGATATCGCAGGCGGCACCGCCCTGGGGACGATCGAGGCCGCGAAGGTCGGTCGCGATGCAAGGACCGGCCAGTGCGTCGACGGCCGGGCTGTCGGCGCGCGGTTCGAGCACGATGC
>CAZJSH010000109.1:1401-9417 GCA_964548715.1 uncultured Halomonas sp. | reverse complement strand
GCGTTTTCCTTGTACAGGATGCCGATCGCGCCGGCGGTCAGCAGGAACTCGAGCACGCCGTCCTCGCTGGCCGAGTCGACGAAGCGCCGGTAGTAGTGCAGCACGGCCGGGATGATGCCGGCCGCACCGTTGGTCGGGGCGGTGACGACGCGGCCGCCGGCGGCGTTCTCCTCGTTGACGGCGAGCGCGTAGAGGTTGATCCAGTCGAGGCTGTCCAGGTCCTCTCGATTCGCTCGCTCCTTCAGCCGCGCGTACAGCCGGGGCGCACGCCGCCCGACCTTCAGCCCGCCCGGCAGCACGCCTTCGCGCGACACGCCGCGTTCGACGCAGCCCTGCATCGCCTGCCAGAGGGTCAGCAGCCCGTCGCGGATCTCCGACTCGCTGCGCCAGACCGCTTCGTTGGCCATCATCACGTCGGCGATCCGCAGATCGTGCTCGCGACATGTCGCCAGCAGCTCGTCGCCGCTGGAGAACGGGTAGGGCTGCGGCGTGGTATCGGCCACGATCCGGTCGGCCGCCGCCTCGTCCGGGTTGACGACGAAGCCGCCGCCGACCGAGTAGTACTCCCGGCTCAGCAACGTCGCACCGTCGCCGTCCAGCGCCTGGAAGCGCATTCCGTTGGAGTGGAACGGGAGGGTCTTTCGCTTGTGGAACACGAGGTCGCGGCGAGGGTTCAGCGCGACCGGGTGGCGCTCTAGCAGCCGGACTTCACCGCGGTCGGCGATGTCCTCCATCCGGGTCGGAATGTGGTCCGGGTCGATCTCGTCGGGCAGGTGGCCTTCCAGGCCCATCAGCACCGCCAGGTCGGTGCCGTGGCCGCGGCCCGTATGGCCGAGCGAGCCGAACAGTTCCAGCTTCAAGCCGGCGACGTGCGCCAGCCGGTTCTCGCGCTCGAGCGCGCGCGCGAACAGGCAGGCGGCGCGCATCGGCCCCACCGTGTGCGAGCTCGAAGGGCCGATGCCGATCTTGAACAGGTCGAAGATGCTGACCGCCATCGCGGCCTCCCGCAGTGGATTCCAGGGCAGTCAATTATGCACCTCGATCCCGATCCCTGCCCGCCGGTCGTTCGGCGCCGGGCGGGCGCTGTGCTCTGCAGTGCCTGGAGGTCAGGAGTTCGAAGCGGTGCACCGGGGCGCTCCGGTCCGGTTCGAGGTCGGGGTGTCGATCAGGTCGTCGGCGACCGCGCCGCCGTGCCGCGCCGGATTCGCCGGATGCCGATCGCGATCACTGCAGCCATCGTGGCGTAGAGGCCGAAAGTGACAAGCGCCGCGACGACGTCGGTGGACGGAAGCAGAAGCCAGGTCCCGACCTGGACGATGCCGACGACCACGAAGGTCCAGCCGAGCAGTCGCTGGATCGCGATGCCCCCGGTCCGCGCGCACCCCGGCTCGGGCTTCTTCGGCAGCCCGTTGCCGATCACGATCAGGACCAGGCCGTTCGTGATCATCGCGTAGCGGGTGATCCAGTCTTCGGGAATCGCGCCGATCGTGCCCATGGCGCTGGCGCCGAGCGCGCCGGCAATCAGCAGCCCGGCGCCGACCAAACTGTTCAGGACGATCCGGCGCTGCTCCGGGCGGTCGCCGGTCGGCATCGCACCGAACAGATGCAGCGCCAGCCAAGCCACCGGCAGGGTGGCCATGCCGGCCAGCCAGACCAGGGCGCCCTCGGGCCGAGCGATCCAGGCGAGCGTCCCGAACGCCAGGGCCAGCACGATGAGGACCTGGAAGGCGATCATGCGAAGTGTCAGTGGGTTCATCGTTCATTCTCCTCAGGACGCCGGGCGTCCGATGCGGGTGCCTCTTCGGCGGGTTCCCCGGTGCGGGCCGCGTCGAGTCCGACGGCCTGGGCGAAGCCCATCAAGGCCTCTTCGAGCACCGACATGCGCAGCGAATATTCGATTGAACGACCGTTGCGCTCGGTGCGCACCAACCCGGCGTCCTTTAGCACCCGGAAGTGCACCGACATGGTCGGCTTGGAAACCTCGAAATGCGAGGCCAGGTCGCCGGCGCTCATCGGGCCCGGGCGGAGCAGCTTGAGGACTTCTCGTCGGGTCGGGTCGGACAGGGCTTTGAAGACGCTGCTCACGTTTAGTAAATTAGCTAAATATCTAATCGATGTCAAGCCGCCCTCCCGGCCGCGAGCTTCGCCTCGACGCCGCGACGGGCTTCTATACTGCCGACTCCACGACTGCGAGCCTTGCCATGCACCGTTCCCTCCCGACCGCCGTCGCGGTCCTCGTCCTCTCCCTGCTGCCGGGACCGTCGCCGGCCGACGTCGCGTCGGTGGCGTTGTCCGATGCGGCAACGACGGCCGTGGCGCGCGCTGACGGAGCGGTTCGCGGACCGGTGCCGTTCGACTGCGGCGATCTGGCCTACGACGACGGCACGGCCGAGGACAGCATCTTCTTCGGCGGTGGGCAGGCCGGCGAGACCGATCACTTTCTCGGCGTGCGCTTCGAACTGGCCGACTTCGGCCTCGAGCCCGGCGGCGTGGCGCTGACCGGCTTCTGCATCTCCAACTCGCTCGATTTCTCGGTATTCGGCGGGCCCTGGTCGAACGAAGTCTTCGTCTATCGCGACGTCGACGGCATTCCCCAGCTCGACGATCCGGTCCGTCGAGCCACGGTGTCGACCGGCGACGGAACCGGCCAGGTGGTCGTCGAATTCGCCGCCGCCTGGATGATCGATGAGCCGGTGTTCTGGATCATGACGCGTGGCGATCCCATCCACGCCGGCGAGGACTTCAACATGGAGTCCGACCAGTCGTCCGAACCGGCCGAGCGCAGCTGGATCGCCGACCGGGGCGTGGAATTCATGGTTCCGACGCAGCAGAACTTCATGATCCGGGCCAGCGTCCTGCAGCTGCCCGGCAACGTGACCCCGGTACCGGCCATCGGCGGGGTCGGGCTGGTGCTGCTGATCCTGCTGATGCTGGGCATCGCGATCCGGGCCCGGCGCCGGGTGGACGCGCGAAGCCGCTGATGGAATACTTGCCGATTCGGCACGACGGAACGACTCCACGATGTCACTGGTGTTCTACACGCGAGAAAACTGCGGCCTCTGCGATCAGGCCAGGGCCCTGCTGGACGTCGGCGGGCTGGCCGATCGCGTACGCATGGTCGATATCGATGACGACCTCGACCTGATCCAGCGCTACGGCGACCAGGTGCCGGTGATCCTCAACGAAGACACCGGCGAAAAGATCACCTGGCCGTTCACGGCCTCCCAGATCCGGGATCTCGTCGAGGACGACGGATGATCGACGGATGAGCGGCGGGCATTTCCATACCGACCGCGGCGAGGTCCGCGCGCCATGAGTGCGCCGATCCTGCTGCATATCGAGGCCGACCAGCTGCAGAACGCGCTGCTGTCCGGCATCGCCCATGTCCAGGCGCGGCGCGACCTGCTGAACCGGATCAACGTTTTTCCGGTACCCGACGGCGATACCGGCACCAACCTGCTGTTCACGCTGCAAAGCGTTCGCAAGCGGATCAGCGGTCGCCCGGCCGCGGCGGTTCCCGTGGTGCTGGACGACATCGCCGACGCGGCGCTGGACGGTGCCCGCGGCAATTCCGGGGCGATTCTCGCCCAGTTCTTTCACGGCCTGAGCGAGAGCAGCCGCGATTGCCACCGGCTCGATGCCCACCAGCTCGCCCGCTCGGTCAAGGCCGGCGCGGTCTCGGCCTGGTCGGCGATGTCGAAGCCGGTGGCCGGCACCATGCCGACGGTGCTCGAGGATTTCGGCGATGCGCTGGTGCAGGGCGTCGAGGCCGGAGTGCACGACATCCGTGATCTGTTCGGACGGGCCAGGAAGGCCGCGCATGCCTCATTGAAGCGCACGCCCGATCAGCTGCCGGTGCTGCGCGAGGCCGGCGTGGTCGACGCCGGCGCCCAGGGATTCGTCGACCTGGTCGACGGCATCTGGCGCTATGTGCGCAGCGGCAAGCTGCCCGAGGGCGTGGAGATTCTCGCGGTTGATGACGCGGACGCCGCGCAAGCGCACGCCGAGTCCGGTCCGCTCGACCATCGTTTCTGCACCGAGTGCCTGATCGACGGCGACGGGCTGGATGTCGACGGGCTGCGCGAGCGCCTCGACGCGATGGACGCCAGCAGCTTGGTCGTGGCCGGCGGCGGACGGCGAGCGCGGGTCCATATCCATACCAACAAACCCGGCGACGTGTTCCGGGTCTGCGCCGAGTTCGGCGAAATCCGGCAGCAGAAGGCCGACGACATGAGCCGCCAGCACGGGCTGATCAACCAGCGCGGCGCGATCGCCGTGGTCACCGATTCGGCCGCCGACCTGCCGGCCGCCGAGATCGACCGGCTGGGCATCCACACCGTGCCGCTCCGGCTGTTCTTCGGCGACACCGAGTACCTCGACAAGCTGTCGATGCAGCCGAGTGCGTTCTACGCGAAGATCGCCGATTCCGACCAGCATCCGCAGACCTCGCAGCAGCCGCCGCGCGACTTCCGGCGGCAGTTCGAACTGCTGACCAGCCACGGCCACGAGGTCCTGTCGATCCACATTTCCGGCAAGCTCAGCGGCACGCTGCAGTCGGCCGAACAGACCGCGCGCCGGCTTGGTGACGAGGCACCGATCACCGTGTACGACTCGCTGAACGCAGCCTGCGGCCAGGCGCTGCTGACGCTCTGGGCGGCCGAGGCGGCCGCGGCCGGCTGGTCGCGGCGCGAGATCGTCTCCGGGCTCGACGAACTCGGGCCGAAGACCCGCACCTTCGCGCTTGCCCGGGACCTCACCTGGGGCGTGCGTGGCGGACGCGTCAAGCCGTGGATGGAGGGCGTGGCCCGCCATCTTCGGCTGAACCCGGTGCTGGCGAACTCGGTCGACGGGCGCCTGACCGCGCGCGGCGTGGTCCGAGGCCGAGGCGAACAGGCGGTGCGCCGCTTCGCCCGCTTCCTGGTTCGACGAATGGAGGCCGGACTGACCTACCGGATCCTGATCAGCCAGGCCGACTGCAAGGACGACGCCCGCCTGCTGCGCGAACTGTTGCTGACCGCGCACCCGGAAGTCGACGCGTGCTGGATCGAGGACGCCAGCCCGGCCGTCGGCGTGCACGCCGGGCCCGGCTGCCTGATCGTAGGCCTCCAACCCTGGACCGCACCGGACTGAATCGATGCCGACGAGCGCGCTCATCGATCTCCTGCTGCTGGCCGCGATCGGCTACCTGGTCGGCTCGATCTCCGGCTCGCTGGTGCTCGGGCGCCTGCGCGGGATCGACATCCGGACGCAGGGTTCGGGCAACGCCGGTGGCACTAACGCGCTGCGCACGGTCGGCTGGCCGTTCGCGCTGGGCGTGGTGCTGATCGACCTCGGCAAGGGCGTGGTCGCGGCCTGGCTGCTGCCGATGTCGGCCCCGCTGCTGGCCGACGGCATCCCGGCGCCGCTGTGGCTGGCCTGCGCCTGCGGCTTCGCCGCGGTGCTCGGCCACGTCTGGCCGGTGTATTTCGGGTTTCGTGGCGGAAAGGGCGCAGGTACGGCCGTCGGCGCCGTCGCGGTGCTGGCGCCGTGGTGCATCGTGCCGCTGCTGCTGGTCTGGTTGATCACCCTGTTCGGCACCGGTTTCGTCGGCCTGGCCACCATCCTCGCGGGTCTCAGCCTGGTGCCGTCGATGTACCTGCTCGGCCCGAGCCCGCTGCCCCTGGCGCTGGGCGTTTTCGCGATCGCGCTCGCCGTGCTGCTGGTGTTCACGCACCGCAGCAATCTCCAGCGACTGGTCAGCGGTACCGAGAATCGCTTCGAGAAGGCGCGCGTGCTCAAGCGTCGCAGGTAACGGGGCGCTTCGCCCCGTCCTCGCTGGATGAACGATCCTGCACTGCAACTCCTCGCCCGGCTGGCCGATGGCCGATGGCACGGCGGTCCGGCGCTGTCCGACGTGCTCGGCGTCAGTCGGGCGGCGGTCTGGAAGCAGGTCGAAGTGCTGCGCGGCACCGGTCTCGAGATTCGATCCGACAGCGGCCGGGGCTACCGACTCGCTCGGCCGGTCGAGCTGCTGTGCGCCGAGCGGATTCGAGCTGCATTGCCCGCCGGGATCACCGTCGAGGTGCTCGAGCGCAGCGCATCGACCAACGCCGAACTGGCCGGACCCGGGTTCGCCCATCGCCGGGCCGTGCTGGCCGAGTGGCAGCAGGCGGGACGCGGCCGGCGCGGCCGGCGCTGGATCGCCCCGCCCGGCGGTGGCCTGGCGCTGAGTTTCGGCATCCGCTTCGAAGTAGGCCTGCCGCGGCTGGGCCCGTTGAGCCTGGTCGCCGGCCTGGCCTGTACCGAAGCGCTGGAGCGCATCGGTGTCGCTGGCCCCGGACTCAAGTGGCCCAACGACCTGATCGTCGACGGCGCCAAGCTCGGCGGCCTGCTGGTCGAACTGCAGGGCAGCGTGGATGGCCCGTGCAACGTCGTGATCGGCGTCGGCATCAACGCCTGGCTGCCGGATGCACTCCGATCCGCCATCGATCAACCGACCGCCGACCTGGCCGGGCTGGGCGTCGATCCGCAGCAGCGCAACGCGCTCGCCGCCGGCCTGATCGAGGCGCTGGATCGCGCCTGTGAGCGGTTCCAGCGCGATGGTTTCGCGCCGTTCGCCGACGCCTGGGCCGAGCGCGACGTGCTGTTCGGCCGGGCGGTGGACGTGCACGACGCCGACGGCTCGGTTCGCCGGGGCACCGCCGACGGGGTCAGCGAGCGGGGCGGCCTGTGGCTGCGGACCGACGACTCGCGCACGAACGAGTCGCGCCAGGAACTGGTGGCCGGCGAGGTGAGTCTTCGTGTCCGGCACTGACCTCTGCTGGCTGGCCGATCTCGGCCACACTCGTGCCAAGTGGGCCCGGATGCGGGCCGACGGCGGCCTGGCGGACGTCCGTTCGACGACGACCGGCGAGTTCGCCGCACGGGCCGTCGAGGCCGGCGTCATCCGGGTGGTGATGACCGCAGTGCCGCCGGACGCGGTCGTCGCCCCGGTCCTCGATGCACTGATCGCCGCGGGCATCGACTGCCTGCGCATCGGCCTCGATTCTCCACCGCTGCCGGTCGCGCCGGCGTACGGCTCGCTCGGTGTCGATCGCTGGCTGGCCTTCAACGCCGCCTGGCAGCTTCGACCCGGCTCCTTGTGCGTCGTCGACATCGGCACTGCCGCCACCGTCGACGTGATCGACGGGCAGGGCCGTCATCGCGGTGGCTGGATCCTGCCGGGCCCGGACGCCGCACGAGCCGGGCTGCTGGCGCGTGCCCCCGGCCTCGAGCGGCCGCGTGAAAACCCGACCACGCCGCTGATGCCGGCTCATTCGACCGCACAGGCGCTGGAGCGCGGCGTGCTGCTGCAGCAGGCCGGCGCGCTGCGGCTGGCCGTCGAGGCCGCGACTCGGGAACTGGGCGGGCGACCGCACGTCGTGCTGACGGGCGGCGCCGCCGCGACGGTACAATCCGAACTTGAGATCGACGAGCTGCGGCCCGACCTGGTGCTGCACGGACTGGCACTTGCCGTGACGCGGATGGACCTCGACTCATGATGGCCTGGCGCATTGCCGCGGTGATGCTGGTGGTCGTGAACCTGGCGGTTCTGGTCCTCGGACAGATGCAACCGCCACCAGCACCCCGCCTGCCGCCGCCGGCTCCCGACCCCGAGATTCCCCAGCTGGAGTTGATTGCGCTCGAATGGCAGGAGCGTCAGGGTCCGCGCTGCTTCACGCTCGGCCCGTTCGCCACGCTGGTCCAGCAGAGCCGCGCCGAAGACCGCCTGCGGCCGTTCGCCACCGAAATCCGCGCTCGACAGACCCAGGCCGACCGCGATCGCGGCTGGTGGGTCTTCGTCGCTGCACCGAGTCGATCGGGCGCCATCGAACTGGCCCAGGAACTCGCCCGCCGCGGTGTCGAAGACTATTTCGTCGTTGCCGACGAGGACCTGCCCGACGCCGTGTCACTGGGCCTGTTCGAACGCCACGAAAACGCCCGCGAACGCCGGGCTCGCATTCGCTCGATGGGCTTCGATGCCCAGCTCGCCGTGCG
>CAZJSH010000109.1:0-1301 GCA_964548715.1 uncultured Halomonas sp. | reverse complement strand
GCGAACGCCGGGCTCGCATTCGCTCGATGGGCTTCGATGCCCAGCTCGCCGTGCGGAGGGAGGACACGCCCCAGTTCTGGCTGGATTACCGCATCGACCCCGGCGAACGCTCGCCGTGGCGCTTCATCCTGCGCTCCAGCCCGGGCGCGAGGCACTTCGCGATTCCGTGTTTTTGAGTGGAATACGAGCGGGTAGCAATGTGCACACTGGAATTCGCTTTCGGCGGGCGAATCAACATCAAATGACTAGTCGGGTATCTTTCGAAGAAGGCTGTGGCCCAACGAAATCTGATACGGAGATAAGCCGCCAGTATCAAGGGCGAGTTGCACGTACTCTCTGGCTAGGTTTTTGTTCTGAAAAGCCGGGAACTCACCCGATAAAAGCCTTGCAAGCCTGAGCTGTGCATCGGCATTGCCAGATTCTGCGACATCTTGTAACTTGCGGATCGTTTGCTCCTGCCAATTAAGAAAATCACCCTTGACGTTGCTGGAATCTGACTCATTGAATGCTGGCGGGAATGATGGAAGAAGTATTGTCGCTTGTACACTGCCGAGTTCGGAGGCTAAGCCAACCAGTTCATCTGTTCGGAATGAGCTTGCTCTTTGGATTTCACGGCACAAATTTATTGCCGAGTCCAAATCTATCTCGGTAGCCATTTCCGAAGGAACTGACTCCAGAGAAGGAAGCGAGTCGCAGGAATTGAGCATTCGGAATGCTGTAAGTGCCGAATCTTTGTTGTGAGTTGCTTGACCTTCTTCACGCAGAAACGAATCTAAAGGATCTGGCCCGAGATCAGGGAAACCTGCAACGACAAGCGCAACTGGCGTTATACGTTCTGGTTGAGTGCTGCCCGTTTCGGAGGTAGAGCGGTGCGGTTCAGGAATTGGGGTGCTTGCCAGGCTTCTCAGATCGTTTTGGTCTGTCGGATTTATTGAACCAACGGAACCCAAATCTGGGGTTTGCCTTGCGTAATACAGAATCAAAATTGCTGCTAAGGCAGTCAGGAAGAATACTGAGGCTTTCTTCATTTGATTGTCCTTATTTAGTTCCCTAGCTGTCATGAGCTAGGGATGGAGATTAAGATGGAAGATTTATTCCGCAGCCTTGTTCATCCCAGGTTCTTATCAGAATTTCACACCCTCTATATTCTCTAGCTTGAACGAGAAGGCCGTTGTACTGATCGAGCAAAGATGGAGCGATCCTGTCCCACGCAACGTAGAATGAACGTACGATGCCGAGATCAAGATCCCTAAACCAATCAAACCAAGGTGCGCCGATTCTGTTAGAAGCGGCGATTCCCA
>CAZJSH010000108.1:0-9645 GCA_964548715.1 uncultured Halomonas sp. | reverse complement strand
CCACCAGCGCTGTTGCCGGTGATGGCCGCCACCCACACGTCGAATTCGGACATGTAGAGGTTGAAGTCGAGAACTTCGCGAGAGTTCAGGGCTTCCAGGAAACGGACTTTGACAGACTTGGCATTGTCAGTGGTATTGACAATGGAAATCAGTGTGTCATTGCCGCCGCGGGCGGAATAGTACGGGTACAGGAGGACCTGACCCAGGCCGTCCGGGTTCAGGTTCACAGCGTTGGAAACGCTGACCATCCCCGCAACGCCCGTCAGACCTGCGAGTACCGCAGTCGTCAAGGTCTTTCTTTTCATTACAACACTCCTAGGTTTTTTACACAGGGCTCTGCATTGAGCAATTTCTGATCATTTTTGGGCAACGATCACCCAGAATCAGATTTTGCAAGTCTATATTAACCAAGCCCGGACTGTAAAGCAACAGAATTCAGGCGGGGCGCACCGCCTGTCCTGCGCTCACGCTCCGGGCACGAACCACCAAGTGTCGTCGATGCGGATCCAGGTTTCCTCGATGGGTCGCCGGTTTCCCATGCCCGACATCTGGGCTGGGGCTGATGGTACCCGATATTCGACCTCGGTTTCCACCGTGCAGCGATCACCCTCGCAATCCGCGGACACCACCTCAGCGGCCACCCACTGGACCGGACGGCTGCGCAGGTCGATGGTGAAGTCGACCAGCGTCATCTGCTCGCGGAACCCGGGACTGTAGTAGCCATAGCCGGCTTCGTGATCAGCCGCGATCAGGGCGTCCCAACGGGCCTGGGCCCGCTCCATGACGACATCGCCGTCGGTCTGCATCGCCTCGGCCGGGGGCTCCGAAGGTGTGCAGGCAGACAGCAGCAGGCCGAAGACGGCCGGGAGAATCAGGTTCGAGTAGCGCATAGGTCCTCTTTTCGAATCGATGGTGTGGAGGGCGACGCCGGGCGGCGAATCAGTCGCGAATGCCCTGGAAGCCGCCGGCGATGGGCTCGAGGCCCTTGAACTTCTTCTCGAACTCGCGGGAAATCTCCTCGAGTTCGGCGGTGTTCTGGATCACCGTCGGGGTGATCAGTACCAGCGTTTCCTCGCGGCTCTGGGTCCGGCCGCGACGTCCGAACAGCCCGCCGATGATCGGGATCCGGCTGAGGCCCGGCAGGCCGCTGGACGAGACGCCGTTCGTCTCGGCGATCAGCCCGCCGAGCACGATCGTCTGACCCGACTGCACCGCGACCTCGGTCGTGACGTTCCGGGTATTGATCGCGACGTTCGGGTTGTCCGAGGTCGGGGGATCCCCGGGCGACGAGACTTCCTGGCTGACGGTCAGGTAGACCAGGCCGCCGGGATTCACGCGCGGCGTCACGTCCAGCACCGTGCCGGTGTTGATGTACTGGGTGGTCCCGAGCCGGCTGCCGGTGTCGGTGCCGCCGATGAAGCTCTGCGACTGGACCGGAATCTGCGAGCCGACGTTGATCGTGGCCTGCGCGTTGTTCCGCACCATCAGCGACGGCGCGGAAATCGTGCGGGTGTCCGAGACGCTGTCGAGCAGGTTGATGATCGCGCCGACATAGTTGGAACCGATCCCGCCGGCCGGCGTCACCGCGGACTGGAAGCCGCCGAAACCGTCGCCGAACTGCGCGAAGTTGAGATCGTTCGATCCGACGAAACCGTCCGGCAGGTCCGGCGATGCGGAATTCTGGAGGAACCAGCTGACGCCGAACTCCAGCGCGTCGTTGAGAACCACCTGCAGCACCTGCGCCTCGATCAGCACCTGCAGCGGCTGCTCGTCGAGGCGCTCGATCGCGTTGAGGATCGAGTCGTACTCGCTCGGCGAGGCCTGGATCAGCAGCGAGTTGGTCTCGAGCACCGCGGTGATCCGGATGCCGCCGTCCTCGCCGAGGGTCACGGTACCGCCGCCACCGGTGCGGGAGCCGCCCCCGGTGGCCGCGCGGGCCTGCGGTCCGGTCTCGGTCTGGAATTCGCTGACCGAACTGGCCTGGGCCCGCTCCAGACCCGGCGCCAGACCGCCGCGATCCTGCCGCTGGGTGGCCTGGCTGCCGCCGCCCTCGCCGCCGAACACGTTGGCCAGGTAGCCGGCCAGCACGTCGGCGTCGAGGTTCTTGACCCGGTAGACGTACAGCCGCGCGCCGGCCTCGGGGCTGGACCGGTCGAGCCGGTCGATCCACTTCTCGATCTCGTCGAGGTAGCGGGCCTGCGGCGTGATCACCATGATCGAGTTCAATCGCTCCATGGGCATGATCCGGAACATGCCGGCCAGCGGCGATCCACCCTCGCCCTCGCCTTCACCGAGCACCGACTGCAGCTCGGTGGCGAGATCGGCCACTTCGACCCGGCTGATCTCGAAGATCCCGACCGACATGCCGGACAGCCAGTCGACGTCGAAGGTGTCGATGACCTGGATGTAGTTGCGAAGTTCCGCCGGCGTGCCGGCCAGCATCAGCAGGCTGCGGGCGTTGTCGGCGTTCAGCACCGCGTCTTCGCGTGCATAGGGCTCGAGAATGGTGACCATCTGGCTCGGGGCGATGTAGTCCAGCGGCACGCCGACGACCTGGTAGCCACGACCGAGGGCCTCCATGCCGATCCGCGGCGTGAGGTTGCCGCGCACGGCCTCTGAGATCGGCAGCACGTGATAGCGGTCCTCGCGCCAGATCAGCGTGGCGCCGTTCCAGCGCAGCAGCATCTCGAGAATCGGCAGGATCTGGTCGCGCGTGACCGGGCGGGCGGTGGAGAAGGTGACCTCACCGGAAATGCCCGGGGCGATCACGTAGTTCTCCTGCAGCATGTGGCCGAGGATGGCGTGGATGACCTCCTGGATGCCCTGGCCCTCGAAGTTCAACGTGACTTCGCCCTCGCCGTCCGGCGGCAGCACCGGGGCGTTGGCGGCATCGCGGTTGATGAACACGCCGGTGCCCGGGTAGGTCTCGGTACCCTCGAACGCGGCGCCTTCCTCGCCGGAGTCGGGACCCAGCTCGATCGGCCCCTGGGCGCGATCGGTCTCGGCGAATCGGGCGCCCGCCGGGCGGGTCGGATCGGTCGGATCCTCGCGCGGTCCGGGCGCGGCGCAACCGGCCAGTAGCAGGATGCCGGCCAGGATCAGCGCGGAACGTCCTCGGCGTCGATCAATGGGTTCGATACGCATGCAGTAGTCCATGTCTCGTGATTGCGGCACGGCGCGCGAATCAGCGGCCGTCGTTGTCTTGTTGTTCCCGCGCGCGCCGCTCGGCTTCGGCACGCAGCTGGGCGCGGCGCTCGGCCACGCGCCGGCGGATTTCCTCGGCCCGGGCGCGCGCCGAGGCCTGGGCCTCGGTGTCGGAGGTCGGCGAATTCGCGCTGTCGGCGGTCTGCGGAAGCGGCTGGTCGCGGCGCGGCGGTCGGGACGGCGGCGCCCCGGCGGCCAGCGCGTTGGTTTCGACCTGCAGCTCCAGGTCGGCGCTGCGCCCGCCGTCGGTCGCGAAACGAACGCTGCGCGGCCGGATTTCGGTCAGTTTCCAGGCCGAAAGTTCCCCTTCCAGCGCCATGCCCTCACGCAGTACCAGGGTTTCTCGGCTCTTCGCATCGGCGATCATCGCCAGCTTGAGTTCCGGCGTGATGATGATGCCGGCCACGCTGGCGTCGAGTTCCGGAATCTCTTCGACCACCGGCGCTTCGACCAGGGCCTCGTCTTCGACGGCCTCGTCGCCATCGATCACCGGCAGCTGGCGATCCTCGAAGAACACCGGCCGATCGGTGATTACCGCGAAGCGCTCGAGCTCGCCGATGTCCTGGGTCGGCGGACGCGACTCGCCGGCGCCGGGCAGGCCGGCGGCGGCCGGACGAATCGAATCGGCATCGCCGTGCCCGAGCACAAGGAAGTTGAGCGCCCCGACGAGCAGCAGCAGGCCGATGCTGGCCAGCAATACCACCGTGAACAGGTTTCGGCGAGCGTCGACCCGGATCATTCGAATCCCTCCCCGGGTTGATCGAGATAGCCGAACATCTCGAAGCGGACGTCGAGCTGGCCGTAGCGCTCCCCGCCCCGCCTGGACGCCTGGCTGAGCATCGTGCGCTGGTTGATCATCAGGTTGTCGATGAAGATCAGCGGCACCGACCGCTCAAGCTCGTAGAGCACGCGGATGAAGTCGGGCAGCGGGCACTGCATGCGCACGCTGACCTTCACGGCCTGGAAGCGCTCGGGCTCGCGCGGACGCTGCGGCGTGGTGTTGGTGACCTGGCACAAGCTGGCATCCTCGGCGCGCCGATCGACTTCCTCGCGAAGCCGGCGGATCAGCTCCGCGGCCGCGACATTGAAATCACCGCTGTCGAGGAACAGCGCGCTGTCGAGGCGCTGGCGCTGCAGCTGCTGCAAGCGCTCCTGCAGCAGGTCGCGCTGACCGGCGGTGGCCTTGAACCGCGAGATCTGGCGCTCGAGCTGGTCGATTTCATCGCCGAGCGCGGCCTGGCGCACCACGAACCAGTGGAAGCCGGCCAGGTAGACCAGGATCAGCGCGACGACCAGCAGGCCGATGGCCAGC
This sequence comes from uncultured Halomonas sp., assembly GCA_964548715.1. Classification (GTDB taxonomy): domain Bacteria; phylum Pseudomonadota; class Gammaproteobacteria; order Xanthomonadales; family Wenzhouxiangellaceae. The sequence goes on along the minus strand of CAZJSH010000108.1, from coordinate 5,129 downwards.
GGACGCCCCTGTTGACGATCGGGGAGCAGCTGCATCAGGCGCCTCCCTCATCGTCGCCGGCCGGCGCATCGTCGGGAGCGTCGGAACGCGCCACCTGCGAGGTGGTCGTGAATCGCTCCTTGCCCGAGCGCGGATCCATGGTGATGTTGCCGCGAATTTCGGTGTCGTCGAGCAGCTCCGACTCGTTAAGCAGGCCGATGACCCGCTGCGAGCCGTTGGTCAGGCCCTGCACGGTCATTTCCTGGCCCTGGAGCTGGAACCGCTGCAGCCAGATGTCGTCCGGCAGCAGCCGGGTGGTCTCGGCCAGCAGCTCGATGGCCGGCGGCTGCGACGCCCGCTTCTCGGCCAGGAAATTGGCCGCCAGCAGCGAGTCCTCCAGACGCTGCTGCAGCGCCATGACCTGGCGCGCCTCGGTACGCAACCGATCGGCGTCTTCGGTCAGCCGGGTCACGGTACGTTCGCGCAGGATCAGCGACTGCGCCATCACCAGTGCGATCAGCAGGACCAGCGCGCCGCCGAGCATCAGGTTGAAGCGCGCCCGGGCGTGAACGTAGCGGGGCCTGCGCTCTTCGGGCAGCAGGTTGAAGCCTTCGGGCTCGGCCTCGTCGCCCGGCCGGAGCGTGTCGACCCGGTGGACGACCATTCCGATCGCGTGCAGCCGCTCGAGCAGGTCATCGACGGTCTCGCGCGGCACCATGCGCAGCTCGACGTCAAGACGTCCATGCTCGTGATCGTGCTCGGCGACGCGATGATCGAAATACACCTGGTCGGGCGAGAACGGCGAGACCTGGTCGATCTGGAAGCGCAGCGCCTGGGCCAGGTTGCCTTCGACGGCCGCCGGCAGATCGATCGGCAGGCCGAGCACGTCCTGCTCGTGCAGGCACAGCCGGACTTCCGGACGACCGTCCTCGAACCCAGCGAGCAGCTCGCGCCAGCGCCCGCGCAACAGGTCGAGGTCCTCGCCGGCGCCGAACACGTCGGCGACCGTCGGCGCATCGCCGACCTTCAGGACTCGCAGATCACCGCCGCCGGTCTCGGCCGGCACGATCCAGAGCTGCGGCTTCGGCGGCATCCACCGCCGCCGCAGCCGCTCGGACACCAACGGCGCAAGCTCGCCGCCCCACCAGGCGAAGAACGCCGGCAGTGGCGAAGCCCGGTAGCGGCGGCGCACGGCGTCGCGCAGGTTGTCGGCAAGGTTCTGGATCATCGTCGTCCTGGCTCCGGCTCAGGTCTGCGGCGCAGTCGAGCCGGCCGGTTCGGTTTCGTTCTCCGCCCATCGCACAACGCGGAACGGCCGGCCGCGGCTGTCGGTGCCGAGCCGGATGGTGGCCGTGATCCGGCTCCAGGTGCCGCCCTCGAGCGTGGCCCTGGATTCGATCGTGTGCGTGAGTCCGCCACCGCGCTGGTTCACCGGCGTGCCGTCCGGCAGCATCAGCTGCATGGCATCCCCGGGATGATACTGCGAGCGTTCCTCGATAAACAACTGCGCTGTCTCCATGTCCATGTCGGGCAGCGTCTGCAGCACGCTGACCGGCGCGAAGGCCGGATTGAAGTTCGCGCGGCCCGAGTGAATGGTAAGACTGGCCTCGACGGCGCGGAAAAGTTCCCAGCTCATGCCGATGACCTGCTGCAGTTCATCCACCGACGCGAACGGCGCGTTGGCCGGGCCGTAGGGATAGCCGGCCGATTGGTACTGGTCGATTTCGGCACCCAGCGGCCGGCTCAGGTCGTCGGGGTCGACCCAGTCCTGGATCGCATCGGCCAGCATCTGGGCCGACTGGGGCTCGACGCCGACCGACTCGAACAGGTTGAGCAGCAGCTCCGGCTGGGCCTGGGCGGCGGCGTTGACGTCGATCAGGCCGGTCTCGTCGGTCACCTTCACTTCCACTTCCGCGCCGCCGAACTCGAACACGTAGGGGCGGCCATCGGCCACCCAGCGGGTCTCCAGGTCGGGATTGCGCAGCTCGACGACGGCGCGGTGGATGCCGGCTTCGGCGGCGTAGCGCGCGTCGGTGGTGTCGAACAGGAAGCGCGCCTGCAGGCTCTCGGTCCGGGCCAGCACCGAGAAGGTGCCGATGACCACGGTCAGCAGCACCAGCATCCACAGCACCACGATCAGCGCGATGCCGCGGCTGGAACGAACCGGGAACGCGCCGGCGTTCACTGCCGGTCCTGGGTGCGCTGAAGATGGCGGTTGACCGGCGACAGGATGCTGTCGGAGCCCTGCAGTCGCGGCTGCGCGGTGCTGGCGCTGTCGACCTTCAGCGGCGTGTTCAGCGGCGGAAAGCTCAGGCCGTTGTCGCGCTCCATGTCCAGCCCGAGTGCGATCGCAAGCGGCATCCGGTCGGCTTCCTGCCAGGCCGAATCCCAGTAGACGTCCTCGCCGTTCTCCTCGAAGCCGAGATACTCCAGGCGCAGGTCGCCGACGTTCTCGAGCAGCGTGACCGGCGGCTCGGCGTCGAGGTCACCGGGCTCGTAGCCGTTGAGCATGGCGAAGGCGAACACCAGGTCCACGCCTTCCCGCCCGCGCTCGACGCGGAACTCCTGCACGTACGGACCGCCGTAGCTCAGGTAGCCCGGCAGCGGCGCGACGAAGCGGACCCGATCGGGTTCGCCTTCGAAGCGGATCGGCTCGCCCTCGACGTCCTCGATGATCAGCGGCTGGGCCAGCGCCAGCCGGGTGCGCAGGAATTCATGCACGACCCGCAGGCGGTTGGATTCCTCGATCAGCTGCTCGCCGGAGTGGGTGGCGCGCACGCCGGCCCGGAAGCCGCCGTAGGCCATCGCCATGATCATCGCGATCAGCGCCGTGGCCAGCAGCAGCTCGATCAGCGTGAAGCCGCGGCTGCGGTTCGCCAGAGAGGGCCCGTTCACGGCGTCATTCCCTGCCGTTCGGCGTAGAAGCGATCGACCGCGCGCAGCGTCTCGAAACGGGCCGAGCGCTGGCTCCGGTTCTCGCCCCAGTAGACCGTCAGCACGACGTGGTACAGGTCGATCGGCAGCTCTTCGTAGTTCACCGCCCGATCGTCCTGAATCAGGTAGGGCTCGATCTCCATTTCCCAGCTGTACCGATCGTCGTAGTCGCCGCCGAAGCGGCCCGGCTCGGGCAGTTGCTCGATGCCGATCATGTCGAGCTGGCTCTGCGCCAGCAGCGCGGCCTGGGTGAAATCGCCCGAGCGGCGGGTGTTGCTCATCGACGTCGACAGGATCTGCAGCATCACCCCGAACAGCACCGCGAAGATCGCGAACGCGGCCATGACTTCGATCAGCGTGAAACCGCCGCTCCGGCGGATCGGAATCGAGACTGGAGGGCGGCCCGGATTCATGCGTCCTCCGGCGGGTCCTGGCTGATCTCGCCGGTCAGCCAGCCGACGGTGATGTACCACTTGCGTTCGTCGACGCTCAGCAGCACGCTGCCGCCGGTCGAGGCGCCGTCGGGATAGAAGCGGATGCCGCCGGCGTTCTCGCCGGTCAGCTCGGACCGCGCCGTGGTCAGCGTGATGTCCAGCCCCTCCGGCAGGGCCTCGGGTTCGCGGCCGAACGCCTGCCAGGTGCGCGCGTCAGCATCGACCCTGAAGACGGTTTCGGCGCGTTGAACGATCGCTCGGCCGCGGGTATGACGCATACCGGCAATGACCTCGCGGGCTTCGTTGCGCAGCTCGGCACCCTTCAGCGAGCGGCTGATCGAGGTCCCGACCAGCCCGAACAGCGCCACCACCAACATCATCACGACCATCAGCTCGATGAGGCTGAATCCGGCCGCGCGCATGCGCATCGAGGTCGCCCTCTCGAACGGGTTCGAGCGACGGCGACCGTTGATGCTCACTGTTCCCAGTTGGCCACGTCCTTCGCGGCATCCTCGCCGCCCGGTGACCCGTCGGCGCCGTAGGAGAACAGGTCGAAGTCGCGGTGTTCGCCCGGATAGCGGTACTGGTAGGCGTTCTGCCAGGGGTCGTTGAGGTTGGAGTTGTTCACGTACGGCCCGTTCCAGTTCGACACGCCGCTGGGCTCCTCGACCAGTTCGCGCAGCTCCCGCGGCGCGCGGCCGGTATCGAGGTAGAACTCGTCGACGGCCATCGACAAGCGCTGGATTTCGGCCACCGCCGTGCGCGCCTTGGCGTCTTCACTCCGGCCCATGATGTTGGGTACGACCAGCCCGGCGATCATGCCGAGGATGACCAGCACGACCAGCAACTCGATCAGCGAGAAACCGCCGGTCGTCTTCGGTTGGATTGCATTCATCGTCATTCGCTCCTTCATGGTTCGTTTCGACCGCGACGGACGCGTAAGATTCCGCCGCGATTCGTTCGATCGGCCCGCGTCGATGTCCATGCGCCGCCGCGACGGGCCGAGCGGACGGCCGCGATCAGCCGACCAGTTCGTTGATGCTCAGGATCGCCATCAGCACCGACATCACGATGAAGCCGATGACGGCGGCCAGGCCCAGCGTCAGCGCCGGTACCAGCAGCGCCATCAGCCGATCGATCGTGGTCTTGACCTCACGATCGTAGGTGTCGGCGACCTTCAGCAGCATCTCGTCGAGCTGTCCGGTTTCCTCGCCGACGTTGGCCATCTGCAGCGCCAGCCGGGGGAAGTGGCCGCTCTCGCTCAGCGCGCGGGCCAGCGGCGCGCCGGTCTTGACCTTCTTGGCGGCAACTCCGACGTCGTCACGCAGCACCGTGTTGGTCATGACGTTGCGGGCGATCGAAATCGCCGACAGCAACGGCACGCCGTTGATCAGCAGCGTGCCGGTGGTGCGCGCCAGCCGCGCCATCTCGATCTTGGCGATCACGTCGCCGATCCACTTCATCTTCAGAAACCGGCCATCCCAGCGCAGCCGCGAGGCCGGCCGGGCCATCTGCCCGCGGAACCACAGCGCGACCAGCGCGATGCCGCCGGCCAGCGCCCACCAGTAGCCTCGGAGCACCTCACCGATGCCGACCACGATCTTGGTCATCAGCGGCAGGTCGGCGCCGAAGTCCTCGAACATCGGCGTGAACTGCGGGATGACGTAGATCATCAGCAGCATCAGCGAGGCGATCGCGAGAATCACCAGCAGCGCCGGGTAGATCAGCGCCGAGACCACGCCGTCCTTCAGTTCCTTGGCGCGCTCCAGGTAGTCGGACATC
>CAZJSH010000107.1:0-9754 GCA_964548715.1 uncultured Halomonas sp. | reverse complement strand
CGATCAAAACCGCAGCCTGCGCCTGGCACAGAGCCGGACCCAGGGCGACACACGTGACGCAGGCAATGGTTTCAGGCCCCCTCAAGGGCGCCGAGAAGCGCAGCTCGGGCGCGATTGCCTGAAAAGCGCTTTTGGTTACGCTTGTCATGACAATCGTCGCCACAAAAGTAACTCGCATCAGCCCGCGAAGCGGGCGGTGAAACGCCTTCGACTTTGGAGCGTCAATCACCTGCCACTTCGACCGCATCGCTTGGATGCAGCGAACGCAGAAACACTCGTCATCATTCAAGAACGAACCAACCCCGATTTGACGCCCACCCGTCAAACTGACCGATGTGAAAACCGAAAACCTCCTCGAACCCTCCGCCGGCGGCCTCTACTGCGCCGCCGGCGACTTCTGGATCGATCCGCTGCGCCCGGTGCCGCGCGCGATCATCACGCACGCCCACGCCGACCACGCGCGGGGCGGTTCCGAGGAGTACCACACCGCCGAATCGAACTGCGCGATCCTCGCCGCGCGGATCGGCGCGGGATCGGACGACAAGGACGAAGCCGGGTACGAGGCCGGGAACGATCGACCGGATCACCACGGCCACGCCTGGGGCGAGGCGTTCGAGTTCGGCGATACGCGGGTCACGCTGTTTCCGGCCGGCCACATCCTCGGCTCGTCGTGGGTGCGCATCGAATCCGAGCATGGAACCTGGGGCGTCTCCGGGGACTTCAAACGGGCGCCGGACCCGACCTGTACGCCGTTCGAACCGGCCGACTGCGATGTATGGGTCACCGAGTGCACCTTCGGGCTACCGGTGTATCGATGGCCGAAACCTCGCCAGGTCATCGACCAGGTCGAGGCGTGGTGGGACGAGTGCCGGGCAGCCTCCAGGCCGGCGGTGCTGTTCTGCTACGCGTTGGGCAAGGCCCAGCGCGTTTTGGCCGAGCTGGCTGCGCGCCGCCCCGACATGCGGGTCTGGCTGCACGGGGCGATGCGGCCGTTGACCGAGATCTATCGCGAGCAGGGGGTTCGGCTGCCGGAGGCCTTCCTGGTCAGCGAGGCCGGGAAGGGAGAGAAGTTCGCCGGTGAACTGGTGCTGGCGCCGCCGTCTGCGGCCGGGTCGACCTGGATGCGGCGCTTTCCGAAGCACTCGGCCGGGTTCGTGTCCGGGTGGATGCGGATTCGCGGCAATCGGCGCCGGCGCGGCTACGACCGCGGTTTCGTGTTCTCCGACCACGCCGACTGGCCGGCCCTGATCGATACGGTCCGCGACCAGAACGCGAGCCGGGTGATCACCATCCACGGCAACGGCGAATCGCTGGCCGGCTATCTGAACGCGCAGGGCCTCTCCGCCGAGGCCTGGAACCTGCGCGCGACGTTGCGCGACGACGTATGAGTGCGGCGCAATGAAGCGCTTCGTCGAACTGTTCCGCGCGCTGGACGGCACGACCGCGACCAACGCCAAGGTCGCGGCGCTGAAGGCCTACTTCAAGGATGCCGAGCCGCGCGACGCCGCATGGGCGGTCTATTTCCTGACCGGTCAGCGTCTCAAGCGGCTCGTCAACACCCGGGAACTGCGCGAATGGACCGCCGACAAGGCCGGGCTGCCGTTATGGCTGGTCGAGGAAAGCTACGAGCACGTCGGCGACCTCGCCGAGACCATGACCCTGTTGACGCCCGAGCCTGAATCATCCGAGGCCGAGTTGCCGCCTTTGCACCGGCTGGTCGAAGATGTGGTTCGTCCGCTGGGCAAGCTGGACGACGAGGCCCGCCGAGAAGCGGTGGTCCGACAGTGGGACGCGCTCCCGGAAACGGCCCGGTTCCTGTTCAACAAGCTGATCACCGGCGCGCTGCGGGTCGGCGTGTCGAAGCGCCTGGTGACCCGTGCGCTGGCCGAAGTGGCCGGCGTCGAGCCCGGGCTGGTCGCGCACCGATTGATGGGGCGCTGGCAGCCGACCGAAGAGAGGTTCAGCGCGCTGGTGGCCGCAGAGGACGCCGACGACCCGGATCCGGCCACGCCGTATCCGTTCTTCCTCGCGTCGCCGCTGGAGGACGAGCCCGCGACCCTGGGGGACGCCAGCGACTGGCACGCGGAGTGGAAATGGGACGGCATCCGGGCCCAGTTGATCAGGCGCCGGGGCGAGCACTTCCTCTGGTCCAGAGGCGAGGACCTGCTCAACGGGCGCTTTCCCGAGATCGAGTCGGTGGCCGAGGCGCTGCCCGAAGGCACGGTGCTCGACGGCGAGATCATGGCCTGGAACGATGTCGACGACCGACCGCTGCCGTTCTCGGTGCTGCAGACCCGGATCGGGCGCAAGAAGCCGGGGCCGAAGACGCTGGCAAAAGCGCCGTGCGTGCTGCTGGCCTTCGATCTGCTCGAAGTCGACGGTCAGGACCTGCGCGAGCGGCCGTTGAGCGAACGCCTCGGATGCATGCGGGAGCTGGTCGAATCGGTCGATGCCGGCATCCGCTGCTCGAGTCCGGTCGATTTCGACGATTGGAAGGAGCTGCCCGAACTGCGCGCGTCCAGCCGGGAGCGCGGCGTCGAGGGGCTGATGCTCAAGCGTGCCGAATCGCCGTATCGGGTAGGGCGCAAGCGCGGCGACTGGTGGAAGTGGAAGATCGAACCCTACACCTTCGACGGCGTGCTGCTGTACGCCCAGCCTGGCCATGGTCGGCGATCGAACCTGTTCACCGACTACACGTTCGCGGTGCACGGACCGGAAGGCCTGGTGCCGGTGGCCAAGGCCTATTCGGGGCTGACCCAGAAGGAGATCGACGAGCTGGACCGCTGGATTCGCCAGAACACGAAGGAACGCTTCGGGCCGGTTCGGTCCGTTGAACCGGAGCACGTATTCGAGCTGGCCTTCGAAGGCATCGCGCGATCGACCCGGCACAAGTCGGGGCTGGCGCTGCGCTTTCCGCGAATCCACCGCTGGCGGCGCGACCTCGACGTCGCCGGCGCCGACCGGCTGGAAGACCTTGAGCGCCTGCTGCCCGCTTGACGCGTTCCTGGCCGCGCAGGGCCTCGAGCCGCAGGCCTTCCAGCGCCAGGCCTGGGCGGCCTTCGACGCGGGCGCCAGCGGGCTCATCCACGCGCCGACCGGCAGCGGCAAGACGCTGGCGGCCTGGGGCGGGGCCGTGCGCGAACTGCTCGATTCGCCCGGCCACGGTCTGCAGTATCTGTGGATCACGCCGCTGCGCGCGCTGGCCGCCGATACCGCCCGCGCCCTGGATCGCCCGCTGGCCCATGCCGGGCTGAGCGAGGCCGTGGCGTTGAGAACCGGCGACACCTCGGCGCACCGCAAGCGGAAATTGATGGACCAGCCGCCACCGGCGCTGGTCACCACGCCGGAGAGCCTTTCGGTGATGCTGAGCTACGCCGATGCGCCGCAGCGCCTGAAGAACCTGCGCGCAGTCTTCGTCGACGAGTGGCACGACCTGCTCGATTCCAAGCGCGGGGTTCTGCTGCAGCTGGCGTTGGCCCGTCTCCGGGGCTGGAATCCGGGGCTGAGGACCTGGGGGCTGTCGGCCACGCTCGGCAACCTCGACCAGGCCGCCGCGGCGCTGGTCGGCGTCGACCGCGAACCATTGATCATCGCCGGCGATCTCGATCGGCCGGTGGAGCTGGTCTCGCTGCTGCCCGGCGCGGTCGATCGCTTCCCGTGGGCCGGCCGGGTCGGCATCCGTCAGCTCAAGGCAGTGATCGACCGGATCGAGGCGGCCGGGACCTCGCTGCTGTTCACCAACACCCGCTCGCAGGCCGAGATCTGGTTCAACGCGATCCAGGCGGTCTGCGATTGGCCCGACCGGGTGGCCTTGCACCACGGGTCGATCTCGCGCGACCTGCGCCAGCAAGCCGAGCAGGGGCTGTCCGACGGTCGTCTGAAGTGCGTGGTCGCCACCGCCAGCCTGGACCTCGGGGTGGACTTCTCGCCGGTCGACCAGGTGCTGCAGGTGGGCTCGCCCAAGGGCATCGCGCGGCTGATCCAGCGAGCCGGACGCTCCGGGCACCGGCCCGGCGGTACCGCGCGGATCGTCTGCGTGCCGACCCATGCGCTGGAAATCGCCGAGCTGGCGGCGGTGCGCGAGCGGCTGAAGACCGGCCGGGTCGAGCCGCGCCGGCCGCTGAGGCTGGCGCTCGACGTACTGGCCCAGCACGTGGTGACCGCCGCGCTCGGCGGCGGCGTCCCGCCGGACGCCCTGTTCGAGGAGGTCCGCACCACCCACGCCTTCGCCGATCTCGCGCCGGTCCAGTGGCAGTGGGTGGTGGATTTCGTGACCCGCGGTGGCCCGGCGCTGGAGGCCTATCCCGCCTTCCAGCGGGTCGAGGCCGTCAACGGCCTGTTGCGGGTGCCGAGCCGGCGGATCGCCATGCTTCACCGGCTCAACATCGGCACCATCACCGCTGACGGCGCGCTTTCGGTCAAGTTCCGGAAAGGGGGTTCGCTGGGGTCGGTCGAAGAACGCTTCCTGGCCCGGCTTCGGCCCGGCGAGCGCTTCGTGTTCGCCGGGCGCGTGCTGGAACTGATCCGGATTCGCGACATGACCGCCTACGTGCGGCCGGCGAAATCCAACAAGGCCCAGGTCCCGGCCTGGCAGGGCGGCCGGCTGCCGTTGTCGACGCTGCTGGCCGATGGCCTGCTGAAATTGTTCGAGGACTTCGGCGCCGGTCGACTGCCGGCATCGGCCGAAGCCCTTGCTGCGGCCCCGCTGCTGGCGCTGCAGCGCGAGGTCTCGTCGCTGCCGGCGCGCGACCGGCTGGTCCTGGAACAGGTGACCAGCCGCGAGGGATCCCACTGGTTCGTCTACCCGTTCGCCGGCCGGCTGGCCCACGAGGGCCTGGCCGCGCTGCTGGCCTGGCGGATCGCGCAGCAAACACCGGTGACGTTCTCGATCACCGTCAATGACTACGGCTTCGAACTGCTAAGCGCCGAGCCGGTGGCGTTGGCCGCCGAGGACTGGCGCCGGGTGCTCGATCCCGCGGACCTGGAGCGCGACATCGTAGCGAGCCTGGACGCGGCCAACCTGGCGAAGTACCGCTTCCGCGACATCGCGCGGATCGCCGGCCTGGTCCAGCAGGGCTATCCGGGCAAGGGCAAGGCGGTGCGCCAGATCCAGGCCTCCAGCGGCCTGATCTTCGACGTGCTCCGCGAGCACGACGCCGACAACCTGCTGCTCGACCAGGCCCGCCGCGAAGTGCTCGAGGCGCAGCTGGAGATCCGGCGCATCCGCGCGGTGCTCGAACGCAGCGTCGAGCAGTCGCTGAGCCTGCACACCCCCGAGCGACTGACGCCGCTCGCCTTCCCGCTGTGGGCCGACCGGCTGCGGGCTCACCTGACCAGCGAGGACTGGCAGGCCCGCGTCGAGCGGATGCTGGGCCGGCTGGAGCGCGACGCGGCATGAGCCTGCGGATCGAACTGGCCGGACACCCGCTTGACCTGCGGGCCGACCGATCGGTCTGGTGGCCGGCGCGGCGGACCGCGTTCGTGGCCGACGTCCACCTGGGCAAGGACCAGGTCTTTCGCCGCTCGGGCGTCCCGATTCCAGCCGAGGTGCTGGACGCCGAACTGGCCGCGCTCGATGCCGTACTGGCCGGCACCGGCGCCGAGCGGCTGATCGTGCTCGGCGACTGGGTCCACGCCGCCCCGGACGACGATGACGGCTGGCCGCACGCCGTCGAGCGATGGCGGCGGCATCATGCGGAACTGGAACTGGTGCTGGTCGCGGGCAATCACGACCGCGGACTGACGGAGTGGCTGGAGCGCTGGCGGATGCAGGACTGGGCCGATGGCGCCCGGCTCGACGGCCTGGCGCTGATGCACGAGGTGGATCTCGACGCGCCGCCCGCCGGTCTTTCGGGGCACGTGCATCCGGTGGTCCGGCTCGGGCCGCGCGGCGATCGGGTCCGTCTGACCGCGTTCGCGCGGCGGGCCGATCACCTGATTCTGCCGGCCTTCGGCCGCTTCACAGGCGGCGGCGAGGGGTTGGAGCGGGCAGGCTGGACGTTCTACGGGATTGCCGGCGATCGGGTCGTCGACCTCAGCGGCGTTCGACCGCCGCTTCGGCGCTGAGCACCACGTTGCCGTCGATATCGAGCAGTTCGATGTTCACAGTATCGCCCTCGGCCGGCACCCGCTCGGGCGCCATCAGCATGATGTGCAGCCCGCCGCGCATTAGCGTTACCGATCCACCGGGCGGGACGTCGAGACCGTCGATGCGGCGCATCCGCATCATGCCGTCTTCGCGGAACGAACGATGGATTTCGACGCGGCCGAATCCGGCAGCGCGGGCATCGACGATCTCGACCGCTGCCGCGCCGTCGTTGACCAGCGTCATGTAACCGGCCATCATCCGCGCGGTCGGCGGGGCGGCCGGGATCCAGGGGTCGTCGGCGCGCAGGCCGTCGGCGGCCGCGGCATCGATTACCATCGACAGCAGAAGGGTCGTCAGAGCGAGGCGGAGCATGGCGATCTCGTAGTTCGGTACACCCTCATATTCTATCCGCTCGCCGTTGCGCCAAGGAGAAGGCACCCATGGATCTGACCTCGTCCGATGCATCGAAGGAACTCGCAGAACGCATCGAAGCCTTCGTCGCTCAGCGCATCCTGCCGCTGGAGGCCGAACTGTTGTCGGTCGACCGCCCGGAGGATCAGCGCTGGCAGGAGCCGGAAGCCGTCCGTTCACTGAAGGCCGAGGCGAAGGCCGAGGGCCTGTGGAACCTGTTTCTGCCCGATGGCAAGCTCGGCGCGGGCCTGTCCAATCTCGACTACGCGCCGCTGGCCGAGCGCATGGGGCGCTCGCTGATCGCCCCGGAGATCTTCAACTGCAACGCGCCCGACACCGGCAACATGGAAGTCCTGTATCACTACGGCTCCGAGGCGCAGAAGGACGAATGGCTCGAGCCGCTGCTCGCAGGCGAGATCCGCTCGGCGTTCTGCATGACCGAGCCCGGCGTGGCCTCGTCGGACGCCACCAACATGGAAGCCACCGCTGTCGTCGACGGCGACCAGGTCGTGCTCAATGGCCGCAAGTGGTGGTCGACCGGCATCGGCCACCCGGATTGCGCGGTCGTCATTTTCATGGCCCTGACCGATCCCGATGCCGACCGGCATCGCCGCCACTCGATGGTGCTCTGTCCGGTCGACGCGCCGGGCGTGAAGATCGAGCGCATGCTGCACGCGATGGGCTTCGACGATGCGCCGTACGGTCACGGTGAAGTCAGCTTCACCGACGTGCGGCTGCCGGTCTCGAACATCATCGCCGGCCCGGGCCGCGGCTTCGAGATCGCCCAGGGCCGGCTCGGTCCGGGGCGCATCCATCACTGCATGCGCCTGATCGGCCTGGCCGAACGATCCCTCGAACTGGCCTGCAAGCGCGCGCTGAGCCGAACCGCCTTCGGCAAGCCGCTGGCGAAGCTGGGCGGCAACGCCGAGCGCATCGCCGACGCGAGAATCGCCATCGAACAGGCCCGCCTGCTGGTCATGAAGGCGGCCTGGGCGCTCGACACCCACGGGATCCGGGGTGCGATGAGCGAGGTGTCGCAGATCAAGGTCGCCGTGCCGAACATGGCCCAGGACGTCATCGACATGGCCATGCAGCTGCACGGCGGCGGGGGACTCAGCGAAGACTTCCCACTCGCCGCCGCCTGGGCCGGCGCCCGCGCCCTGCGCCTGGCCGATGGCCCCGACGAAGTCCACCGCATGATGGTCGCCCGTGCCGAGTTCAAGAAGTATCTCGGCTAGAGACTTCGTTCGGACTTGGAGGATTGTTTCTTTATAGGATGCGCGCGAAGACGCGAAGGCGCAAAGAGAACGACAAAGCCATTGTGATTCTGTCGAATCCTGATTCGAGTCGAGTGTCTGGAATCAGATCGTTCGAGCCGGCACATCGAAGGTCTGCCGATGCCCTGGAGACCCGCATCTCGTGTTGTCCGACGAGGGTGTTCTCCCATATTCGCCTTTGGTTTTTTCTTTGCGGCTTCGCGTCTTCGCGCTCATCATCTAAAGGCCGTTGGCACGTCATCAGAACAACACGGATGAAGAGATTTCGATGAGTTCGAATAAAGCAAGCGTGATCGATCAGCCGCGCGAGGTGCGCGACGAGGACCGGTTCGACGAAGCCGCGCTGGATGCGTGGCTGAAGGAACGGATCGTGGGGCTGGAAGGAACGCCCGAGGTCGAGCAGTTTCCGAAGGGGGCGTCGAACCTGACGTATCGGCTGCGGTATGCCGACCGCGACCTGATCCTGCGCCGGCCCCCGCCGGGGACGAAGGCGAAGTCGGCGCACGACGTGGTCCGCGAGTACCGAATCCAGAAGGCGCTGAAGCCGGTGTTCACGAAGGTGCCGGAGATGCTGGCCGCCTGCGAGGATCACGAGGTGGTCGGCTCGGACTTCTACGTGATGGAGCGGCTGGAAGGCATTATCCCGCGCGCCGACCTGCCGCGCGGGCTCGAACTTTCCGAAGACGAAGTCCGCCAGCTGTGCCGGAACGCGATCGATACGCTGATCGAGATGCACTCGGTCGACGTCGAAGCCGCCGGCCTCGACACGCTGGCCAAGGGCGCAGGCTACAACCGCCGGCAGATCGACGGCTGGTCGGGTCGATTCCGGAAGGCGCGGACCCGGAACGTGATGAAGGGCGAAAAGGTCATGCGATGGCTCGATCGCCATTGTCCGGATGAAGTCGCGATCCGGTTGATCCACGGCGACTATCGCTTCGACAACCTGGTGCTGGACCCGGACGATCCGCTCACGATCATCGGCGTGCTCGACTGGGAGATGGCCACGCTCGGCGATCCGCTGATGGACCTGGGCAACGCGCTGGCCTACTGGGTCCAGGCCGACGACGACCGGGTGTTCCGCGCCTTCCGCCGACAGCCCACGCACCTGCCGGGCATGATGACCCGCCGCGAAGTCGTCGACTATTACTGTGAGAACATGAAGCTCTCGCCCGAGCACTGGGCGTTCTACGAAGTCTACGGCCTGTTCCGGCTCGCCGTCATCGTCCAGCAGATCTACTACCGCTACCACCACAGACAGACCCGCAACCCGGCGTTCAGGAACTTCTGGCTGGTCGCCAACTACCTGCTCTGGCGCTGCGGCCGAATCATCCGCCGTTCGGGGTTGAAGTAGTCCGATGGCCTGGTCCGGGCCTGGTGCATGAGTCTGCTAGATGATGAGCGCGAAGACGCAAAGGCGCGAAGAGAAAAGCGAAAAAATTCATAAAGCAAGGGGAAGAACAGGCGCCACAGCCTCGTATCCTGTCGTTTCCGGAACACCTTGCTCGACGTCAGCCGGAGACCGCTGAGTATGTTCTCGAATCGAAATCAGAGCATCTTCGAGCACGCATTCTTCACAAAAGAAAGCGATGTTTCAGCTTTTCTCTTCGCGCCTTCGCGTCTTTGCGATCATCCTCTAAAGGCCGAAGCCACCAGCAGTGATCGAAGCCCGATCAGCCCTTGCCGCGGGTGCGGGTCTTGTCCTTCTTCGCATTCTTCTCGAGGAAGCCGATGATCATGCCCGCCACGTCCTTGCCGGTGGCCGATTCGATACCTTCCAGGCCCGGCGAGGAGTTGACTTCCATGACCAGCGGGCCGTGATTGGAACGCAGCAGGTCGACGCCGGCGACGTTCAGGCCCATGATGCGCGCGGCTCGCACGGCGGTGCTGCGCTCTTCGGGGGTGATCTTGATCAGGCTGGCGGTACCGCCGCGGTGGAGGTTGGAGCGGAATTCGCCGGGCTGGGCCTGGCGTTTGATCG
>CAZJSH010000106.1:0-9763 GCA_964548715.1 uncultured Halomonas sp. | reverse complement strand
GGGGCCTGGCGGTGGCTGCTGCCAGTGGTGTTCGTCGCCGGCACCGCGGCGATCTACGAAGTACTCGAAGCGCTTTCGCTGGAACTCGTCAGCGCTCCGGCCGCAGCGCGCTTCCTGGCCACCCAGGGTGATGCCTGGGACACCCAGTGGGACCTGGCGCTGGCCATGCTCGCCTCGATGTTGACGGTCGCGCTGATGCGCGGCCGGCCGTTCGCAGTGCGGTGACCTTCGCGCGCTTGTACACTGATTGGCCCGTTTGCGCGATCGATCGAGGAGGTGGACAGGATGGCCGGAGGATGGGCCCGCGATGGGGCCGTACAGGAGCAGATCGATGCCAGCGTGGACGACGAGGTCCGGCGGGCGCGCAGCCGGCTGGGCGCCGGGCCGAGCCTGGAGGAATGCGAGGACTGCGGCGAGCCGATTCCGGAAGCACGGCGGCGCGCTGTGCCGGGCGTCAGGCGCTGCGTCGAATGCCAGGCCGAAGCCGATCGCGCAGCCGACGCGGGTGACGGCGTCAACCGGCGCGGCAGCAAGGATAGCCAGCTGCGCTGAGTTCTCAGCAGGTGTTCGACAGCTCTGCTGCGCGCTTCGTTTCCGGCAACGCGATGCGCCAGTCGTCGGGCACGCCTGCCTGCAGCAGGCCGATCGGGTCGAGCCGCTGAGACGCCAGCGGCTCCGTGCGTACTTCGTGCACGGGCATGGCGGATACCCGCATCGGTAGTGCCGTTCCCGGACCTGTACCCGGTGCAGGGCCGGTGGGGGCGGAGGCGGGCAGCTGGACGACCGCAACGGCGGCAATCAGCAGCAGCATCTCGATGGTGTGTTCGCGTTTCAGGTCCATGATCGAAGCTCCAGTGACGCCGGCGGCGAAGAATGCCGGCTCGTGCGGGTAACGACCGGCGTGCGGCCGAAAAGATTGCAGAAATCTTCGCCCCGGCGGGCATTGCCCGGGACACCCGATTGGCGCGATCCGAAGTATCCTTCGACCCGGATTCACGATACGGGCGGTTTGCGATGCGAAAAGTAATCGGTCTGGTCTTTCTCGTGCTGGCGATGCACGCGACCTCCGCGGTGGCGCAGCAGGTCGTGGCCGGCCCGATGCCCGGCCACTCGGCCATGCGGGCCGTTCAGGTCTGGCTGCAGACCGATGCGCCGGCCGAGCTGCGGCTGGCCTATCGGCCGGCCGGCAGCGACGGCGAGTTCGGCGTCAGCGAGGCCGTCGTCACCGACGAAGCCTTCGCGTTCGCTGCCGAGGTCGACGTCACCGGTCTCGAGCCCGGCACCGTGTATGAATACCGCGTGCTGGTCGACGGGCGCGCGCAGGCCTTCGACCAGCCGCTGCGGTTCCAGACCCAGCCGCTCTGGCAGTGGCGCGAGGATCCGCCGGATTTCAGCTTTGCGCTGGGGTCCTGTTCCTACGTCAACGATGCGCCGTACGACCGCCCGGGTCGCCCCTACGGCGGCGATTACCAGATCTTCGACGCGATCGCCCGGACCGAGCCCGACTTCATGCTCTGGCTCGGCGACAACGTCTACTACCGGGAAGTCGACTGGGACCATCCCTGGGCGATGGTCCAGCGATTCAGCCACACCCGCCAGCTGCCCGAGATGCAGCGGTTGCTGCGCGCCACGCATCATTTCGCCACCTGGGACGACCATGATTACGGCCCCAACAACGCCGACCGAAGCTACGCGCTCCGCGACACCGCAAAGGACGTGTTCGACGCGTTCTGGCCGAATCCGCCGTTCTCCGGCTCCGGTGGCGGGGGGGTGATGACGTACTTCGAGTGGCACGACGCCGGGTTCTTCCTCCTCGACAACCGGTTCTTCCGATCGGCGAACGACCGGGTAAGCGGAGCGCGGACCGTGCTCGGGGCCGGGCAGATCCAGTGGTTGATCGATGCGCTCCGGAAGAGCGACGCGACGTTCAAGTTCGTGGTCATGGGCGGGCAGTTCATCAACAGCGCCGAGACCGGTGAGAACTACATCAACCTGGCTCCCGGCGAGCGGCGTGAGATTCTCGATCGGCTGGCCGCCGAGGACATCCCCGGCGTGGTCTTCCTGACCGGCGACCGGCACCACTCGGTGCTGCTGCGCAAGGGTCGTCGTGGTGGATACCCGTTGTACGACTGGACGGTGTCGCCGCTGACCGCGGGCGCGGGGACGCCGCGCGAGGGAGAAGGGCAATATCGCGTCGGCGGCAGCCTGTTCACGGATCGGAATTTCGGCCGCGTCGAACTCAGCGGGCCCCGCGATGACCGGGTCGCGACGCTGATCCTGCACGACAGCGACGGCGAGGAGCAGTTCCGGTACACCCTCCGGGCCAATGAGCTTCGGTCCGGTCGATAACGCATCGCGCCGGCAGTCGGTCGTGCGCAGCCCCGCGCTCGGCTTGTTCGGTCAGGCTGCGGCCCTCAGGAACATGAGAATCCACTAAACTAGCGATCATGCGCCCGGATCGCTTTCTACCACAGCCCCTGTTCGCGGCCTTGTTCGCGCTGCTGTTGCTGCGCGCCCTGGTGCCTTCGGGCTTCATGCCGGACGGCGAGGGATGGGTGCAGCTGTGCAGTTTCGACGGGCCGCAGTGGGTTCTGGACGGAAGCACGGGCACGTCGACGCCTCACGATCGCTGTTT
The DNA here is from genome assembly GCA_964548715.1 of uncultured Halomonas sp. GTDB lineage: Bacteria > Pseudomonadota > Gammaproteobacteria > Xanthomonadales > Wenzhouxiangellaceae. Next base: position 7,128 of record CAZJSH010000106.1, on the reverse strand, counting down.
CTGGGACCAGGGACTGTCGAGTGCGGGTGTCCCGGCAGTGTTCGGGACCGTGGCAGCCGGGCTCTCCGCTGCTGCCGGGTCCTTCGACCCCTCGTCCATATTGGACAGGCGCTGCGCGAAGGCGCGGCCGCCGGTTCGCGGGCCACCGATCTCCTGACGTCCATCCGCCGCCGGACGGTCCGTGCGGCCCTTTCGGTTCGTCGCGATGGCGACGAGCCCGCTGTAGCCCTTGTCAGGAGATTCATCCGATGTACTCCCGTTCCAATGGCCGGTCGGCGCTTTGTGCGTCGCTGGCCTTCTGCTGCACGTGCGCGGCCGCGAGCGAACTCGCATCCGCCGACGAAGTTCCCGCACGAGTCGGGATCGAACTTGCCGCGGCGCTCGATGAGCCGAACCCGACCGAGTTGGCCGAGCTTCTCGTCGAAAGCCCGCCACTGGTTTCTCCGGCCCGCATCCTCGACGAATCGGAGCCCGGTCGCGAACTGGCCGATCGCCTGCGCGACCTCGCGGGCGTGTCCGGCTCGCGCATGGGCGGCCACGGCACCGACCCGGCGATCCGCGGGCTGGCGCTGGACCGCATCAACGTCCTGATTGACGGTGCTCGGGTCGAGGGCGCCTGTCCGAACCGGATGGACCCGGCGACCGCCTATGCATCGCGGGCCGGAACGGACCGGGTCGAGGTCGTGCGCGGGCTGGTCAGCCTGGAGGAAGCCAGCGGCCCCGGCGGCACCGTGCGGGTGATCCGCGATACCCCGAGGTTCCTCCGGGGCGAGTCGGATCGTCTCGACATCGACGCCGGGTACCGCGACAACGGCGACGGGCTGGACCTGGCGGTCGACTATGCGGCCGGCACCCCGAACGGCTTTGTCCGATTGTTCGCCAACCGCAACGAGGCCGGCAACTACACCGACGGCGGCGGCGACGAAATCCGCTCGGCGTTCGAGGACACCGGCATCGGCGCCGAATTCGGCTGGACGCCGGACGACGGTCAGCGCCTGACGATCAGCCTCGAGGAGCGCCGCCTGCGCGACGAGCTGTTCGCTGGCGCCGGCATGGACTCGCCACGATCCGACGGCACCCTGTTGCGTGCGGCCTGGACGCGGGACCGGCTCGGCTTGCTGCGCGATTTCGAGCTTGCGCTGGACCGGTCCGACATCGATCACGTGATGGACAACTATTCGCTGCGTACGCCGCCGAGCCCGATGATGCGCCTGCGCGCCCCGTCGAGCTCGGACAACCGGGGCCTGCGCGTTCGGGGTGAGTTCCCGCTGCAGCGCGGTGCGCTGCGGGCCGGGCTGGAACTGCGCGGAACCGAGCGCAGCGCGCTGCGGATCAACGATGCCAGCGTTCGATTGCAATCGGTGCTTTGGCCGGACGTCGGCATCGACAGGCAGGGCGCGTTCCTGGAATGGCACGACGATCCGGCGCGCGCGGCTCGTTGGACGGTCGGCCTGCGCTACGACCGCGTGCGCGCCGAAGCCGACGCCGTCGATCGCGCGCCGGCCGCACCCTTTCTGCCCCCATCGGAGCTCTACCGCATTTATTACGGCGTCGATGGTCGCGACGCATCGACCGAGCACCACCTGGGCGGCCTGGTCCGCTATGGCCGGCCTTTGAAAGGCGGTCGGATCTACGCCGCCGTGTCCAGGACCTTCCGGACCGCCGACGCCACCGAGCGGTACATCGCCTCGAATCGGCCGATGCCGTCGATGCGGTGGGTCGGCAATCCGACGCTGGAGCCGGAACGTCACGATCAGCTGGAGATCGGCTGGCAGATTCAGCGGCGGTTCTGGGGCGCGGCGGTTTCGGCGTTCGAGAATCGGATCGACGATTTCATCCTGAGGGATCGATTCGGCGAGCCCGGCAACAACGCGACCATCTATCGCAACGTCGATGCCCGCTACCGCGGCGGGGAGTTTTCAGCCGAAATACGTCGTCGCAACGGCTGGCGTGCGGCGGTCGAGATCGGCTATGTCCGGGCGACCGACCTCGACAACGCGCGGCCGATCGCCCAGACGCCGCCGCTGGAGGGCGCCTTGCGCATCGAGCGTCGGCTGAGTCGGGGCGGGTTCGGCCTGCGGGTGCGCGCAGCGGCGCGGCAGGACCGCGTCGACGACGACCCGATGGTCGGCAGCGGATTGGACGCCGGACCGACGCCGGGCTGGTCGGTGGTCGACCTGTTCGCCTCGCGCAACCTGACGCGTTCCTGGCAGGTCCGGGCCGGTATCGACAATCTGTTCGATCGCGAGTATGCGCAGCACCTGAATCGCTCCAGTTCCTTCGATGCGACGCAGGTGAGGGTCGATGAGCCGGGCCGCGCGGTCTGGGTGTCGCTGGCCTACCGTCACTCGCCGTGATACCGGTCAGCGCAGGTGGTGGTGCGGCGTCAGGAACCACCAGGCAACAGTGAACACCAGGCCGAACAGTCCGACCCAGAACAGCCGGCGCCAGTCGTTGTCCATCGACGCCAGGATCTGCGCATGGTCCAGGTGCAGGGTCTCGCAGGCCCCGTTGCCCCGGTCGGTCCGGGTCGTACTGGTACTGCGGACGTAACCGCCTGGCTGGCCGTATTCGACCAGGTGGCCGCGCAGGTGAACGATGTCGCCGACGCGGAGATCATTGATGATCGACTGGACCCGAGGGTCGGTTGTCAGCAGGTGATTGTTCGAAAGCGCGGTCGGATCGAACTGTTCCCAGGCGGTCCGGTCGGTGGTCCGGTAGTTGCAGGTGAACTCGAGATTCCAGAACTCGAAATCGTTCAGGTCGATCTCCGTGGCGTTGTGGCCCCAGACCAGGCAGACGTCGGCGACGTTGATGTAGTCGTTCCAGCGCTCGTGCAGGCCGATGCCGGGCCGGAAGCGTTTGAACGAAACCACCAGGCCGGTCAACTCATAGGCGTAGAGCGGCTGGACCCGGTAGTCGACCTCGTTGGCCTGCGCCAGGAACGCGGGCCGTTCCACTGCGACCTGGCGCGGCGGCTCGGCCAGCGCGGGGTCCCAGGGCAGGACGTCGGCAAAGGTGTTCCGGTTCCACCAGGAGATGGCCGTGACCAGCGCCGCGGCGAAGAACAGACCGGAAATCAGGTGTTTTCTGCGCATCGCTGAAGAATCGTGGATCGACGGCGTCAAGCGTACCCGACTCCAGGGCGCTTGCGAAACGCCGCGCACCGTGGCCCGGCCGGTCGCCCACGGAGAACGCCTCTGGCCCGTTTGCTATGATTCGGTCCTGCCGGCGGGGGGGCGGGCCACCCTTCAGCCCTCGTTGCTCCACTCTTCCTCAGGAGGTCGTGCTTCATGATCCATGTCGTTCGTTTGCTGTTCGCCGCCGTGCTGGCCATTGCGCCGGCGCTTGTCCGGGCCGATGGGGTAACGCTGGAGCAGATCGCCCGTCTGCAGCAGGTCGGCCAGGTTGCCGTCAGTCCAAACGGGGAGCACATCGCCTACACCCGCTCGGTCCCCCGGGTTCCCGGCCAGGGCGAGGACGGTCCGGCATGGAGCGAACTGCACGTCGTCGATGGCGACGGTGCGTCGCAGCCGTTCATTACCGGTGAGGTATCGATCGCTTCGATCGGCTGGACGCCGGACAGCCGTCACATCACATTCCTGGCCGAGCGCGACGGCGACGACGCGCGCAAGCTGTACGGCATTCCGGTGGCTGGCGGCGAGGCGCGCGTGCTGGCCGAGCTCGCAACCGACATACGGTCGTACACATTCCACCCCGGGGGCAACCAGGCGGCGCTGATCGCGTTCGAGCCGGACGACGACTCGGTCACCGAGCTGGAAGAGCAGGGCTTCGACCAGGTCGTCTACGAAGAGGGCATCAAGCCGCGCCGGCTCTGGATCGTCGACCTGGAAGCCGCCGACGCCGACGCGCGGATGCTCGAACTGGACGGTTCGGTGCAGGCCGTGGCATGGTCGCCGGCCGGTGACCGGCTGGCGATCCGCATGACGCCGCGGGAGCTGGTCGACGACACGCTGATGTTCGCCCGCATCCGGATCATCGATCCGCTCGGCGAGACGATCGGCCGGATCGACAATCCCGGCAAGCTGGGCGACATGGCGTGGTCACCGGACGGCCGCTACCTCGCCTTCATCGGTACCAACATCGTCAACGACCCGCGCGAGGGGAGGCTGCTGATCGCCGACCGGGACGGCGGGGCCTTCACCGACCTCCTGCCGGGACTGAAGGGGCACGTCTGGAACCTGGCCTGGCTGAGCGAGCGCCGGCTGGCCTACGTGGTGCACGAGGGCGTCACCACGCGTCTGGGATCGCTGGCGCCGGATGGCTCGAATCCGGTCGACCTGGCCGAGCCGGGACCGATCCTGACCGGGCTTTCGATCGGCGGTTCACGCGAGACCGGCGGCGAGCACCGGATCGCCGTGACCGCCAACAGCGCGGCCCATCCCGACGAACTTCTCGAGAACAGCGACAGCGAATGGGTGCGTCGGACCGAGTCCAATCCGTGGCTGGCCGATGTCGAACTCGCCCGCCAGCAGGTCGTCCGCTACGAGGCCCGGGACGGTCTGGAGATCGAGGGCATCCTGTTCTATCCGCTGGACTACCGGCCCGGGCAGCGCTATCCGCTGATCCTGACCGTCCACGGGGGCCCGGAAGCACATTATTCGAACGGCTGGCTGACCCGGTACAACACGCCGGCCCAGCATGCCTCGGCCGAGGGCTTCTTCACGTTCTATCCGAACTACCGCGGCTCGACCGGGCGCGGCGTGGACTTCACCCTCACCAGTCAGGGCCGGCCGGCGATGGAGGAGTTCGACGACCTGATCGACGGTGTCGACCACCTGATCGACGAGGGCCTGGTCGACGGCGACCGGGTCGGGATCACCGGCGGTTCCTACGGCGGCTACGCCACGGCCTGGGGCGCGACGGTGTATTCGGAGCGCTTCGCCGCGGCCGTGATGAACGTCGGCCTGAGCAACCAGATCGCCGCGTTCGGAACTTCGGACATCCCGTGGGAGTTCAACCTGGTCCACCTGCGGAAGTGGCCGTGGGAGGACTGGGACCTGTTCCAGCAGGCCTCGCCGCTGTATCACGTGACCAAGGCGGCGACGCCGATCCTGATCCTCCACGGTGACGCCGATCCGCGCGTGGACCCGACCCAGTCGCGCATGTTCTACCGCTTCATCAAGCTGCAGGACAACGCGCCGCCGGTGCGCCTGGTGCTGTATCCGGGAGAAGGCCACGGCAACCGCCGGGCGGCGAGCCGATGGGACTACTCGCTGCGCCTGATGCGCTGGATGAAACACTACCTGATTGGCGAGGGCGGTGAGCCGCCGCCGTACCGGGTGGATTACGGTCTGGACGCCGGAACGGCCGGATGAGCCCCGTTTTCTTTCGTCGCTTTCGTTGACTTTTCATATGCTTGAGCGTAGCTTCTGAATTTATCCTGCAGACAGGGCCTGGCGATCGGTGTATCCTCGGGGAGTCAGGCCCCCGCGCGGGGCCAATTGCGCACTGAACGGGGCTTGACCGCATGGCATCGACCGTTGAAACCGTAACCGCATCGCGACTGCCCACCACCGGCCGACGCCTGGTCGATGAAGGGTTGCTCAGCGAGGACGAAGCGCTCAAGGCGCTGGAAACCGCTGCAGAAAAGGGGCGGACCTTCACCAGTCACCTGGTCCGGGAGAACCTGGTCGATCCGACCGGCTTCGCCCACTTGGCGGCGAGCGAGTTCGGCCTGCCGCTGATCGACCTCAACGCGATCGACATCCGCCACTCGCCGACCGACAAGATCAAGGAAGACCTGATGCGAAAGCACCTGGTCTGTCCGGTCTACCAGCGCGGCAAGCGGCTGTTCGTCGCGGTCGCCGATCCGACCAACCAGTCGGCACTCGACGAGGTGGCGTTCACCACCGGCATGAACATCGAGGCGGTGCTTGCCGCGGCCGATTCGATCAACCAGGCCATCGATCGGGTGCTGGCCGGTTCGTCGCAGGCCTTCGAGGAACTGACCGAGGGCGACGAAGACCTCGAGTCCCTGACCTTCGATCAGCAGCAGGAGCAGGACCAGCAGCAGGACGATACCTCCGACGATGCCCCGATCGTCCGCTTCGTCAACAAGGTCCTGATCGACGCCATCCGGAAGGACGCATCCGATATTCACTTCGAGCCCTACGAAGACACCTACCGGATCCGATTCCGGATGGACGGCGTGCTGAAGACCCAGATGCGCCCACCAACCAAGATGTCCAGCCGCCTGTCCGCCCGTATCAAGGTCATGGCCAACCTCGACATCGCCGAGCGTCGCGTGCCGCAGGACGGTCGGATCAAGCTGAATATTTCCAAGGGCCGCGCGTTCGACTTCCGTGTCTCGACCTGTCCGACCCTGTGGGGCGAAAAGGTCGTCCTGCGTATCCTCGATTCGTCAGGAGCCTATCTCGGGCCGGAAAAGCTCGGCTTCGAGCCGGAACAGAAAGACGTCTACATGGACGCCATCCAGAAGCCCTACGGGATGGTCCTCGTCACTGGACCCACGGGTTCCGGTAAAACGGTCTCGCTCTACACCGCACTCGGCCTTCTGAACCAGGAAGGCGTGAACATCTCGACGGTCGAAGACCCGGTCGAAATCCGAATGGCCGGGGTCAACCAGGTCCAGCAGAACCAGAAGCAGGGACTGACCTTCGCTGCGGCGCTGCGCTCGTTCCTGCGACAGGATCCAGACATCATCATGGTCGGTGAGATTCGTGACCTCGAAACTGCCGAAATCGCGATCAAGGCGGCCCAGACGGGTCACCTCGTGCTATCGACCCTGCACACCAACGACGCGCCGCAGTCGATCACGCGTCTGGCCAATATGGGCGTGCCGCCATACAACATCGTCTCGGCCGTCCACATGGTCATGGCCCAGCGCCTGGCGCGGACTCTGCACAAGTGCAAGGTGCGCGAGGAAGACATCCCGCCCGAAGCGCTGCGCAAGATCGGCTTCGCCGAAGAAGAGATCGAAGAAGGCCTCGAAATCTATACCAACAAGGGCTGCAACATGTGCAACGACGGCTACAAGGGCCGTTCGGGCGTGTTCCAGGTCATGCCCATCACCGAAGAGATCGAGCAGGTCATCCTGTCCGGCGGCACCGCGCTGGAAATCGAGCGCCAGAGCAAGAAGGAAGG
>CAZJSH010000105.1:0-9802 GCA_964548715.1 uncultured Halomonas sp. | reverse complement strand
TCGTCGAGAAAGCGAACGCTGATGCCCATCTCGGGCAGGATGCGCGGATCGCGCTCGAGGATGGCCACTCGGACCCGCACCGTGGCCTTCTGGCGATCGGCGGCCGGCACGACAGTATTCACTTCGGCCGGAATCGACCAGTCGGGGTAGGCGTCGAGAATCGCAGTCACGCGCTGACCCGCCCGGACCCGGTCGATGTAGCTCTCGTTGACGTCGACCTCGATCTCCAGCGAGTCCATGTCGACGATGGTGCCGATGCCGGTCCGGGTGAAGCCGCCGCCGGCGGAGATCGGCGACACCATCTCACCGGCCTGGGCGGCGCGGGCGACGACCACTCCGGAAAAAGGCGCGCGGACGGTCAACTCTTCGAGCAGCTGGGCCTGCAGCGCCATTTCGCTGCGCGCGACCTCGATCTGCTCGCGTCCATTCGCCAGGCGCGCCTCCAACGCGCGGACCTGCGTTTCGGCCTGGTCCAGGTCGGACTGGCTGGCCAATTCGCGGTCGCGCAGCTCGCGCTGGCGCTCGAGCGTGCGCCGGGCGTCCTCGAGCTCGACGCGGATCTCCTCCAGCGCCGTCTGCGCCGCGCGCAGCCGCGCCTCGGTCAGGGCCAGCTGGGCGCGCTCGGTGGCATCGTCCATCCGGGCCAGCACCTGGCCCTGCTCGACCCGCATGCCTTCCTCGATCAGCACTTCGGACAGCTTGCCGGTGACTTCCGCGGCAACCGTGGCCTGGCGCCGGGCAACGACGTAGCCCGATGCGTCGAGCACGCTGGCGGCGTTCGATCGCGCGCCCGTCGATTCGCGCACCGGCTGGACGATCTCGACCTCGATCGCGCCCGGCCCGGCCAGCAGCCGCCAGCCGGCCACCGCCAGCACCGCGACCACGGCCGCACCGGCCAGCCACGGCCAGACCGCCCGCCCGCTGTCGGCATGGCGCTGATCATCTGAGATTTTCAGACGATCGATCAGCGGGTCGGACTCGGCCATCGGGTCGTGACTCCTCGTAGCTCGGCCTCGAATATAGCCCGGTCCGGTGTCACGAAACAGTGACGCCTGTCACTCCGGACGACTGCCTGTCGTCACTGGTCCGATGCCGGAGTTCGCGAGAGGCTGATTGCATCACCCAATGGAGCTTCGACCATGACCCCGTTTCGAGTTCTCCTTGTGGTCCTCGGCCTTGCCCTTGCCCGGCCGTCCGGTGCGGCCGGACCCGCTGAATGGACCGGCTTTCGCGGCGACGCCGCCGAAGCCGTCGCTGCCGGCGATCCCGCGCGGCTGCACGACCTCGCCGCTTCGCTCGAGACGCTGGACGAGGCGCCGGCCGGCTGGACCGATTACTGGTCCGCCTACCTCCACTACCGCATCGGGTTCCTGGCCGATGACGCCGGCTCCCCGGCTCCGGCCCTGGAGACCTGCATCCGGCACGCCCGGGCGGCCGTGGATGCCTCGTCCGGTGACGGCCCGCTGCGCGCCGAAAGCCAGGCGCTGCTCGGCGTCTGCCATTCAGGCCTGGCCGGCACCGGCCCGGCTGCCAGCATGCAGCACGGACAGCGGGCCGCGATGCTGCGCGACGAGTCGCTGCTGACCGCGCCGGACAACCCGCGCGTCCTGATCCTCGCCGGTGTGCAGGATGTCTGGACGCCGGTCCAGTGGGGCGGCAGCCCAGAGCGGGCCGAACGCCAGCTGCGGCGCGCGCTGGAACATCTCGACCGGGAGGACCCGGCGCCGGACTGGCAGCCGCGCTGGGGCCACAGCGACGCGATCGGCCACCTCGCCCTGGCGCTGGACCAGCTCGACCGGCCCGACGAGGCGCGAGCGGTGCTTGACCGAGCGCGTGCCGACGGCCGCTGGAACGGCTGGCTGGACTGGGTGCGCACGCAGATCGGAGTCGCCGACGTGAACCGAAGCGTCGACGAGCCGCTCCGGTAGAATCCAGCAATCCACCCTTGCCCCGATTCGATGAACGGATTCACCTGCAGCGTCTTCCGCGCGCTCGGCCAGCCCTTGCTGCTGACCGGTACGGTCGTGCTGTGGCTCGCACTCGGCAGCAGCGGCGAAGCGGTGGGACTGGCCTGGCTGGCGCTGGTCGGGGTGCTGGCGACGCTCGAACACCTCGTGCCCGACCGGCCGACCGAGCGCCCGACGCTGGCGAAGCGCGCGGTACTGATTGCCACCGGGATCGTGCTCACGATCGCGCTGGGCACGCTGGGCGCGGTCTACGAGGACGCGCTGCGCCCGGTGTTCGCGCCGGTCGCCGCATCCGGACCGGGCGCCCTGTGGCCGAACTCGCTGCACTGGAGTCTGCAGGCGGTGCTGCTGTACCTGCTGGCCGACGGGATCAACTACTGGATGCACCGTGCGGTCCATCGCTGGGGCTGGCTGTGGCGAATCAGCGGCCACGGCGTGCACCATTCCTTCCACGGCCTGAATGCCCACCACGCGGTGCTGACCCACCCGCTGGAGCTGTTCTTCCTCGCCGCCCCGATGGCGCTGGCCGCCGCGGTCTTCGGTGTCGAGATGCAGGCCGTCGCCGGTGCCACATTGCTGATCGCCTCGATCGCCACGCTGGCCCATACCAACCTTGCGCTGGACACGCCCGGGCTCGGCTGGATCGTCACCCAGCCGGTCCACCATCGCCTGCACCACTCGCTGGACCGCGACGAGCGCGAAACCAACTACGCCTGCACCGCGATCGTCTGGGACCGCGTGTTCGGCACCTTCGACGGGCGCGTTGCGATGCGCACCGGTCTCGATCCCGATCCGCCGACTCTGCGCGATCACCTGCTGCGGCCGTTCCGGCGGGCGCGTCGCTGACCTCGCCACTCGCGTCCGGCGCGCGAGCCGGACCCGGCGGACCGCCAGGCGATATCGCCGCTGCGCTACGCAACTACCGGGGCGAACCGCCCTCGAAGCGCACCATCTGCTTGATCTCGTCGGTCTTGAAGCCGAGCAGCATCGGACGAAGGACACCGGGCAGGACGGCGACGTCGAACAGTTCCTGCACCACGCCTTCGATCCGCAGGTGGTGCAGCAGGTCGCCGGTCTCTAGGTCGACGACGACCAACCCGCAGCGCGGCTCGGCGTTGCGCTTGGCCAGCTGCTCGTCCAGCGCCAGGCCCTGGAAGGAATCGCTGCGCGGCTTGGACAGGCCGATCAGCGCGTAGCGGCCGTGGAAGGCCAGCCCGCGCGCGAAGCCCGGCACGAAGCACAGCGGCTCGAAGCGGCCCGTCCTGAGATCCACGGTGCCGAACTCGCCGGCGCCGGAGTTCAGCAGCCACAGCTTCTTGCGGTACCAGCGCGGCGAGTGCGGCATCGACAGCCCTTCGCAGAGGACTTCATTACTGCGCACGTCCATCACCAAGCCGCCGTCGGCCCGGTGGTCGCGCCAGCCCTCGGCCACGTCGCTCTTGCTGATCATCGTCACCCAGGCCGGCTCGCCCTCGAACATCGCCAGACCGTTCAGGTGGCAGCGATCCTCCGGCGCCAGGCGCGAGATGAACGGCGGTTTCCAGACCACCTCGAAGTTGCTGGTCACCGAGGGCCGGGCCAGGCAGCTGAACAGCGTGTTGACGAACACCGGCTCGCCGTGGCCGTCGATGCCGATGTCGTGCGCGTCGACGTCGCCGGTCGTGTGGCCCAGGTGCGGAATGAACAGCCGGTCGTAGCCCTGGTAGTCGTGACCCGGGTCGAGCACGTTGTTGAAGCGCCACAGCTGGTACTGGCTGGCCAGGTACATGCGCTGATCGCGCGCGGCCAGGCCCATGCAGCGGGCGAAGGTCCGCTCGGCGATGCTGATGCCCTGATCACCGTGGCCGATAAAGAACACCTTGCCGGCCTGGTAGGTCGAGAACGCGATGCTGGCGTTGAAGCCGCTCAACCAGCTCTCGAACTGGCGCGAGAAATTGAGCTTGAACGGCGGTGGGTTCTGGGCGGTTGCGGATTCGGTCATGGGGCTCGGGCTACGGGTCGTTGAAGGCATCACGATCGTCGATCGAATCATGCCGGGGCGATGCAATCGATCCCGGCGAGCATCCGCCGGCGTTAAAGCGCCAGCCTGAACGGTCGGGGCGCTACTCGGTCTCGAACCCGTCGATGAACAGACCCACCGGGTCCGTATCGGTGGCGCTGTTGTCGGCCGGGTTGATGTCGGTCTGGCCGGCGGCCAGCGTGATCGTCGCCGTGTTGCTGACCGAGTCGCCCTCGACCGCGGTCACCGTTGCAGTGAACTCATACATCAGGCTGGCGCCGGCCGGCAGGTCGACCGGCTCGCTGATGCCGCCGCTGCCGCTCGGGTTGGCGCAGGCCGCGCCGCCGAACGCGGTGCAGTTCCAGACGGCACCGTTCACGCCGGTCGGCACCGGGTCGCTCAGCGTCGCACCGGCAATGTCGGTGGCGCCGACGTTGGCGACATCGATGAACCAGGTGGTCGGCAGGCCGGCGTCAACAAAGGCCGCGCCGTTGCTCTTGCTGACCGCCAGGTCCCGCGAGCTTCGCCCAAACACCACGTAGCTGCGGCCCGAGTAGGCACCGTTCGGGTCGGCGCCAAAGGCCCCGATGATCAGATCATCGATGCCGTCGCCGTTGACATCGCCGGCGCCGCTGACCGACCACCCGGCGGCGTCGCCGGCAATTTCACCGTTGAGGGCGAAACCGTCGCTGCCGTTCAGCGTCGACAGGTCGAAGGGGTTGGGCAGGCCGGTGTCCGAACCGAACACCACGTAGCTGCGGCCCGTCCGGACACCGTCTACTTCGGCGTAATCGGCCCCGATGATCAGATCATCGATGCCGTCGCCGTTGACATCGCCCGCAGTGCTGACCGAACGGCCGGCGTAGTCAGCGATCACTTCGCCGTTGAGCACGAAGCCATTGCTGCCGTCCAGAAGGCCCAGGTCGATCGTCGCCGCGAACGCGGAGTTCGAACCGAACACCACGTAGCTGCGACCCGCCGCTTGGATGCCGGCAGCATCGGCGAAGAAGACCCCGATGATCAAGTCATCGATGCCGTCGCCGTTGATATCGCCGGCAGCGCTGACCGAGCGCCCGGCTAAGGCGCCCAGCGCTGAGCCCATTTCGCCGTTAAGGGCGAAACCGTTGCTGCCGTTCAGCGTGGCCAGGTTGAATGGGTTGGGCAGCGCGGTGTCCGAGCCGAACACCACGTAGCTCTTGCCGGCATCATTGTTGCCGTTCGGGTCGGCGCCAGAGGCATCGATGATCAGATCATCGATGCCGTCGCCATTGATGTCGCCGGCAGCGCTGACCGAGCCCCCTGAAAAGTCAGAGGTCGATTCACCGTTGAGCACAAAACCGTTCAGCGCGTTGAGGCTGGACAGTTCGAAGGGGTTGGGCAGCCCGGTGTCCGAACCGAACACCACGTAGCTCTTGCCGGCATCATTGTTGCCGTTCGGATCCGCTCTTCGAGCACCGATGATCAGGTCATCGGTGCCGTCGCCGTTGATGTCGCCGGCAGCACTGACCGAACTCCCCGAGTAGTCATAGGCCGATTCACCATTGATCACAACGCCGTTGCTGCCATCCAGGCTGGACAGTTCGAGGGGGTTGGGCAGGCCGGTGTCCGAACCGAACACCACGTAGCTGCGACCCGAGGAGTTGCCATTCGGACTGCCGAAAAAGGCCCCGATGATCAGGTCATCGATGCCGTCGCCGTTGATGTCACCGGCGGCACTGACCGAACCCCCGGAGAAGTCAGAGGTCGTTTCACCGTTGAGCAGAACGCCGTTACTGCCATCAAGGCCGGACAGCTCGAAGGGGCTGGCGAAGCCGGTGTCCGAACCGAACACCACGTAGCTGCGGCCCGAGGCTTCTCCGTTCGGGTCGGCGCCATAAGCCCCGATGATCAGGTCATCGATGCCGTCGCCGTTGATATCGCCGGCAGCGCTGACCGAGTAACCGGAGGAGTCCGATGCCGCTTCGCCGTTGATCACGAAGCCGTTCGTGCCGTCCAGCGCCGACAGTTCGAGCTCGGCCGGGAACGACTGGGCCAGGGCTGCGGATGGACCACCGACACCCAGCGCTGCCGCCACCGCCAGCGGCAGCACGCGGCGCGCCGTCGGCGCGCTCGGCAGCGATGCCGGGCGCGCGCCGGCCTGGCGGACACCCACCCGGTGTGCAGGAACTTGCAGGGAAGCGGTGCGATGCTGAGTCATGGGGTCCGACCTTCCGTTCAGGGCGTGGGATCATGCAGCAAGAATCCTGCAGCTGGAGATGATGTCCAGGATGCGACAGCATCGACGTTGTTGCACTGTAGCGGCCGCGCCGCGTCCGCGCAAACGGATCGATCGACGCGCCGTGCCCAGGCCTACTCGGTCTCGAAGCCGTCGGCGAACAGCCGATCGATCCCGTTGGTTTCGACCGCACCGAGATCGGGCGCATCGCCGCGGAATCGACCGAGAATGTCTTCCGGACTGGACAGCAGGGGATCGCCGGCATCGATCGCGGGGCCGGCGACCGCCGGCGTGCCGTATTCCTCCACAAGTCGGAGGAACACTTCGCGGATGGTCGCTGAACCGTCGGCGAACTGGCTGCCGTTCCAGGTCGGCGGGATCAGCGCGGCGTTCTCAGGCAGCAGCGGGTCGCCGACCACGGGGCTTGGGTCGTCGTCAAAGCGCAGGGCCTGGCCGTTGTCCGCGGGAATGGCGTTGCCGCCGTTGAAGTAGAGGTTGGCCTCGAGCAGCGCCGAGGCGGTCTGGCCGGACGGGGCATCGAACAGGTCGACGCCCGAGAAGGCCTCGCTGCCCATGGTGCCGGTCGGGTCGGACCAGACGTTCTGGGTGAACACGAGATTCGCGTTCGGCATGTTCGAACCGCCCGTGATCAGCCTCGCAGCGAAGGACCGCGACGGCAGGTCGCCGACCACGGTGTTGTTGCGGACCACGATGTCGTTCGAGCCCTGCACGGTCAGCGATGTTCGCATCAGGTCGGCGGAGTTGCCGAGCATCAGGTTGTTCTCGACCAGCGCGCCGTCGGTTTCGAAGAAGGCCGTGCCGTCCTCGCCGAAGCGGACGAAGGACTGGCCACCGTTGCCGTTCCAGTTGAGGAACACGTTGCGGCGGATCGTGACGTCCTGCACGCCCTGCACCGTGTCGCTGCTGCCGTTGCTGTCCTTGACCACGATGTAGGAGCTGGTGTCGGGGCGCGCCGTGGTGTTGAAGAACACGTTGTCTTCGATCGTCACGCCGATCACGCTGTTGATGTCGAGGTGTTCGTCGCTGCCGGACTGGTCGTAGAACAGGTTGCCCTGGATCAGGATGTCCTCGGCCCCGTTGTTGACCTTGAGCAGGTCGTTGTTGGTGCTGGTGTGGATGATGTTGTCGCGGAACACGATGCCGGAGACCACCGGGTCCGTGCCGCCGTTGCTGCCATTGAAATCCCCGAGAAGGTCCTGGACCTGGACGACCAGTGCACCGGTGTTGCCCGGCGCATGGGTGATTTCGAAGCCTTCGACGATGAAGTTGCGGCCGGTGAACACCTGGATGACCGCGCCAGCGTCGTGCTGAAGCCTGGCGCCGTATCGGGGTTCGGCGCGAATCGTGACCGGCGGATCGAATTCGCGGTCCAGTCGCGAACGTCCGTTGTAGGTGCCGGGCCCGACCAGGATGCGGTCGCCGCCGGCGACCTGGTCGATCGCGAAGTCGATCGTCGCCCAGGGGTTGCCGGGACTTCCGTCGCCGGTCGCGTCGCTGCCGCCGGTCGCGACAAAAAAATCGGCGGCCGGGCTTGCGCCCGAACCGCCGATCAGCAGCAATGCGGCCAGCAGGTGCCGGCCGCGGTTGCTGTGCGGGTCAGGGCCCGTCGATGTCGTCCTCGATTTCGTCCACGGCGTCTTCGGTTTCGTCGGCCGCGTCTTCGATGGCGTCTTCGGTGGCATCCACGCTCTCCTCGACCGCGTCCTCGGCCTCTTCGGCAGGGCTGTCATCATCCACGACGCAGCCGGTCAGGAGCAAGCCGCCACCGAGCAATGCGAGAACGAGCAGCGCCGAGCGCCAGACGTTTGCGGTGTAGTTCTGAAGCTGCAACATCATTCGTTTCCTCGAGATTGTAGGAGTGCAACCAACAGTAGGCGTTCGCATGGAGCGCGGCGTTGATGCAGGTTAACGAACGAATACCGGTCAGCTTATAGGGTTTGTTCACACTCGAAACGACAAGGAGCTTGCCATGTTGGGATGGGCGCTCGTATTTCTCGTCGTCGGCTTGATCGCCGGCGTTCTCGGCTTCAGCGGCATCGCCGGTGCCGCAACGCAGATTGCCTGGATCCTGTTCGTGGTCGGCATCGTGCTGGCCATCATCTTCGCGATTGCCGGTCGACGACCGAGGGTGTAGAGCAACCTCCGACCGAGGGCCGTCAACGGCTTGCTCGTGAAGCGGCGGAGCGGTCAATCCGCGCCGGCGCAGAATACTTCAAGACCCAGATAGCCCGGATCGAAGTCGCACCTGCGCTTCAATTCGTCGATGCCGATCAGGTGGACGCCGTGGTCGTTCATGTCGACCAGGCTCTCGTCGCGCAGTTGGGCCAGCATCCGACTGATGTGAACCGACGTCAGCCCGAGCAGGTCGGCGAGGAAAGTCTGGGTGACCGGGAGTCGGTACCGATCGGCAGGGGGACGCAGCCTGTAGTGCATTTCGAGCAGGAAGTGACCGAGCCGCTCGGCGGCGTTGCGACGACCCAGCGAGGTAATCCGCTCCTCGAGCAGCAACCGCTCGTGCGCGACCAGCATCGCAACCTGATCGCCGAGGTCGCTGGACGCGCAGAGTTGCTCACGCAGTCGGTCCCAGCCGATCTCCCGCACTTCGGCCGGGCCCAGCGCATGCAGGGCCGATAGCGGCCGTTCGAGGCCGACCTCACCGAGACCGACCACCTGTCCGGGCAGCCAGACCTCCAGCACCTGGCGGCGTCCGTCGGGAAGGACCCGCGCCGAAAACACCCCGCCCGACTCGATCACGAAGATCGCGTTGCGCGGCTGCCCGGCCGGCCGGAGCGTCGCGCCGTCGTCGAAGCTGCGCTTCGGAACGTCGCCACCGTCGAGCAGACGCTGCCGCAGATCGGTCGCCGAGTCGTGCTCGCGGGAGGGTCGCCCCGAAGCCTGGACGCCCGCGGCGTCGCCTCGGGTCGTCATCGGCGAACGTTCAGCCATCGCCCCGGAAGCGTTCGAGCAACCCGTCGAGCTCGTCGAGAGTGGTGTAGCGGATCGTCACCTGGCCCTTGCCGGAGGCCGAGTGCCGGACGCTGACGGGCGCGCACAGCGTTTCGGTCAGTTCCTGCTCCAGCCGCTGGATGTCCGGATCGGGCTTGGGCTTCGGTTTCTTCGCCGGTGCACCGCTCTTGACCCGGTTGACCAGCGCTTCGGTCTCGCGCACCGAGAGCCCGAGCGTGACGACCTGGCGCGCGGTATCGACCTGGAGTGAGCCGCTGAGCGCCAGCAGTGCGCGCGCATGGCCCATGTCGAGCTTCTTCGCGTCGAGCAGTTCACGCACCTTCGGCTCGAGGTCGAGCAGGCGCAGCAGGTTGCTGACCGAAGCGCGCGAGCGGCCGACGTTTGCGGCCGCCTGTTCGTGGGTCAATTCGAATTCGTCGATCAGGCGGCCGAGAGCGGTGGCTTCCTCGATCGGGTTGAGGTTTTCGCGCTGGATGTTCTCGATCAGCGCCATCGCCAGCGTGACTTCGTCGGGCACGTCGCGGATCACCGCCGGAATCTCGCTCAGCCCGGCTTTCTGCGCGGCGCGCCAGCGGCGCTCGCCGGCGATCAGCTCGTAGCCCTTGCCGGCGCCGAGCGAACGCACGACCACCG
>CAZJSH010000104.1:0-9886 GCA_964548715.1 uncultured Halomonas sp. | reverse complement strand
GCCAGATCGGCGCCGGCCTGGTCGGCGTGATGTACGTGCTCGACGAGCCCTCGATCGGCCTGCACCAGCGCGACAATACCCGTCTGCTCGAAACCCTGACCCGCCTGCGCGACCTCGGCAACACGGTGATTGTCGTCGAGCACGACGAGGACGCGATCCGTTCGGCCGACCACATCGTCGACATCGGCCCCGGACCCGGGGTCCACGGCGGGCAGATCGTTTATTCCGGCCCTCCCGACGGCATCGAGGCCTGCGAGGCGTCGCTGACCGGCGATTACCTGAGCGGTCGGAAGCGGATCGAGGTGCCGAAGAAACGCACCCGGCCGAACAAGAAGCGCATGTTCCGGCTCGACGGGGCGACCGGCAACAACCTGCAGGGCGTGGACCTCGAACTGCCGGCCGGTTTGCTGGTCTGCGTCACCGGCGTGTCCGGATCCGGCAAATCGACCTTGATCAACGACACGCTTTACAAGTTGATGGCGCGTGAACTCAACGGCGCGTCAGAAAACCCTGCGCCGTTCGATCGCTTCTCGGGGCTGGACCTGTTCGACAAGGTCGTCGACATCGACCAGAGCCCGATCGGCCGCACGCCGCGCTCGAATCCGGCCACCTACACCGGATTATTCACGCCGATCCGCGAACTGTTTGCCGGCACTTCCGAGGCCCGCTCGCGCGGCTACAAGCCCGGCCGGTTCTCGTTCAACGTCAAGGGCGGCCGCTGCGAGGCCTGCCAGGGCGACGGCATGGTGCGGGTGGAAATGCATTTCCTGCCCGACATCTTCGTGCCCTGCGACGTCTGTCACGGCAAGCGCTACAACCGCGAGACGCTGACGGTCACCTACAAGGGCAAGAGCATCCACGAGGTGCTGGAAATGACCGTCGAGGACGCGCTGCCGTTCTTCGAGCCGGTGCCGGCGGTGGCGCGCAAACTGCAGACCCTGATGGACGTCGGCCTGTCCTACATCACGCTGGGCCAGTCGGCGGTCACGCTGTCGGGCGGCGAGGCGCAGCGGATCAAGCTGGCGCGCGAACTGTCCAAACGTGACACCGGCAACACCCTCTACATCCTCGACGAGCCGACGACCGGCCTGCATTTCCACGACATCCAGCAATTGCTGAACGTGCTGCATCGCCTGCGCGACGAGGGCAATACCGTCGTCGTCATCGAACACAACCTGGACGTGGTCAAGACCGCTGACTGGATCATCGACCTCGGGCCCGAGGGCGGAATCCGCGGCGGTCGGATCATCGCTACCGGCACGCCGGAACAGATCGCTGCGGAAAAGGACTCCTGGACCGGCCGCTACCTGGCCGAGATGCCGGGCATGAAGCGGCAACGCAAGAGCGCTTGACCGGGCGCGACGAGTACACTTGGACCGGCCGTGCGCACGCGAACGCGGCCGGACAATCCGATGCCGAGCGGGGAATCATCACGATGGCGGAATTCAGCTGCGAACTCGATGTGCGCTGGGGCGATCTCGACGCCTTCGGACATGTCAACAACGCGGTCTACCTGGCCTACCTCGAGCAGTGCCGGTCGGCCTGGATGAACTCGCTGCCCTGTCACTGGCAGGACGGCGACGCCGGCCCGGTGATCGCCAACGTCAACATCAATTACCGGCGGCCCGTCCACTGGCCGGAGCGGCTGGTCGTTACCCTGAAGCCCGAGTCACCGGGTCGCTCCAGTATCAAGCTGCATTCCGAGATCCGCTCGAATCCCGAGGCGAAGGACGTCGAGCCGATTCGCTACGCCGACGCCGTGGTTACCCTGGTCTGGATCGACCGCGAGTCCGGCGAATCGGTCCCGCTGCCGGCCAGCATCCGCGAACTGGCCTGACGCCGGGCCGCCCAAGGCATCGATGCAGCATGTTCCGATTCCCCGACCGACTGCTGCAGGCGCCCGATGACCTGATGCTCGAAGCCGGCGCGGTCGGTGAAGTGCTGGTCGCGCGGATCCGGCTGGTCGTCGTGCTGTTGATTGCGGCGATGCCGGTGATCGCCATGATCACCGGTGCCCCTGACGAGGAGGTCCGGACCGGTGCCGTGGGTGCCCTGGTCGCGCTGGGGTTCTCTGTGATGCTGCTGCACAAGGCCCGCCGCGAAGGCGCCGACGTCCGCTGGCGCTTCGTGTCGGCCGCGTTCGACATCACTTCGATCTCGACCGTGCTCGGCCTGTTCCTGCTGCAGGGCCTGCCGCACGTGGCCATCAACAGCCGGGTGGTCTGGGAGCTCTACCTGGTCGCGATCGCTGCCACCGCGCTGCGCGCCGATGGCCGGGTCTGCCTGTTTGCCGGCGTGCTGGCGCTGGTCCAGTACGGCGCGATCCTGGCCGTGGCCACGACGAGCTTCGGCGATCTGTCCGACCCGAAGTGGGCGCCGTTCCTGTACGGCTACCTGAGCTGGGGCGACCAGATTTCCCGGCTGATCCTGATTGCGGCGGCCACCCTGATCGCGCTGGCCTGCGTCTACCAGGTTCGCAAGCTGCTGGTCCTGTCGAGCCAGGACAGGCTCACCGGTATCCGCAATCGCGCCTGGCTGGACAGCCGGCTGGCGCGTGAACTCGACGAGGCGGCGCTGCATCGCCACCGGGTGTGCCTGGCGATGGCGGATGTCGACGGTTTCAAGCCGTTCAACGACCGCTACGGCCACTTGTCCGGCGATGCCGCGCTTCGGGCCATCGGCCAGCGGCTGGCCGAACGTTTCGGCGAGGCGGGCTACGTCGCGCGTTACGGCGGCGAGGAGTTCACGGTCGTGCTGCCCGGCCTGCCAAGCGACGCGGCGTACGCACACTGCGACCGTGTCCGGGCCCAGTTCGTCGCCGACCGGATCGACCTGCCCGGCAATGGCGGGTCCGTGGAGTCGCCGACGCTCAGCTTCGGACTGGCGGAGTGGCGGGCCGGTGAATCCGACGAAGCGCTGATCGATCGCGCCGACCGCGCCCTGATCGAAGCGAAGCAGACCGGTCGCAACCGGATAGTCCGGGCGCGGCCGGACGGCTGACGTCTCAGAACGTGCCGCTGACCGACAGCAGGATCGATCGGTCGCGGCGCAGTTCGCGCTGTTCGCGCACCGCCGGCGCCGCATCGGGCGTCCGGTCGCCGTCGTAGAGCGCCCGTTCGCGCTCGAACGGCCGATCGAGCAGGTTCTGGGCCAGCAGGCGGACCTTGACCCCGGCGAACCGCGTGGTTTCGATGAACGCCTCGACGTCCACGCCGTCCTGGTAGAGATTGATCTCGTCGGCGCCGAAGCTGCGCGCCTCGTCGGCGTAGTCGGTCTCGATGCCCCAGGCCCAGCCGTCCGCGACCAGGTCCTGGCGCAGCTGCGTCCGCACCGAATAGCGGCGCTGCCAGGACAGCGGCCGATCCAGCCCGGTAACCGGGTCGGTCACCGAGGAATCTTCCCAGCGCGCGGTCATGTCGACCCGCGCGGCCTGCAGGCCGACCCGGTCCAGCGGCACTGTGGTTTCGAGCCGCAGCCCCCAGCGCTGTCCATCGCCGACGTTGCCGGTCACGTCCAGGCCGCCACCGATGGGGAGCCGATCCTGCAGGTCTTCGATCCAGTGGTGGTAGGCGGTCAGCGTCGCGACGGCGATCTCGCCGAAGCGCCGCTCGTGCTCCAGTTCGGCTATCCAGGTCTGCTGGGGGCCCAGCACCGGATTGCCGAAGTCGACTTCGTCGTCGTCGAAATCAGCGCCGCTGACGAAATCGCCGAAATCGAGCTGGGCCACGGTGCGCTCCAGCCGCAGGCGGCTGCGCGCCGACGACGACGGTGCGTGAACCAGCGAAAGCGCCGGCTTGAGAAAGGTGAATTCCTGTTCGCGGCCGGTTTCGCCGGTCTGCCGGATTCGCGAGTACTCTGCGCCGAGGGCCGGCTCGACGACCAGGCCGGCCAGGTCGAACCGGTCGCTGATCCGGCCGTCCAGTCGCCACTCCTCGACCCGGGTGTCGCTGCCGGGCAGGTCGACGGCGACGAGCTCGCCTTCATCGTCACTCGCGCGCAGCGCCAGATCGTTCTCCAGCGCGTTCCAGGCGCTTTCCAGGTCGAACTGAAGGCGGTGGCCGGGCAGGGCGGTCCAGATCCACTCGGTCCGCAGGATCGATTCGGTGGCGACCGAGTCGGTGTCGGAGCGGCGCAGCGGATCGAGGTCGTCGCCGTGCCCGGCATCGGCCGGCCCGATGTCCAGACCGTCGAAATCCAGCGTTTCGTTGTGCCGGTTCAGGCCGATGAACCGGGCCCGCAGGGAGTTGCCGACCGAGCTTGCGAACCGCAGGCCCAGCTCGTGGCGCGTGCGCTGCGTATCGCCGGCCAGCACGCGCAGAACGCCCGAACCGTCCACGGCGTCGGCCGGGAGACGGCGCGAGCGGAGACGGTCGTCGGCGTCGGAACGCTGGAACTCGGCGTTGGCCCGCAGCGTCCGGTCGTTGCCCAGCACGGTGACCGTGTTGAGGTTGACCCGGGCCCAGCGGTTGCGAAAGCGTTCGGATTCGAAACGATCCTCGAGCGGGGCGTCGGCGCCGAGGATGCGTTCTTCGGCCCGGTTGCCGACCCAGGAAACGCCGGCCGAAACACCGGCCCGGATCTCGGTTCCGGCGAGGGTGTCGATCACCGACAGCCGGCCCGAAGGCGTCGGCCCGCCGTTGTCGGTGTCCTGCTCGACTGTCGCCGACCAGGCCCAGGACCGCGTGTCGCCATCGGTCAGCCGCACGTCGAGCAGCGCGCGCCGGCCGTCCACCTCGCTGCCGCCGGCGGCCGTGCCCGGCTGCAGCAGGACCAGGCGCTCGACCCGACTGGCCGGAATCCGCTGCAGCTGAGCCGACAGGCTGTCCTGCTTCGCGCCGGATCGCCGGCCGTCGATCAGCACGTTGCCCGGGTCGCCGCCGAGGCCGCGACCCGAACCGCCGTTGTCGATCCGGAAGCCCGGGACCAGCCGGACCATGTCCAGGGCGGTCTGCGGTCGATAGTCGACGAAGAACTCGGCCGGGTAGGTCGTCGAGGGTCCTGCGGCGTTCTGTCGCGCATCTTCGGTGGCGCCCGGTGACGTGGCGCCGAGTACGGCCGGCAGGAACAGCAGCATCGAGACGATCCAGCGGGACCGGGGGGACGGCGTCGACAGCATGAATGAGCGCGCAGGTTGGAGTCGACGGGCAAGCCTAACGACGGGCCTGCGAAGCCGCACGGGTCGAAGGTCATGGATGGATCGGGGGCTGGTCCGGAAGCGTGTGCTGTGTCACGCTATCGGCGCCGAGGCTGCACGAACCCGGGAGATCCGACATGAACGACGACATGCGCAGAACGCCGATCCATCTCTGGATCGTCGGTATCGTTTCGCTGCTCTGGAACGCGGTCGGGGCGTTCGGCTACCTGGCCACGCAGCTGGGCCTGGACGGCTACATGGGTCAGTACAGTGACGCGCAGCGCGCCTTTTACGAAGCCTTTCCGGCCTGGGCGGTCGCCTTCTGGGCGCTGGGCGTCTGGGGCGCGGTGGCCGGCTCGGTGGCCTTGCTGCTGCGCAGCCGCTGGAGCGTTCCGCTGTACGCGGTCTCGTTGATCGGTCTGGTCGGCAGCAGCGTCTACTCGTTCCTGCTCAGCGAGGGCGCAGCGCTGATGGGTGTGGTCGGCTCTGCATTCTCGGCAGTGATCTTCATCGTGGCCGTGCTGCTGCTGGTCTACGCGCGCCGGATGCGTGCCGCCGGCGTGCTGCGCTGACGCGACAGCGCCGCGGCGATACACTCCGGCCATGGACTCGGTTCGCATCGACAAGTGGCTGTGGGCCGCGCGGTTCTTCAAGACGCGTTCTCTGGCGCAGACTGCCGTGCGCGGCGGGCACGTCGCCATCAACGGCCAGGGCTGCAAGCCGGCCCGCACCGTGGCGGTGGGCGATCGGCTGCGCATCACCCGGGGGGAGGCCCTGTTCGAGGTCGAAGTTCGGGATCTCAGCGATCGCCGCGGGCCGGCGCCGCAGGCCCGCCGACTCTACGAAGAAACCGAATCCAGCCGCCAGCGTCGCGAGGAACGTGCCGAGCAGCGTCGGCTGAGCGGGCCGGTGGATGCAGGGCGCCGACCCGACAAGCGGGACCGGCGTCGCCTGCGACAGTTCAGCGGCAAGCGTTGACCCAGAACGAAGAACGCCGGGCAGGGCCCGGCGTGTTCGCGAACGGATTCGGCGGCGCGGCTTCAGCCGGCGACCTGGCCGGCGTCCTTCTCGGCGTCGGTCGCTTCACGGACGTCGCGCACGGTGACGTCGAAGTTCAGTTCCTGGCCGGCAAGGTCGTGGTTGGCGTCGATCGTGACCTGTTCGCCCTCGATCTTGGTGACCGTGACCACCAACGGGCCCTGGGCCGACTCGGCATTGAACTTCATGCCCGGCTCGACCTTGTCCATGCCCGCGAAGGCTTCCATCGAGACGGTCTGGACCAGCTCCTGGCGATGCGGTCCGTAGCCTTCCTCGGGCTGGACCTTGACCTGCAGCTCCTCGCCCTCGGTCTTGCCCTCGAGCGCGTTTTCGAGGCCCGGAATGATGTTGCCGTGACCGTGCAGGTAGGCCAGCGGTTCGCGTCCTTCCGACGTATCGATGACCTGGCCTTCGTTATCGGTCAGGGTGTAGTCGATCGAAACCACGGTATCTGCGGTTGCTTCCATGAAAAAACCTGTCTGATAAGAATGACCGCACAGGATAACATTCCTCGTCCCGACACCCCCTGCACCCGGCCTCGCTCATCTGGCAGGATGGAGGTCTGACCCTTCTTCCTGACCAGGATCGCCGGACCATGAGACCGATTTCGACGACGACTCGAATGCTCCGCGCCATCGGGCTACTGGCTGCGCTGGCGCTGACCGGCTGCGCCAGCAGCCCGTTTTCCGACGCCGGCTACGTCCCCGCGCTGGGGCCGGCCGATGCGTTGCGCGGCGATGTGGCGCTGGGCCAGCGAATGCTGTGGGGCGGCCGGATCGTCGGTATCAGCAACACGGCCGACGTCACCGAACTCGAGGTGCTGGCGCTGCCGCTGGACCGGGTCGATCGACCCCGCGACGCGGCCGAAGGCGGCGTGCGCTTCGTCGTTCGGCAGGCCGGGTTCCTCGAGCCGGTCAACTATGCGCCGGGGCGGCTGGTGACGGTGCTGGGTCGATTCGACGGCGTGGTCGAGCGTCCGGTCGGAGAATTCGTCATCGAACAGCCGGTGCTCGATGCGCGCCGGATGGAACTGTGGCCGATGCGCGACGCACGCCCCCGGACCTCCGTCGGCATCGGGATCGGAGTGAGGCTTTGAGACGCAGGGACGCGGGGAAAGGGGCGAGCGACGAGTGCGGAACGGTGCGCTCATGCCCCTCGCGAACTTGCTCCTGGTCCCTAGTCCCTAGTCCCTGCCTGTCACTCCGTGCCGCTCCAGCGCCCAGGCGACGTGTTCCCGGACCAGCGCCGAAGGGTGGTCGGCGCGGGCGCGCAGTGCGGCGATGATGTCATCGTCGGTCGGCGCGTTGCCGAGTCCCACCGCGAGGTTGCGCAGCCAGCGTTCGTGGCCGATCCGCCGGATCGCGCTGCCCGCGGTCCGTTCGAGGAAGGTGGCCTCGTCCCACCCGAACAATTCGACCAGCCTCGGCGCGTCGAGGCCGTCGCGCGGACGAAAATCGTCTTCGCTCGAGAACTGCGCGTAGCGATTCCACGGGCAGACCGCCTGGCAGTCGTCGCAGCCGTAGATGCGGTTGCCGATGGCGGGCCGGAATTCCAGCGGAATCGAGCCTTTCAGTTCGATCGTCAGGTAGGAGATGCAGCGACGCGCGTCGAGCTGATAGGGCGCGGTGATGGCCCGGGTCGGACATACGTCGATGCAGCGCCGGCATGAGCCGCAGTGGTCGGTCACCGGCAGATCCGGCTCGAGCGCCAGGTCGGTGTAGATCTCACCGAGGAAGAACCAGCTGCCGGCATGCCGGTTCAGCAGGTTGGTGTGCTTGCCGATCCAGCCGAGTCCGGATCGGGCCGCGAGCGGCTTTTCGAGCACCGGCGCTGAATCGGTGAACACCCGATAGCCGAACGGCCCGATCTCCGATTCGACTCGCTGGGCCAGCTTCTTCAGGCGCGATCGCAGCACCTTGTGATAATCGCGGCCCAATGCGTAGCGCGAGATGCACGCTCGATCCCGGCGCTCGGCCAGTTCGAGCGGGTCGCTCGCCGCTTCGGGCAGGTAGTCCATGCGAACGGTGATCACCGAGCGCGTGCCCGGCACCAGCTCGGCCGGCCGGCTGCGCTTGCGGCCGTGCCGCGCCATCCACTCCATCTCGCCGTGACGGCCCTCGGCCAGCCAGCGGTCGAGGTCGGCCTCGGCCGCGTCGAGCCGGGTGTCGGCGACGCCGATCTGCTGGAAGCCGAGTTCGGCGCCCCAGGCGCGAATCCTTGCCTTCAGCGCCGGGCCATCGAGTGCGGTGTCCGCGTTGGTATGATCCGCGTCATGCGACATGTTCACGGAGTATATCGGGCCGAGCAGAGCCGGGCGATCGATGCTCGGGCCATCGAGGACCTCGGCATCGCCGGTTTCACGCTGATGCAGCGCGCCGGCCGGGCTGCGTTCGAAGTCCTGCGCCAGCGGTTTCCGGACGCCGGGCGCCTGGTCGTGGTCTGCGGTGGCGGCAACAACGGCGGTGACGGCTACATCGTGGCCTGGGAAGCGCGAGCGGCCGGTCGCGCCGTCGAACTGGTCGCGCTGTCCGATCCCGACGGTCTGAGCGGCGAGGCGGCCGAGGCCTGCGCGGCGTGGCGCCGGGCCGGCGGCGCGATCCACGACGCCGATGGTCTCGACGATCGGCTGGCGGAGGCCGACCTGGTCGTCGATGCGGTGCTCGGCACCGGGCTGGACCAGGAAGTGCGCGGCGACGTCGCCGGACATCTGCGGTCCATCAATGCCTGTCAGGCGCCGACGCTGGCGCTGGACATCCCGTCGGGCCTGAACGCCGACACCGGCCAGCCGATGGGCATCGCGGTGCGCGCCGCCGTCACCGTGACCTTCATCGCGATGAAGCGGGGCCTGTTGACCGGCACCGCCGGCGACTGGACGGGCCGGGTGCTGCTGGCCGCCCTGGACGTGCCCGACGAGGCCTTCGACGATATCGATCCCGATGCCGAGCCGCTGCCCGCCGACGTTGCGGCGCGCTGGCTGGCGCCGCGCCGGGCCAGCACGCACAAGGGCGACCTGGGCCATGTGCTGGTCGTCGGCGGCGATCACGGCATGCCGGGGGCGCCGCTGCTGGCCGCCCGCGCCGCGCTGGAAACCGGCAGCGGACTGGTCTCGGTCGCGACCCGGGCCGACCACGCCCGTGCGCTGGCGTCCGGCCTGGCCGAAGTCATGTGGGCCGACGGCGAGGACGGCGATCGGCTGGCCGCGCTGGAAGGCCGCGCCGACGTCGTGGCGCTGGGGCCGGGCCTGGGTCGCTCGAACTGGTCGACCGCTGTCTGGGACCGGCTTGTCCGCAGCGAGCGGCCGCTGGTGCTCGATGCCGACGGCCTGAATCGCCTGGCCGACGACCGCCTGCAGCGCGACGACTGGATCCTGACGCCGCATCCGGGCGAGGCGGGCCGCCTGCTCGGGATCGGCAGCGACGAGGTCCAGCGCGACCGCTTCGCCGCGGTCCGCGAGCTGGCCGGGCGCTACGCCGCCGTGGTCGTGCTGAAAGGCTTCGGAACGCTGGTCGGCGCCCCGGACGGCCGCATCGCGGTCTGCCCGTTCGGCACGCCGGCGATGGCCACGGCCGGCATGGGCGATGCGCTGACCGGCATCGTCGCCAGCCTGCGCGGCCAGGGCCTGGCCCCGTTCGACGCGGCCCGTGCCGGCGTGGTCCTGCACGCTCGCGGGGCCGAAGCCGCGGCCCAAGCGCGCCCGCAGTTCCTGGCCGGCCG
>CAZJSH010000103.1:0-9917 GCA_964548715.1 uncultured Halomonas sp. | reverse complement strand
CGGGCCGTGGCGTGGAGCCCGAGCATCAGCGACGACGGAAACGGCCAGGGTTGCGAGGCGCGATAACGGACCTCGCGAATGCCGACCCCGCTCTCCTCGCGGACTTCGCGCGCCACCGTCTCTTCCAGCGTTTCGCCGGGTTCGACGAATCCGGCGAGCGTGGAATACACGCCCCTGGGCCAGTTTGCCGACCGTCCGAGCAGACAGCGTCGAATGCCGTCGCCGTGCAGGCCGCCGTCGTCGACCAGCACGATGACGGCCGGATCGATGCGCGGGAAGGCCGTGCCGCCACAGCGTTCGTCGGGGCATCGGCGCAGCATGCCGCCCTTCAGGTTCGAGGTGGGCGCCCCGCACCGGCCGCAATGTCGGTGCGTCCGGTGCCAGTGGACCATTCCGCGGGCGTAGCTCAGCAGCGCGGCGCTCTGCGCGCTCAGCGCCGGACCCACCTGGCGGAGATCGACGAACCCGGCGCCATCGGTCAGCGCGTTGGCCTCGTCTTCGCTCCAGTCGGACAGATCGGCGGCCAGGACCGGCGCCTCGCCGTCCATGCCCAGCAGCACCAGTTCGGCGCGTTCGGCCGCGTCGGTGGACAGTGTCTGCAGATCCAGCGAATCGCCGGGCCGGGCATCGCCGCTGCCGCCGTGCCAGCCTGCAATCAGGTTGCGGCCCCGCCAGATCGGCAGCACCCGGGCATTGGCGTCGGCCAGGACGGCGGATCGCCAGTCGTCGAGCGCACGCAGGGGCGAGGTGCGCCGCAGTCTCAGGCCGGAATACGGCAGCTTGGGAATCGGGCGGTTGGCGTCGGACTCGAGCATGGTGCAGGCCACTGTATCCGATCCGACCGGTCGATCGGGTTACCCGAATCACACGACAACGCAACTGATTCTCGATCAAGGACCGCATACCTTTCTTCAATCGCTGATATTCCCCATATCAATTGGACGAGTCCAGTTGAAAGGCGTAGGTTATCAATCAACCCGTTCGGGTCCAACTCATTCAGATGGGAGTACGCATGATGCGAAAGACCAAACAATCACTGGCCGCGCTCGCGGTGGCCGTTGCGCTGGCGCTGCCCGGCGCCAACGCCGCCGCGATGGGCGATGCCAAGAGCAACCAGTTCTGGTGGCCGGATCAACTCGATCTAACGCCGCTTCGCCAGCAGGCGCCGGAATCGAATCCGTATGGCCGCGATTTCGATTACTCCGAGGAATTCGCGTCCATCGATTACGACCAGCTCAAGGCCGACGTCCGCGCCGTGCTGACCGACTCGCAGGACTGGTGGCCGGCCGACTGGGGCCACTACGGTCCGTTCTTCATCCGGATGGCCTGGCACTCGGCGGGCACCTACCGCACGCTGGACGGTCGCGGCGGCGCCGGCGGCGGTCAGCAGCGCTTCGACCCGCAGAACAGCTGGCCGGACAACGCCAACCTCGACAAGGCGCGTCGCCTGTTGTGGCCGGTCAAGCAGAAGTACGGACGCAAGCTTTCCTGGGCTGACCTGATGGTCCTGGCAGGCAACGTGTCGATGGAAGACATGGGCTTCGAGACCTTCGGCTTCGCCGGAGGCCGCGCCGACGACTGGGAACCCGACCTTGTCTACTGGGGTCCGGAAGAGGCCATGCTGGCCGCCGGTCGGCGCGACGACCAGGGCCGGTTGACCGGTCCGCTGGCCGCCACCCAGATGGGCCTGATCTACGTCAACGCCGAAGGCCCGGGCGGCGTGCCCGATCCGATAGAAGCCGCGACCGCGATCCGTGAGAGCTTCGGCCGGATGGCGATGAACGACGAAGAAACCCTGGCGCTGATCGCCGGCGGTCACACCTTCGGCAAGGTCCACGGCGCGCACAGCCCCGGCGATTGCGTCGGTGAAGAGCCGGCCGCGGCCGGGATCGAAGAGCAGGGCCTGGGCTGGAAGAACAGCTGCGGCTCGGGCAGCGGTGCCGACACCGTGACCAGCGGGCTGGAAGGCGCCTGGACCCAGACGCCGACGCGCTGGTCGATGCTGTACCTGTCGAACCTGCTGAACTTCGAGTGGGAGCTGAGCGAGAGCCCGGCCGGCGGCGCCCAGTGGGTGGCCAAGGACGGCGCGCTCGACGGCACCGTGCCGGAAGTGCAGCCGGGTGCCGGCCGCTCCACGCCGATCATGCTGACCACCGACGTCGCGCTGAGGCGGGATCCGGCCTATCGCGAGATCGCAGAGCGCTTCCTGGCCGATCCGGAAGCGTTCGAAGAGGCCTTCGCCAAGGCGTGGTTCAAGCTGACCCATCGCGATATGGGCCCGCGCGCTCGCTACGTCGGCGATGAAGTGCCTGCCGAAGCCCTGTTGTGGCAGGACCCGCTGCCGGCACGCGACTACGCGATGATCGACTCCGGCGACGCCGAGGCGCTGAAGGCCGAGATCCTCGATTCGGGCCTGACCGTTCCGCAGCTGGTTCGCGCGGCCTGGGCCTCGGCCTCGACCTACCGCGCATCCGACATGCGTGGCGGCTCCGACGGTGCCCGGGTGCGTCTCGAACCGCAGGTCTCGTGGGCGATCAACGATCCGGACGAACTCGAGCGCGTGCTCGGCGTGCTCGAAGGCATCCAGGCCGACTTCAACGATGACGCCCGCGGCGACAAGCGCGTGTCGCTGGCCGACGTGATCGTCCTCGGTGGCGCCGCTGCGATCGAGAAGGCCGCGGCCGATGCCGGTCATGACGTCGATGTGCCGTTCGTGCCGGGGCGGGTCGACGCCACGCAGGACATGACCGACGTCGCGTCGTTCGCGTTCCTCGAGCCGTATGCCGATCCGTTCCGCAACTACTACAGCGAGCAGCACTATTTCCCGCCGCTGGAGGCCATGGTCGACAAGGCCGGTCTGCTCGACCTGACCGTGCCGGAAATGACCGTGCTGGTCGGTGGTATGCGCGCGATGGACGCCAACGCCGGCGGAACCGACCACGGCGTGTTCACCGACACCCCGGGCCGTCTTACCAACGACTTCTTCACCAACCTGCTGAGCATGGACTACGTGTGGAGCAGGTCCGAGGACGATGACGGCGTCTACGTCGGACGGACCCGCGACGGCGGCGAGATGATGTGGACCGCTACACCGGTCGACCTGGTGTTCGGTTCGAACTCCGAGCTGCGCGCCGTGGCCGAGGTCTACGGTTCGGCCGACGCCGACGAGAAGTTCGTCGAGGACTTCGTCGCGGCCTGGCACAAGGTGATGATGGGCGGTCGCTTCGGCGTCGAAGCCGGCACCACCATGATGGCCAGTAACTGACTCCCGTAGCGTTCATTGCACGGCTCGAAACGGCGTCGCTCAGCGGCGCCGTTTTTTTTGCTCCAGGGGCCGGTGGCCAGGCCATGCCGAATGGCCCATGGCGCCGCCTCCGCACACCGTTAGGCTGGAGCCTGCCTTCTTCGATTGGAGCATCATGGCCGACCCCGCTCGATTCTGGAACCGGATCGCCGACAAGTATGCAAAGCACCCGATCAGCGACCGGCCTGCCTACCGGCGCAAGCTGGACGAAACGCAGAAGCGGCTGAGCGCCGACATGCGAGTGCTCGAGGTGGGCTGCGGGACCGGCTCCACCGCGATCGAACATGCCCCTCACGTCGAACGGATTCACGCAACCGATCTATCCGAGCGGATGATCGAGATCGGTCGTCAGCGGGCTCGCGACGCGGGGGTCGTCAACATCGACTTCGAAGCCGCATCGCTGGCCGAGGTCGCCCACCGAGGCGAACGATATGACGCGGTGCTTGCGTTGAGTCTCCTGCACCTGGTCGACGACCTCGACGTTGCGCTGGCATCGATCCACGACATGCTCGAACCCGGCGGGTTGTTCGTCTCCAACACGGCCTGCCTGGCCGATGGCATGAACTGGCTTCGGCCGATCGTGGCCGTCGGCCGGTGGACCGGGAAACTGCCGCCGGTGGCATTTCTTGGCCGGGACCGCCTTCTCCAGAGCATGCACCGGTGCGGTTTCGAAATCGAGCATCAATACCGGCCCGGCAAGGGTCGCGTCGTGTTCCTCGTTGCACGCCGTGGGGGTGGGTCACCCTGACGCTCGGGCCGAGCATCCCGTCGTGGTGTTCGAGCGATCTCGCAACAACCGAAGCGTTCGATGGAAACCAGGCGTTCCATCGTGCCGGCGCGGGCCTCGAGCCGTGATCTGCGGTCCGACCCGAACTGCGACGCGACGATGCTCTATCGAATTGTCGTTCCAACGTCCGGTTCGGTCTCGAGCGCGACGATCGGAAGCGCGTGCCAGAACCGCGATCCGCCGGCCGACCGGCCCGGACGCGATCGCCGACCGGGTATGTCGGCCCGGCGGACTGCGCTATGCTCGAAGTCGTTGGTCTGAATGGGAATTGCCCATGAACGCTGTTCGAACGCTTCTGATCGCACTGATTTTCATTGCCCCGGCCGCCGATGCCGCAGTCGCCGATGACCACGCCGAGCTCGAGCGGCTGCTGCACACCTTTCTGGAGGCGACCAACGAACGGCCGATCCACGAGACGTTCTGGGCCGAGGACCTGATCTACACCTCGTCGTCGGGCGAACGGTTCGGCAAGGCGGAGATCCTGGCTGGCTTCGACGAGCCCGACGCCGAGGGCTCGTCTCCGCCGAGCTACGGCGCCGAGGACGTGACCGTCCGGGTCATGGACGACGTGGCCGTGGTCACCTTCCGGCTGACGGCCGACGAAGCCGGCAAGCGTGTCGGCGAGTTCTTCAACACCGGTGTGTTCCGCCGTGCTGGTGAGACCTGGCAGGCTTTTACCTGGCAGGCCACGAGGATTCCGGACGACGGCTGACGGGGTCCGGCTGGTGACGGGCGCATCGGCCGGGTATATTCCGATCGATGAACTATCGATTCGGCCCCTACTTGCTGGACGTCGAAACGGGCGCGCTGGTCGGGCCCGACGGGCCGATCACGCTGCGCCGCCAGACCTTCCGTCTGCTCGAAGTGCTGCTGGATCATGCGCCCGCGCTGGTCGACCGCGACACGCTGCTCGACGAGGCCTGGGGACGAACGGCGCTTTCGCCGAACGTCCTGCCGCAGGCCATCAGCGAACTGAGGCAGGCCTTGGGCGACTCGGCCTCCGATCCTTCGGTGATCGAGACGCTGCATCGTCGGGGCTACCGGATCCTGCCCGCGGTGGAGCGGATCGATACCGATTCTCTGGCGTCGGTCTCGAAGGTGGCCGAGGGTTCGTCCCGGACCCGGGCTGCGTGGACGCCGTTGCTGACTGTGGCTGCGCTGCTCGGAATCGTGCTGCTCTGGTGGTGGCAGGGTGCGGATCGACGCTGGCTCGAGCACGAACTGCTCCCGGCCGTCGACGCGCAGATCGAGACCGATGTCACCGCGGCCTGGCGCCTGGTTCGCGAAGCCCGTGGGCGCGTTCCCGGCGATCCGCGGCTCGAGCAGCTGTGGCTCGACCTCTCGCTTCCGATTTCGCTCGAAAGCGAGCCGCCGGGCGCGCTTGTCGAAGTGGCCGGTTACGGCCCGGGCCCGGCCGACTGGGTGGCCATCGGGACGACGCCCCTGGTCGATGAACGGCTCCCGCTGTCGGCACTTCGTTTCCGCATTTCGAAAGCCGGCTTCGATCCGATCGAGGTCGCGCCCAGCGTGCTGCCGTTCGCTGAACCGTTCCATCTTCACCCGGCCGACGAAGCGCCGGACGGCATGGTCTTCGTGCCGCCGGGGCCGGTCCGGTACCACCGCGAGCAGCGCGAGGTTCCCGGCTTCTGGATCGATCGTCACGAGGTGACCAACGCGGAGTATCTCGAGTTCGTACTCGACGGCGGGTACGAGGATTCTTCGTTGTGGCCCGAGCGGGTCGAGATTCAGGGCAAGGTACTCGATCGCGTCTCGTTGATGGCTCGGTTCGTCGATCGCACCGGCATGGTGGGCCCCTCGACCTGGGCCTTCGGCACGTTCCCGGACGGCCGCGACCGGCACCCGGTCAGCGGAGTCAGCTGGTTCGAGGCGTCGGCCTATGCCGAGTGGGCCGGGAAGCAACTGCCGACCGCGTTCCACTGGTATCGAGCCGCCGGATTGGGCGGTATGCAGGCGGCGCTGTTTTCGGAAATTCTCCCGGCCAGCAACTTCGGTGGCGACGGGACGATCGCCGTGGACAAGGCCGGCGGCCTCGGGCCGTTCGGCACCGTGGAGATGGCCGGCAACGTCCGGGAGTGGAGCCGCACGAGTGCTGGAGACCGTCGCTACGCGATGGGGGCGGCATGGAACGAGAACAGCTACCAGTTCGCCGACTGGCAGGTGTTCGAACCGATCACCCGCGATGGCGGTGCCGGCTTCCGCTTGATCGAACAGCCGGGATCGATGCCCGACGCGTTGCCGGGCGAGGTCATGATCCAGCCGCGCCCGTCGGTCGAGCCGATCGACGATGAGACCTTCGCGATCTATCGGCGCCTCTACGACTACGACGAAACGCCACTGAATGCCGAGGTGCTGGTCATCGACGACAGCCATGCGGGCTGGCGGCGCGAGCGCATCGAGTTCGACGCGGCCTACGGCGGCGAACGCGTCATCCTGCAGTTGTTTCTCCCCGAGAGCGTCGAGCCGCCGTACCAGACCGTCGTGCACTTTCCGGGCGGCGATGCCCGGCTGCTGGACGACAGCAACGACGCCGGACTGCTGCACGTCGAGCCGTTCCTGCATACGGGCCGGGCGGTGGCCTATCCGGTCTACAAGGGCACGTTCGAGCGTGGCTCGATTCCGCCATCCGGTCCGGTCGGTGTGCGCGACCTGCTGATCCAGCAGGCCAAGGACCTGAGTCGCACG
Source organism: uncultured Halomonas sp. (assembly GCA_964548715.1). Classification (GTDB taxonomy): domain Bacteria; phylum Pseudomonadota; class Gammaproteobacteria; order Xanthomonadales; family Wenzhouxiangellaceae. Next base: position 3,123 of record CAZJSH010000103.1, on the reverse strand, counting down.
CTGGACTATCTCGAATCCCGCAACGATATCGATACCGATCGCATCGGCTTTCACGCGGTCAGCTACGGCGCAACCCGATCGCCCTACCTGCTGGCCACCGAGCCTCGCTTCGCGATCGCGATGCTGGTTTCGACCGGCCTGTCCCCGACCGGGCATCTTCCGCCGGAGATCCAGCAGGTCGACTATCTCGTTCGCGTCACGCTGCCGGTGCTGCTGGTGACGGGGCGAAACGACCTGACGATGTCGTACGAGGAGTCCCAGCGTCCGTTTTTTCGACTCCTGGGGACACCCGAATCCGACAAGCGTCATGTCGCGCTGGCTTCGGGCCATCTGCCGCCCGGCTACACGGAGCTGTCCCGGCACCTGCTGGAATGGATCGATCGCTGGTTCGGTCCGGCCGGCGACGGACGCTTCGCCCAGGCCGCTGATATTCACTCAAGCCCCTGATTTGAGTGAAAATTGAGGGATTCTTGAAGGTTTTCTAACGTCTTTTCCGGCGTTCGCTCCGAGGATGGAATCGTGGTGACGGGTTCGTTCCGCCGCCGCCTCGACCCATCACAGGAGTACGACTCATGACTTTGTTCGATATCCCGATGATCCGGAACACCGCGAAGATCTCCGTGACCCGGTGCGCCGCGCTGGCCCTGGTGCTTGGCCTGGCGATCCAGGTTTCCCCCGCAGCGCACGCGCAGCATGCCGGAATGGATGGCCCCAGCGACCGGATGTGCATCCTGCTCGGCATGCTCGGCGTGCAACCCCCGGCGTGCGACCCGGACGCGAATCCGGGCCTGCCGGCGGAAGTCCTGGACCAGATCGATGCGCTGACGCTGTCGGTCCTGCCGTTCTTCAACTACGACGTCGCCGTATCCGCTGGCTGGGACACGATCCTCGGCGGCTGCGTCGAAAGCCCGATGGGCGGCATGGGCTACCACGTCCACAACATGGACCAGTTGATGAACGGGCACCTCAACCTGTTGCGCCCGGAAGTGCTGCTGTTCGCACCCACCGAAGACGGCTCGATGCAGTTCCACGGCGTCGAATACATCATCCCGTCCGATCTCTGGACCGAGCCGTCACCCCCCGAGTTTCTCGGCCAGGAACTGCACTTCAATCCGAACGTCCCACCGAACGGAATCTGGGCGCTGCACGTCTGGGTCGGCACACAGAACCCGAGCGGGATCTTCGCGGACTTCAATCCCGAGGTGAGCTGCGAGTTCGCCATCGAGGGCTGATCCCCCCGGATGGGGGTCGGCACCACGATCCGAAGGACCGGCCCCTGCCGGTCCTTTTTCGTGCCCGGCCGCGCGCTGTCGTCGTGCTGTCGTAGGATTGCCGTAGCGGATTCGTCCGCGCTGGCGCTACTTTGGGAGCCTGGAACACCACGAGAGCGATGCCGACATGAGAATCGATTCCCATCGGGTCCGCGCGCTTCGACGGTCCCGGCACTGGTCCCAGGAGCAACTGGCCGATGCCTGTGGACTGAACCTGCGAACGATCCAGCGTCTCGAGGCAGGCGCGCGCGCATCGAACGAGTCGGTGCGGGCGTTGGCGGCCGTATTCGACGTGGAGGTCGACTCGCTCTGCGTGGACCGCGATGCCACCGTCGCTGTGCGCAGTGCACTGCGGGCGATTCGATCCGGACTGGAGCGCTTCGACGATTTCACGGGTCGCAGCGACCGTTACGACTACTGGTGGTTCATGCTGGCCGTGATGGTGCTGCTGGCGATGGGCGTCCTGCTGCACCCGGTGATCCCCGGCCTGTTCGCGCTGGTGCTGCTGGTTCCGATGCTCGCGGCCGGTACGCGTCGTTTGCGCGATAGCGGCGAAAGCCCCTGGTGGCAGCTGTTCTGGCTGGTGCCGTTCGGCGTGTTCCTCGTGTTCTGGCTCCAGGCCCGGCCCTCGGTGCCCGACTGCGCCGACGAGCCGCAGGCGACCGGATGAGCGAAGCGAGAGACCGCCGATCGAGCGCGATCGAGGCGGCGGCCGCGCTGCTGGTCGATGCCTTCGACGACTACAATGCTCGCTTCTCGGACATCACGCGCCGCGCGGTACGGCATTTCAAGCGCCGCGACTGGACCCGCCAGGGCCGTGATGCAACCGACCGCATCCGGCTCTACGACGATTGCATCGCCGAGACCATCGGCAGGCTCGAGGGTGCGCTCGCCGAGCGGCTACTGTCGCGGCCGCTGTGGCTGGACATCCACGATCGCTATGGCGCGTTGATCGCCGACCGGCTCGATGCCGAGCTCTACAAGACCTTCTTCAACACTGTCAATCGCCGGCTGTTCAAGACCCGGGGGGTCGACGCCGGCGTGGAGTTCGTGGCGCTGGACATCGAGCCCACCGCGCACATTACGCGGCCGGTCGACCGGCGCATCTACGGCCTGGCCGACGACCCGGTGGATGCCTGCCGCCGGCTGCTGACCGAACCCGACCTCGGCCTGGGCGACGATGCGCTGGAAACCGGCGCCGTTGCGCTGGCCGAGCGCTTGAACGAGACCCTGGCCGACGACGGCGGCCCGCTGGCCATCGAGTTGATGAGCGTGCCGTTCTTCCGCGACCGGCGCGCCTACCGCATCGGCCGGGTGATCGCGGCCGACCGCTGGCGGCCGTGCGTGATCGCTCTCGATCATCCGGAGGAGGGCGTTCGGGTCGACGCGGTGCTGCTGGACCGGACTGCGGTCAGCATCCTGTTCGGCTTCACCTACAGTTACTTCCATGCCGACCTGCCGACGGTCGGGGATGCGATCGTGTTCCTGCGAACGTTGCTGCCCGACAAGCCGGTCGACGAGCTCTACACCGTGCTGGGCCGGGCCAAGCAGGGCAAGACCGAGCGTTATCGCCGATTCTTCCATCACCTCGGGGTCGAACGCGACGATCGTCTGGTCGAAGCCGACGGCAAGCGGGGCATGGTCATGGTGGTGTTCACGCTGCCGAGCTATCCGCTGGTGTTCAAGGTCGTCCGCGACCACTTCGCGCCGGGCAAGAAGATCGGTCGGGACCACGTGCTGGCCCAGTACCGCTACGTGTTCAACCACGACCGGGTCGGCCGGCTGATCGACGCCCAGGAATACCGCCACCTGGAATTCGACCGCGACCGGTTCGACCCCGGCCTGCTCGAAG
>CAZJSH010000102.1:0-9955 GCA_964548715.1 uncultured Halomonas sp. | reverse complement strand
AGGACGACCTGGTCGGCCAGCAGCATGCGTTCGGCCTCTACCATCAGGTTACGGCGGCGGGCCGGGATGCGTTCTTCGGCGATCTGGTCGAGCAGGCGATCGAAGCGCGGATTGGCGTACCCGGCGTCGTTGCGCCGATGCTCGGAGTGGAACAGCTCGAGGAACGTGAAGGCGTCCTGGTAGTCGCCGATCCAGCCGGCGCGGAAGACCTCGGTGCGCCGGCGCAGCTGGCGGTTCTGCAGGAACACCCGAAACTCCTCGTTGACCAGCCGGGTGCGAACGCCGAGCACCTGTTTCCACATCGCCGCGATGGCCACGGCGATCTTGCGGTGGTTTTCCGAGGTGTTGTAACGAAGCTCCACTTCCAGCGAATTGTCGTCGCCGTAGCCGGCCTCGGCGTAGAGCGCCCGTGCGCGGGCTTCGCGCTCGGCCTGGGTCCACTCGGCGTAGTCCGGAATGGGCGGCTCGTAGTCCGGCAGGCCCTCGGGCACGAGGTGGAACGACGGAATCTCGCCGAACTGGGTGACCTTGTCGGTGAGTATCTCGCGGTCGATGGCCAGGCTCAGCGCGCGCCTGAGCGGCAGGTTGTCCTCGAACGGCGGGCGGGTCAGGTTGAAGCTGTAGAAATAGGTTCCGAACCACGGCGAGACCGACAGTGCCTGGGCGAGATTCTGGTTCAGCCAGCGGAACTGGTTGGCCGGCACCTGGTCGGTCCAGTCCAGATCGCCGGCGCGGAAGCGCTGGAACTCGGTGTTCTCGTCCTCGATCGGATAGAAGGTGACGCGCTGGATGATGACATCGTCTGCCGCGTGGTAGTCGGGATTGCGCTCCAGCACGATGCGCGAGCGCGGTACCCAGTCGATCAGGCGGTAGGCCCCGTTGGATACCAGGTTGCCGGCGCGCACGAAATCATCGCCGTGCTCGTCCAGCGACGGCCGGTGGACCGGGTAGGTCGACGGGTGATTGAGCAGGCCGAGGAAGTACGGCGTCGGATCGTCGAGCCGGATCTGCACAGTGCGCTGGTTCAGCGCTTCGACGCCGAGCGCCTCGACCGGCAGCTCGCCGGCCAGGATCGGGCGGGCGTTCTGGATCGGAGCGAGCATGCGGCCGTAGGCTGCGGCCGTCTCCGGGTCGACCGAGCGACGGAATCCGAACACGAAGTCGTCGGCGGTCAGCGGGTCGCCGTTCGACCAACGACCGTCGTCGCGCAGGTAGAAGGTGTAGGTCATGCCGTCGCGCGAGACGTCCCAGCGCCCCGCCGCGCCCGGCACGATGCGGCCGTTCGGTGCGGTGGTGGTCAGGCCTTCGAACAGGTCGCGCAGCAGGTTGGCCGTGGGCACGCCGCTGGCGCGGTGCGGGTCGAGCGTCTGCGGCTCCTCGCCGTTGCCGCGATGGAGTTCCTGCACCTCGGCCAGCGCGCCGGGTCGCGGACGGCCGTCCTCGCCGCGCCAGGACTGGACCGGCTCGGGCAGATCGATCGGCTTCGGCTCGGCAAGGTCCTCGGCCCCGCCGCAACCGGCCAGCAGCGGCAGGGCAACGATGATCGCGGCAAGCAGTCGACCGAAACGCACTCAGTCCTCCAGGTCCAGCCAGCGGGACAGGTGGATGTCCATCGCGTTGTCTTCCCAGCCCTGCAGGCCGGGATCGACGAGATGTCTCGACACATAGTAGTAGAGCGGGATGATGGCGTGCCGGTCGAGCAGACGCTGCTCGGCCGCAACCAGCGTCTGCAGGCGCGCCGCACCGCGCTGTTCGCGCGCGGCGTCGAGCAGCCGATCGAGCTCGGCGTCGGCCAGGAACGCGTAGTTCAGCGGCGAGGTGGAATGGAAGTTGTCGAGGAAGTTGGCCGGATCGGCCCAGTCGGCGATCCAGCCGCCGCGGACGATCTCGGTGATCCGGCCGTGCCGCCGGTTGGTCACGAAGACCTTCCACTCCTCGTTGACCAGCCGCGTGCGCACGCCGAGGTGCTGCTTCCACAGCGCGGCCACCGCGACGGCCATCCGCCGGTGGGCCAGCGACGAATTGAAGCGCAGCTCCACGTCCAGGCCGCGGCCGCCGGCATGCCCGGCCCGGCGCAGCAGGTCACGGGCCCGGGCGACGTCGGCGTCGAAATCCCGGCTCGCTGTGTCCGCGGGCCAGCCCGCCAGGCCCGGCGGCACCAGGCGGGTCGCCGGCAGCTCGCCGGCGCCGAGCACGCGTTCGGTCAGCAGCTCGCGATCGATCGCCAGCGCCAGCGCCCGGCGGACGTCCGGGTCGGCGAACTTCGGCTGCCGCAGGTTGTAGACGAGGTAGAAGCTGCCGAGGTACGGGCTGATCCGCAGCGACTCGCCCAGCTGATCGCGCAGCCAGTCGATGCGGCCCGGCGGCACGGTTTCGGTGGCATGCAGTTCGCCGGCGCGGAACCGGGCCAGCTCGGCCGACGGGTCCTCGGTGACGTGCCAGGTCACGGCCGCCGGCGCGACGGTCTCCACGGCGCGGAAGTGCGGGTTGCGCTCGAGCCGGAACACCGAACCGGGCACCTGCTCGACCAGGCGGAATGCGCCGCTCGACACCGGCCGGCCGTCCGGGGGATACGGGAAGGCGATCGGGAGCGTCAGCAATTCCTCCAGCCACGGCACCGGCCGGACCAGCTCCAGCACCACGGTGGCCGGGTCCGGCGCCGTGATCGACGCGATCGGAGCCAGCCAGCCGACGGTCGGCGAAGCGGTCTCGGGATTCCGCGCGCGGTCGAAGCCGCGAACGACGTCGGCGGCCACGATGGATGTCCCGTCCGACCAGCGGGCCTCGGGATCGAGCTCGAAGCGCCAGGTCCGGCCGTCGTCACTGATCGTCCAGGCCGCAGCAATGGCGGGAATCGGCCGGCCGTGCACGTCGCGGGTCAGCAATCCCTCGTGCAAGTCGCGCAGCAGGTTGAACGCCGACAGCCCCTGGGCGCGGTGGATGTCGAGGGTGTCCGGTGACGGACCGAGGCCACGATGGATCGTGGATCCGACGGCCACCGCTGCCGCCGGCAGCAGGACCAGCGAAAACATCAGCAACAGGCGGCGGGCGACGGACATGGGTCTAGTGTAGGCGGGGCCTTCGCGCGCTGCATCCGCATCGGCGCATTCATCAGCGATAATTGCAGCCCCCAACCGAAGGCCTGGTGCCCCGCATGTCCGATTCCCAATCCAACGATCTCGAGCCGATCGGCAACGTCCGAACACTGGTCGAGAACCTGGCCTCGGGTTGCCGACCCGCCGAGGACTGGAAGATCGGCACCGAGCACGAGAAGTTCGCGTTCCGGCTCGACGACCTCCAGCCGGTGCCCTACGAGGGCGAGCACGGGATCGGCGTACTGCTCGAACGGCTGGCCGCGAACTATGCCTGGACGCCCGACCGCGAAGGCGATCACGTCATCGCGCTGAAACGCGACGGCTGCTCGATCACGCTGGAACCCGGCGGGCAGTTCGAACTGTCGGGCGCGTTGCTGGACAACCTTCACCAGACCTGCAACGAGGTCAACTCGCACCTGGCCGAAGTGCGCGCGATGGCCGAACCGATGGGGCTTGGCTTTCTCGGCCTCGGCTTCCACCCGAGCGCGAAGCGCGAGGACATCCCGTGGATGCCGAAAGCGCGCTACCGGATCATGCGCGAACACATGCCGCGGGTCGGTTCACTGGGCCTCGACATGATGACGCGCACCTGCACCGTGCAGGTCAACCTCGATTTCTCGAGCGAGGCCGACATGGCGGCCAAGTTCCGGGTCGGACTGGCGCTGCAGCCGATCGCGACGGCGCTGTTCGCCAATTCGCCCTTCCTTGAAGGCCGGCCGTCGGGCTACCTGAGCTACCGCAGCCACATCTGGACCGACACCGATCCGCAGCGCACCGGCCAGCTGCCGTTCGTGTTCGAAGACGGCTTCGGCTTCGAGCGCTACGTCGACTGGATGCTGGACGTACCGATGTACTTCGTGCGCCGCGACGGCCGCTACATCGATGCCGCCGGTCAGTCGTTCCGCGATTTCCTCGCCGGCAAGCTGCCGGCGCTGCCGGGCGAGCGGCCGACGTTGGCCGACTGGGACGATCATCTGACCACGGCCTTCCCCGAGGTCCGGCTGAAGAAGTTCCTGGAAATGCGTGGGGCCGACGGCGGTCCGTGGAAGCGGTTGTGCGCCCTGCCGGCGTTCTGGGTGGGGCTGCTGTACGACGCCGGCAGCCTCGATGCCTGCCAGCAGTTGATCGCCGACTGGTCGACCGACGAACTGGCGAAACTCCGCGAGGACGTGTCGCGTGAAGGACTGCGCGCCGAGATCCACGGACGATCGGTGCACAACATCGCGCGCGACCTGCTCGAACTGGCCCGAAACGGGCTGCGCAACCGCAAGCGACTGAACGCCGCCGGCGATGACGAGACCGGCTTTCTCGAGCCGCTGCACGCCACGGTGGAATCCGGCAGGACGCCGGCCGACAAGCTGCTCGAGCTGTACGGCGGTGAATGGAGCGGCTCGCTGGAGCCGCTGTTCCGGACGCGCGCTTATTATTGAAGGGCGGGTCTCCCCAGCCCGTTGCTCATCGGAAAACGACAGGCTGCTCGCCCTGACTCACGATCGGAACGCCGAGAACGAGGACGCGCCGGATGGCGTTTCGATCAGGCGCCCTTCAACGATTCCATGTCGATCACGAAACGATAGCGCACGTCGCTGTTCTGCATGCGCTTGTAGGCTTCGTTGATGTTCTTGATATCGAGCATCTCGATATCGCTGACGATGTCGTGCTCGGCGCAGAAGTCGAGCATTTCCTGGGTTTCCGGCAGGCCGCCGATCAACGAGCCCGAGATGCTGCGGCGTGCGAACACGATCGGGCCGGCCTGCAGCGCGGGCTCGATCGGCTCGAGCAGTCCGACCAGGATCAGCGTGCCGCTTGGCTTCAGCGCATTGACGTAGGGGTTCAGGTCGTGCGGCACGGGTACCGTATCGAGGATGAAGTCGAACCGGCCTGCCGCGGCTTCCATCTGCTCTTCGTCGGTCGAGATGATCATGTCGTGGGCGCCCAGCCGCTCGATTTCCGAGCGCTTGTTCTCCGAACGCGAGAACACCGTGACTTCGGCACCCATGGCCTTCGCGAACTTGATGCCCATGTGGCCCAGGCCACCCATACCGACCACGGCGATCCGGTCCCCGGCCTCGAGCCCGAAGTGCTTCAGCGGCGAGTACGTAGTGATGCCGGCACACAGCAATGGCGCAGCGGCGGCCGGATCCAGCGACTCGGGCATCTTCAGGACGAAGCGCTCGGAGACCACGATGCGCTCGGAGTACCCGCCGTGGGTCTTCGTTCCGTCATGCCGGTCCTCTCCCCCATACGTACCGACGAAGCCGTTCAGACAATACTGCTCCAGGCCCTCTTCGCAGGACGCGCACTCGCGGCAGGAATCCACCAGGCAGCCCACGCCGACCCGTTCGCCGACCTTGAATCCGGCCACGTCATCGCCGACCGCGGTCACGGTTCCTACGATTTCGTGCCCCGGCACGATCGGGTACTCGGTCATGCCCCAGTCGTTGAGCACGAAGTGCAGGTCGGAATGGCAGACCCCGCAGTAGTCGATCTCGATCGAGACGTCGTCAGGCCGCGGCTCGCGGCGCTCGATCGTCAGGGGATGGACGCCGGAATCTGCGGATTCGGCGCCGTAGGCGTGGAGGGTCGGCATGGCGGTTCCTTGGCGGGAGAATGCGCGAATCATCGCACGATACGGCGGCGTTCGCCCCGGGGCGATCCGGTCGGAGGTGAAATCGTCGTCGAAATGTGCTGTCATGGACGGCTTCGAGCCTGCAAATGGAGACCACGACCGGTGGCGAGCCCCGAGAGTTCCGACGACCCGACTTCGACCGGCGATCCGATGCCGTTCCTGATCATCAAGACCGGCCAGGCCGTGCCCGAGGCGCGGGCCCTGGGCGGCGACTTCGAGGACTGGTTCAGCGCCGGTCTCGGCCGCGCCCGCTTCGACTACCGGACCGTCCGGGTCGACCACGACGAGCCGCTGCCGTCGCCCGATTCGCTGGCCGGCGCGCTGATCACCGGATCGCCGGCCATGGTCAGCCACCGCGCCGACTGGTCGGAGCGCACCGCCGGTTGGCTGGCCGACGCCCACCGCGCCGGCCTGCCGCTGCTCGGCGTCTGCTACGGCCACCAGCTGCTGGCCCACGCGCTCGGCGGCACGGTCGGTCCGAACCCGGCCGGCCGGCGGATGGGACGAGTCGATGTTCATTCGATCGAACCCGACGACCCGCTGCTCGGTCGATTCGCGCCGAACGAGCACTTCCACGTCAGCCACTCCGAGGCCGTGCTGACTCCCCCCGACGGCGCCCGGATCGTCGGCGTCACCGATCGCGACCCGCACCATGCGCTGCACTTCGGGGGCCACAGCTGGGGGGTCCAGTTCCACCCCGAGTTCGGGCGCGCCATCATGCGCGCCTACCTGCAGGCCCGCGCCGACGTGCTGATCGCGGAGGGCCAGGACCCGGCCGAGCTGGTCCGCGCCGTCTCCGACGACACGGTCGGCCCGGCGGTGCTGGCCCGATTCGGCGGGCTGGTCGAAGCGGTCCGCCGTCCGGCCGCGGCATGATCCGGACCGCCGCGCTCGCGCTGCTGCTGCTGGCCGCGCCGCTGGGCGCGGAGGTCGTTCGCATCACCGACCTGAGCCCGGCCCGGCTGGGCGAGCTGCGCGCCCAGTACGACTTCTGGGGCCTCGATCGCGAGGCCGGTGCCGCGGTGTTCTGGCTGGATCCCGCGGACCGGGCCCGGCTCGAGGCGGCCGGGCTGCGAATCGTCACCGATGTCCAGCGCAATGCCGAACTGGCCGCCTGGAACGCGCTCGACCGCTCCGGCTTCCGGCGCGGCGCCGGCGGCAGCATTCCTGGCTTCGCCTGCTACCGCACCGTGACCCAGACCCATGCCGACCTCGAGGCGCTGGCGGTCCAGCACCCGGACCGCGCCCGCTGGGTCGAGGTCGGTGCAACCTGGCAGCTCGGCAACGGCTCGGCGCCCGGCGACACCATCCAGGCGCTGGTCATCGAGAACCCCGATTCCCCCCACTCACGCGCACCGCTTGTGGTGATGGCCGCGCAGCACGCGCGCGAGCTGGCCACCGCCGAGATCGCGACCCGCTTCGCCGAGCTTCTGGTCGAAAACCCGGCCGACGATCCGGACATCGAGTGGCTGCTGGATCATCGCCAGGTCCACGTGATCGCCCAGCAGAACCCCGACGGCCGTCGGCAGGTCGAGGCCGGCGAGGGGTTCTGGCGCAAGAACCACAATGAAACCGCCTGTCCGAGCACCAACCCGGGCATCGACCTGAACCGCAACAGCACCGTATTCTGGGGCGATTTCTCGTCCGGATCGACCTGCTCGGACGCCTACCGCGGCCCGGTGGTGGCGTCCGAACCCGAGACCCGGGCCATCCAGGACTACCTGGCCACCGTCTTCGCCGACCAGCGGCCGGGCGGCCTCACCACGCCGGCGCCGGACACGGCCGAAGGCCTGTTCATTTCGATCCACTCGTTCGGCGAACTGGTGTTGTTTCCCTGGGAGGGGCTGGGCGGCGGCAACGAGAACAACGCGCCGAATCACGACGGACTTGCGATCCTCGGTCGACGTATGGCCGAGCCGACCGGCTACGACGTCGGCCGCTGGCAGCTGCTGGGACCGGCCGGCGGCACCACCGTCGACTACGCGTACCACGAGTTCGGCGTCGCGGCCTATACCTTCGAGGTGGGCACGACGTTCCAGCAGTCGTGCTCGAGCTTCGAATCGACGATCTGGCCGACCAACCTCGACGCCTTGCTCCTGGCCGTCAAGGCCGCCCGCCGGCCGTATCGCGAACCGGCCGGGCCGTCGATCACCGCGCTCGCCGCGATAACCGACGGCGGCATCCGGCTGACCGGCACCGCCGACGACACGCTGTACTTCCGTGGCAGCGTGACCGAACCGCCGGCCAGCGACCCGATCAGCGACGTCGTCGAGCTGCGCGTGGCCGCCGGCGCACCGGCCGACACGGGTTCGCCGACCTGGGCGTTTCCGATCACCGTACCGGCGACCATCGCGTCGTTCGACGTGACCCTGCCGTCCGGCGCTACACTGCCCGCCAACGGACGCCTGTTCGTGACCGCCATCGACAGCGCGGGCCAGGAAGGCCTGCCGCGGATGGTCCGCGTACCCGTGCCGCTGTTCATCGACGGATTCGAATCATGAAGCGACCGCTGACCGCCCTGCTGCTCGTCACACTCGCCCCCGCCGTGGCCTGGGCCTGCTTCACCAGCGACCGGGCCGCCGTGCTCGGCGTGCTGCACCCGGACATCGAGTTCGAGCACCTGGCCCACACCATGCACGGCCTGGAGCGAATCGACTACCCCTACAAGGGCCCGGCCGGCTGCGTCGATGGGATGTCCGACATCTTCCCGTGCGACGGCATCGAACTGGCCGGCTGGCTCGAGCTCCCCGAGATCGGCGGCGGTTCCGGCTCGGACTCGTGGGGCTGGACCGACCCCGAAACCGGTAGGCGATACGCGCTGATGGGCCGCTCGAACGGCGTCGCGTTCGTCGACATTACCGACCCGGCAGACCCGCTCTATCTGGGCAACCTGCCGCGCCCGCCCGGCGTGGCCACCAGTGTGTGGACCGACATCAAGACCTACGCCGACCATGCCTTCATCGTGGCCGACGACGTCAACAACCACGGCGTCCAGGTGTTCGACCTGACCCGCCTGCGCACCGTCAGCAGTCCGCCGCAGACCTTCTCGATGGACGCCCATTACCTGACCTTCGAATTTCCCAGCGGCGCCGCCGGCACCCATCACGAAGCGCACAACATCGCGATCAACACCGACACCGGGTTCGCCTACACCACCGGCGGCAACACCTGCGGCGGCGGTCTGCACATGATCGACATCCGCGATCCGCGGAACCCGGCCTTCGCCGGCTGTTTCGCGGCCGACGGCTATACCCACGACGTCCAGTGCGTGGTCTACGCCGGCCCGGACAGCCGCCACACCGGGCGCGAGATCTGCTTCGCCAGCAACGAGGACTCGGTCACCGTCGTCGACGTCACCGACAAGGCCGCACCGGCCCAGCTCGGCAAGCACACCTACAACCAGAGCGCCTACACCCACCAGGGCTGGCTGACGCCGGACCAGCGGTACTTCGTCACCGACGACGAAGTCGACGAGTTCCAGTTCAACCTGCCCGGAACGCGCACGCTGGTGTTCGACCTGGCCCGACTCGATTCGGCGCCCGAACCGGCCGCCTACATGGCCGACGGCCCGGCCATCGATCACAACCAGTACGTGATCGGCAACTACACCTTCCAGTCGAACTACCGACGCGGCCTGCGCATCCTGCGGATCGACGACCCGGCCACCGCCGAGCTGACCGAAGTCGCGTACTTCGACACCTATCCGGAAGCCGACGGCAACAGCTTCCAGGGCGCCTGGAACGTGTACCCGTTCTTCGACGACGGCACGGTGCTGGTCTCGGACATCAACCGCGGCCTGTTCGTGCTGCGCGTGACCGCGCCGGAACTGACCCGGCTGTTCGGCGACATCTACGCCGACGGCTACGAGGCCGACGGCAAGTGAACAGCGATTCCAGGCCCACGCTTCGCTTCCTCGGTGCGGCGGGAACCGTCACCGGTTCGAAGTTCCTGCTCGAATACGCCGGCAAGCGGGTTCTGGTCGACTGCGGCCTGTTCCAGGGCTACAAGCAGCTGCGCGAACGCAACTGGAAGACCTTGCCCGTGCCGCTCGACACGATCGATGCAGTGGTGCTGACCCATGCCCATATCGACCACTCCGGCTACCTGCCGGTGCTGGTGCGCGATGGATTCGAGGGCGACATCTTCGCCACGGCCTCGACCCGCGCGCTGTGCCAGTACCTGCTGCCCGATTCGGGGTTCATCCACGAAAAGGACGCCGCGTTCGCCAACC
>CAZJSH010000101.1:0-9960 GCA_964548715.1 uncultured Halomonas sp. | reverse complement strand
AGCGGATGGTCGCGCCCGTCCATCCAGACCAGGATTTCGTAGAAGGTCCGGATGTTCTCGACGTAGCTGTAGGCCTCGTAGCCGCGCGCGTAGCCGAATCGGGTCTGCGAGAAGTACCGTTCCTGAGTCAGCAGCGGCAAGCGGTCGCGGACGTCGACCCAGCGGTCGGGGTCGGCGCCCTGTCGCTCGGTCAGCACGCGCGCGTCCTCGAGATGTCCCAGCCCGATGTTGTAGGCGGCCAGCGCGAGCCACAGCCGGTCCGGCTGTTCGATCCGCTCGGGCAGTCGTTCCATCAGCGAGACCAGGTAGCGGGCACCGCCGGAGACGCTCTGGGCCGGGTCCCGCCGGTCCTCGATGCCGACCTGGCGGGCGGTCTGGCGAGTCAGCATCATCAGGCCGCGGACGCCGGTGCGCGAGACGGCGTCGGGGTCCCAGTGCGACTCCTGGTAGCTGACCGCGGCCAGCAGCCTCCAGTCCAGGCCGGTCTGCTGTGCGGCCTGTTCCAGCAGCGGCCGGATGGCTGGCAGGCGCTCGCGCATCTGCTGCATGAAATTGAAGGTGCCGACCGGCTCGTAGTTCTCGACGTGGCTGTAGTAGCGCTCGCGCAGTTCGGTGATCAGTGGACCGCTCGAGTCGCCGGCGAAGAACTCGCGCATGGCCTGGACCAGGCTGTCGTCGTCGCCGAGCCGGGTCGCCCAGGCCAGCGGCTGCAGCGGGCCGATCTCGAACGCCGGGCGCACGGCCGGGAAATAACGCCGGTTCAGATCGAGGATGTTGGAGTCGAGGATGGTGTACTCCAGCTCCTCGTTACTGACCGCTTCGAGCAGGTCCTCGATGCTGGCTTCGGGAAAGACCTGCCACTCGACGCCGTCGGCCTCGGCCAGCGGCTCGAGAAAGTTGGCGTAGCTGGTTCCGTCGAGAATCCCCAGCCGGCCGTCGGCGAGATCGGCCGGCTCGCGCGGGCGGCTGGATCCGCGTCGATAGACCACGACCGGTTCGACCCGCTCGTAGACCGGCCCGAAACGCAGGTCGTCGAGCCGGTCCGGCGAGCGCGACAGGTTGGCGGCGAGAAAATCGCCGCGGCGTGCGCGCAGCGCCGGCACCAGGCGCTCGATCGACGGCAGCACCACGACCTCCAGCGGCAGATCCAGCGAGTCGGCGAAAGCCCGCGCCAGGTCGTATTCGAAACCGGCCTCGCCGTTCGGGCCCAGGTAATAGGTGGTCGCGCCGTTGATCGTCAGCATGACCAGCCGACCGCGCTCCTGGATGCGCTCGAGTTCGGTCCGGGGGTCGTGGCCCGACAGGGCGGCGAGCAGTACGATCAGCGCAAGCAGGCCGCGCAACGGCGGCCGACCGCGCAGGACGCGCAGTATCGGATAGGGCTCATCGTAGCCAGAGGGCTCGCGCACTACGGAAATCCGGCCGCACCGAGGACGTGGAGTCGGACCCCGTTATACTGCAATCGACCTCGATCGTGAGGCCGGAACGATCTGCTAGACTGTCGCGCTTTTTCGCGGCCGGTCCCTCCGGACTGCGCCGACCTCGTTGATTCTCCGGCGATCGTGAGCCACCGACGCCCAGTGCCCCAGGACCTGCCATGACGATCCCCATCCGAACCCGCTTCGCACCGAGCCCGACCGGTTACCTGCACATCGGCGGAGCCCGCACCGCGTTGTTCTGTTGGCTGGCTGCGCGCGCGACGGGCGGCGAGTTCGTGCTGCGCGTCGAGGACACCGATCGCGAGCGTTCCACGGCGGCATCGGTCCAGTTCATCCTGGACGGCTTGGCCTGGTTGGAGCTGGATCCGGACGAGGGCCCGATCTACCAGTCCGATCGCATGGCGCTGTACCGCGAAACCGTGCAGCGGCTGATCGACGAGGGCAAGGCGTATCGCTGCTACTGCTCGAAGGAGCGCCTCGAGGCGCTGCGCGAAGCGGCCATGGAGAAGGGCGAGAAACCCCGCTACGACGGACACTGCCGTGACCGCAGCGACGTTCCCGACGGCATCGAGCCGGTGATCCGCTTCCGCAACCCCGACGACGGGGTCGTGCGCTTCGCCGATCGCGTGCGCGGCGAGATCGAGATCGCCAATGCCGAACTCGACGACCTGGTCATCCAGCGCAGCGACGGGACGCCGACCTACAACTTCGCGGTGGTCGTCGACGACCTCGATATGAAGATCAACCTGGTCATCCGTGGCGACGACCACATCAACAACACGCCGCGCCAGATCAACCTGTACCACGCGCTGGGTGCCCCGGTCCCGGAGTTCGCTCACGTGCCGATGATTCTCGGCGACGACGGCGGCCGGTTGTCGAAGCGCCACGGCGCGGTCAGCGTGCTGGCCTGGCGCGAGCAGGGCTACCTGCCCGACGCGCTGGTCAACTATCTGGCTCGGCTGGGCTGGTCCCACGGCGACCGCGAGCAGTTCTCGCGCGACGACCTGGTCTGCCTGTTCCGGATCGAGGACGTCAACCGCAAGGCCTCGCGGTTCGATACCGAGAAGCTGAACTGGCTGAACCAGCATTACCTTAAGACCGCGCCGGTCGAGCGCATCCTGCCGGAACTGAAGTGGCACTTCGCGCATCATGGACTGGATCCGTCACTGGGCCCGGCGCTGGACGACCTGCTGGCCGTCCAGCGCGAGCGCTTCGAGACGCTGGCCGAACTGGTCGAACAGAGTCGCGCGTTCTATTCCGACTTCGAGCGCTTCGAACCGGGCGCGGCGAAGAAGCACCTGCGGCCGGTGGCGGCCGAGCCGCTGCAGGCGGTCCGGGCGCGCCTGGAGCACTGCACCTGGGACGCCGAGGCGCTGGGCCAGGCGGTCCGTGACGCGGCCGAGGCGCTCGAGGTCGGGATGGGCAAGATCGGCCAGCCCCTGCGGGTCGCCCTGATGGGGCACGGCAGTTCGCCGTCGATCGATCAGACGCTGTGGCTGATCGGGAGAGGGCGGACGCTGGAGCGGATCGATCGGGCGCTGGCCTTCATCGACGCCCGCGTCGCGCAGGCTGGTTGAGCGGCCGAGCCAGCGGGGCCGACGCCGGTCCGGTGCGTTAGAATCGAATCCATGCAGCCCGCCGATCACGTCATCGAGGAAATCGAACAGCGCTGCGCCAAGGACAGCCTCCGGCTGACCCCGACGCGCAGGCGCGTTCTGGAACTCGTGCTCGCCGCCGACGGTCCGGTCAAGGCCTACGAGCTGCTCGATCAACTCAAGGCCGAGCAGCCGTCGGCCGCGCCGCCGACCGTCTACCGGGCGCTGGAGTTCCTGCTCGAACACCACTTCATCCATCGCCTCGAAACGCTCAATGCGTTCGTCAGCTGCTTCCATCCCGAGCATCGCCACCAGGGCCGGTTCCTGATCTGCGAACACTGCGACACCGTCATCGAGCTGCCCGAGCGGGTCGCCACGCCGGAACTCGACGCGTTCGCCGCCGAGCAGGGCTTCGAGCCGACCCGCCAGGTGCTGGAGATCTACGGCCTCTGCCGCGATTGTCGTCCGCGCGACGCCTGACGCCGTATTCGCATGTCGCGCCGCGAAAAGATCTATCACCTCCACGATATTCTCCGGCAGCGGCGGACGCCGGTTTCGCGCCAGGCCCTGATGGAGGAGCTGGGCTGCAGTCAGGCCACGCTGTACCGGCTGGTCGCCGAGCTGCGCGACGTGCTCGGCGCGCCGCTGGAGCAGGACCCGGAGACCCGGCACTTCTTCTACGACCGCACGCTGGCCGGCAACTTCGAATTGCCGGGCCTGTGGATCAGCCCCGAAGAACTCCAGGCGCTGCTGACCGCGCGCCAGATCCTGTCCAACGTGCAGCCGGGCCTGCTGCAGGACGAACTGGACATGCTCCAGCAGCGCATGAGCCAGCTGATCGATCAGGAGGGCATCGATTTCTCCGCGCACCCGGAACGCATCCATATCCGGCACGACGCCGGGCGACCGGTGCCGGGACGACTTTTCGAGGACCTGCTTCGCGCGCTGTTCCAGCGCAGCCGATTGAAGATCCGCTATCACGGCCGGCGGCGCGACGCGGTCAGCGAGCGTACGGTGTCGCCGCAGCGGCTGACCGCTTACCGCGACCGCTGGTACCTCGATGCCTGGTGCCACGACGCCGAGGGCCTGCGGAGCTTCGCCGTCGAACGCGTCCAGATGCTCGAGCCGCTCGGCGACCCGGCCGAAGAACTCGAATCGTCGGCGCTGCGCGACCACTTCGACGGCGCCTACGGCATCTTCTCCGGCCCGGCCGAGCACCGCGCGCGGCTGCGTTTCAACGCCGAGGCCGCGCGCTGGGCCGCCGACGAACAGTGGCACGCCGAGCAGCAGGCCGAACGGGCCGCCGACGGCACGCTGGAGCTGAGCTTTCCGTTCGGCTCCAGTCGGGAACTCGTCATGGACGTACTGCGCTACGGCGCCGACGTCGAGGTGCTGGCGCCGGCGTTCCTGCGCGACCAGGTCGCCGATGCGGCCCGGCGAATGCGCGCGATCTACGCCGCGTCCTGATGGCGATCATGAATGTCGTCCCAGCCGTCGTCACCAGCTCGCCACAGAGCCGACCCGGAACTGTCATGGATCGGTCATCCGCGCTTGGTCCAATTCGCAGGAACCCGGCGTGAGCACGAAACCGATGGAAAAGAAGGTGCTGGTCGTCGAAGACGACGATGCGATCCGCGACATGATCGTCTTCAATCTCAAGCGTTCCGGCTATGACGTGATCGAGGCCGCCGACTGCCGGACCGCGCGGGTCCGGATCGCCGATCACCGTCCCGACCTGCTCTTGCTCGACTGGATGCTGCCCGACACCAGCGGCGTGGAATTCGCGCGCAGCCTGAATCGCGACGAGCTGACACGAGGCATCCCGGTCATCATGCTGACCGCGCGTTCAACCGAGGACGACAAGATCCGCGGGCTCGACGCCGGCGTCGACGACTACATCACCAAGCCGTTCTCGGCCCGCGAGCTGCTGGCTCGAATGCGCGCGGTGATGCGCCGCACCGCGCCCGAGGGCGACAGCGACGAAGTCACCGCCGGTGAGCTGGTGCTCAACCTGGCCTCGCACCGCGTGCTGGCTTCCGGACAGCCGGTCGAGCTCGGTCCGACCGAGTTCCGGATGCTGAAATTCTTCATGACCCACCAGGACCGGGTCTACAGCCGGTCGCAACTCCTTGATCACGTCTGGGGCGGAGGCGTGTACGTGGAGGAGCGCACGGTCGACGTCCACGTGCTGCGACTGCGCAAGGCGCTGGCACCGTTCGGCTTCGACCGGTTCCTGCAGACCGTGCGCGGCTCCGGCTACCGCTTCTCTCCGGACGCTTCCAAGGCGTGATGCGCGCAGCCTGGCTGACCGAGTTTCTGTTCCTCGGACTGTGGGTCGGCCTGGCGGGGCTCGTCTGGCTGCTGTTCGGCGGTGCGTTCGGATGGTGGCTGGCGCTGGCCCTGGCGATCACCAGCCTGCGTCATGTCCTGCAGATGCGTCGGCTCGAGGGCTGGCTGCGCAGCGGCCGTCGCCGCCAGCCGCCGCAGTCCTGGGGAGTGTGGGGCGAAGTCTTCGAGCATTACTATCGGCTGCAGCGCCGCTACACCCGACGGAAGAAGCGGCTTGCCCGCGTGATCCGCGAGTTCCGCGAGTCGACCGCGGCCATGCCGGACGGCACCTTGGTCCTGGGCACCGACTGGCGCATCACCTGGTTCAACAGCGCGGCGATCAGGCTGATCGGCCTGGCTGGCAACCGGGACGTCGGCCAGCCGGTCACCAGCCTGTTGCGGGCCCCGGCCTTCGACGCCTACATGCGCTCCGGGGAGTTCGACCGACCGGTGGAGGTGGCCTCACCGACCCAGCTCGGCCACACCCTTTCGGTGCGGATCGTGCCGTACGGCAAGGGCCAGTACCTGATGCTGGTGCGAGACATCACCCGGATGCAGCGTCTGCAGAACATGCGGCGGGA
Source organism: uncultured Halomonas sp. (assembly GCA_964548715.1). GTDB lineage: Bacteria > Pseudomonadota > Gammaproteobacteria > Xanthomonadales > Wenzhouxiangellaceae. Next base: position 4,017 of record CAZJSH010000101.1, on the reverse strand, counting down.
TTTCGTCGCGAATGCCTCGCACGAGCTGCGCTCACCGCTGACCGTACTCGGCGGCTACCTGGAGCACCTGGCCGAGGACGAGGCGCTGCCCGAGATCTGGGACGGTCCGTTGCAGGAAATGCAGGTCCAGTGCGCCCGGATGACTGCGCTGGTCAATGACCTGCTCGAGCTGTCGCGGCTCGAGACCGATGCGCCGGGCGACCCCGACGAGCAGCCCGTGCCGGTGGCCGAGTTGGTCCGCCGGATCGTCGCCGACGCGGGGAACCAGGCCGGCGGCGAGCGAACGCTGGACGTCGAGCTCGATGAAACACTGGGGCTGGCCGGCATCGAGAGCGAGCTCTACAGTGCTTTTTCCAATCTGGTCTTCAACGCGGTTCGGTACACCGATCGCGGCGGTCGCATTCGGGTTCGCTGGTCCCGGGAACCCGACGGCACGGCCTGTTTCTGCGTGACCGACGACGGTATCGGCATCGACGCGAAGCACCTGCCGTTCATCACCCAGCGTTTCTACCGCGTCGATCCTTCGCGCAGTCGCTCCCAGGGCGGGACCGGGTTGGGTCTGGCCATCGTCAAACACGTGCTCCAGCGACATGAAAGTCGGCTGGAGGTCGAATCCGAGCCGGGCGAGGGGAGTCGATTCTGCTGCGTGTTTCCGGCCCGCCGGACTCGCGGTCTGTCCGAAAGCGAGGGCGCGGCCTGATCGGGAGGCCCGAGCCGGATGCGCCTGGACAGCACCGGCCCGCTGCTGCTGGCGCACACTCGTCCGCGGGATGTGGCAGGATTCCGGCAGGAAGTAACCGGACTGTCATTTTTCTGCCACATACTTCGCCGGCGGGTGGAAAGCGCCGTTCAGCGGGCGCCAACGCGTCATCAGGTCGTCATCGATGACCGCTACGTTTCAGTCATCCAGACTCACGAGGTCAACTATGAATTTCAGGCAGATCAGCATCGGGCTGGGGGTGGCGCTTGCGCTGGCCGCGAGCGTGAATCTCCGGGCCGATGTCGACCCGGCGCTGCCCGACTACGAGCCGGTGTCCGGGGTCTCGGGCAACCTGTCGTCGATCGGATCCGACACGCTGAACAACCTCATGACCCTTTGGGCGGAGGAGTTCGCCAAGATCTATCCGAACGTCAACATCCAGATCCAGGGCGCAGGTTCTTCGACCGCCCCCCCGGCGCTGACCGAAGGCACGGCCAACTTCGGCCCGATGAGCCGGCTGATGCGCTCGAACGAGATCCAGGAGTTCGAGGAGCGCTTCGGCTACCCGCCGACGGCGGTCGGCGTGGGCATCGACGCGATCGTGGTGCTGGTCAACAAGGACAATCCCGTCGATTGCCTGTCGATCCCGCAGATCGACGCGGTCTTCTCGGTCAGCCGCCGCTGCGGCGCGCCGAACGACGTCTCACGCTGGGGCGACCTGGGCCTGGAAGGCGCCTGGGACAACCGCGATTTCACCCTCTACAGCCGAAACGCGGTGTCGGGCACCTACGGGTTCTTCAAGGACAATGCGCTGTGCGGCGGTGACTTCAAGCCGGGCATCAATGAACAGCCGGGCTCGGCCTCGGTGGTGCAGGGCGTTTCCGAGTCGCTCAATGGCATCGGGTATTCCGGCATCGGCTATATGACCGCCAGCGTCAAGATTCTCGAAGTGGCCGCCGGGAGCGGCGGCGAATGCGTCTATCCCGACGCCGAAACGGCGGTCACCGGCGATTACCCGCTGGCGCGACTGCTCTACGTCTACGTCAACAAGCCGCCGACCGCGCCGCTGAACCCGCTGGAGCGCGAGTTCTTCAAGCTTGTGCTGTCCCGCCAGGGCCAGGAAGTGGTGGCCCGCGACGGCTACGTGCCGCTGCCGGCGCCCGTGGCGGAACGGATTCGCGAGCAGCTCGGCCTCTGACCGCCGCGCGCTGAACCGAAGCCAGCGGCGCGCCGGATCCGGCGCGCCGCGTTGTCGAAGGCCTTCTCGATGAGTACACCCGGCTCGCCCGTCCTGAACCCGACCTCCAGCTCGCTGCCCAGCGCCGAGGCGATGGCGCGCCGTCGCCGTCGGCGCTACCTGGCCGACGGCGCCGCGCGCTGGATGGTGCGGGCCGGTGGCGGTGGGGTCGTCGTGGCGCTGACCCTGATCTTCGTCTACCTGTTCAGCGAGGTGCTGCCGATGCTGCGCGGCGCGTCGGTCGAGCCGGTCGCCGAGTACGCGGTGGCTTCGACGCTCGAAGGCGATGTCGCCAGCATGACGCTCGAGCGCTATGACGAACTGGGTATGCGCTACAGCGAGGCGGGCACGCTGAGCTACTTCACGCTGGCCAGCGGCGAACTCCTGGAGACCGTCGAGCTGGCGATTCCCGACGGCGTCGGGGTCTCGGCCACGGCGATGGGCGAGCCGCGCGCAAGGCGTTCGGCCTACGGATTGTCCGACGGGACCGCGATCGTCATCGATCATGAAATCCGGCTCGATTTCGAGGGCGAGCAGCGCCGGGTGATGCCTGACCCGACGTTTCCGCTCGGGCCCGACCCGGTGGTCATCGATCCGGAGGGTCGGGCGCTGACCGCGCTGGCCGTCCAGAAGGCCGGCGAGGACACCGGTATCGCGGCCCAGACCGAGGACGGTCGACTGCTGCTGGTGCGCTTCCGGACCCGCACGGCCTTCCTGACTGGCGAGACCGAAGTGACCCGCCAGACCTGGACACTGCCCCGGGTCGACGAGGCGCTGGACATGCTCGAGCTGACCGCCAACCTGTGGACGCTGATCGGCGCCACCGAAGGCGGGCGGCTGGTCTATTACGACCTTTCCGATCCGTCCTCGCCGGTGCTTCGCGACGAGGCGCAGGCCGTCGAGGCCGGCGAGCGGATCACCGCGATGCGGATGCTCAACGGGACCTTTTCGTGGATCATCGGAACCTCCGAGGGGCGCTTGAGCCAGTGGTTCCTGGTCCGCGACGAAAGCCAGGACGCGGGCGACAACATCTTCCGCATGACCCGCGTCCGCGATTTCGATCGGCACCCGGGGTCGATCACGCGGATCCAGCCGGAATACACGCGCAAGGGGTTTGCCGCCGTCGATGACGCCGGCGCGCTGGGCCTCCACTACGCCACCTCGGCGCGCACGATGTTCCTGGAGTCGGTGTCGGATACGGCGCTGGTGTCGGTCGGGCTCTCACCGGTCGACGACAAGCTGATCACCGAGTCGGCCGATGGCCGGCTGACCGTCCACGACGTCCGGAACAATCATCCCGAGGCGTCGCTGAAAGCGCTGTGGGGCAAGGTCTGGTACGAAGGGCGCGGCGATCCGGACTACGTCTGGCAGGCCTCGTCGGGCGCCGACAGCTTCGAGCCCAAGTTTTCGCTGGTGCCGCTCACCATCGGCACCATCAAGGCCGCGCTGTTCGCGATGCTGTTCGCCACGCCGCTTGCGATCGCCGGCGCCATCTACACCGCCTACTTCATGGCTCCGCGGCTGAGAGGCTATGTGAAGCCGACCATCGAGGTCATGGAAGCGCTGCCGACCGTGATCCTCGGCTTCCTCGCCGGTCTGTGGCTGGCGCCGTTCATCGAGAACCACATCCCGGCGGTGTTCACGGTGCTGGTCGGCCTGCCGGTCGCGTTCTTCGCGATCGCCTGGGTCTTCAGCCGGCTGCCGCGCGAGATCCGGCTGCGGATTCCGCCCGGCTGGGAGGCGGTGATCCTGATTCCGGTCATCGCCGCGGTCGTCTGGTTCCTGGTCCAGCTGTCGCCGCTGATCGAGGTCTGGTTCTTCGACGGCTCGATGCGCCAGTGGTTTACCGACATCGGCATCACCTACGATCAGCGCAACGCGCTGGTGGTCGGCATCGCGATGGGGTTCGCGGTGATCCCGACGATCTTCTCGATCGCCGAAGACGCCGTATTCACGGTACCGAGGCACCTGACCCAGGGTTCGCTGGCGCTGGGCGCGACGCCGTGGCAGACGGTGACCCGGGTCGTGCTGCTGACCGCGAGCCCCGGCATCTTCTCGGCGGTGATGATCGGCTTCGGCC